>NZ_JAVDVQ010000011.1:0-156306 GCF_031456935.1 Arthrobacter ginsengisoli | reverse complement strand
CCTCCTGCGAAAAGGACCACGCCGTCGTCGCGGTGCAGGGCGATCAGGTCGTGGGGGGGGGGGGGGGGCGCGCCCCCCCCCCCCCCCCCGGGGGGGGGGGGGGGGGCGCCCCCCCCCCCCCCCCCCCCCCCCCCCCGCGCCCCCCCCCCCCCCCCCCCCCGGCCCCCCCCCCGGCTCGTGGTCTGTGGGGGCGCTGAGCCCGCGGTCTCAGCCGAAGTACCAGCCCGGCGGTACCCAGGTGGCAGGCACGGCGTGCGCGGAGAAGTCGTCGCAGCCGGAGCAGAAGTACGTCACTTCTCCCAGGCGGTTGATGGAACCGTCCCGGTGGTGCGTGGCGGGCACAAAAGTCTCAAGGTAAATGAACTCGTCCGTCCCGCAACGTTCGCAGTACGGGTTTCCGACGTATTCGGCCTCAGTCAGGGTTGTCGGGTGCGGATCGAGGCGTCCGCGGCTGGGGTGGTGCGCGGCAGGGCCGCGTTGCACGACTTGGGAGAGCGGGGCCACCGGTTTATGGCTCCGGGAAGCCGATGCTGCGGGAAGATGTGGTCGGTTCATGGCTGGCGTCACTGTCGGCCTATCCCGAACGCTTCCGGTGAGTCGCCGTACGGCAGACACGTAGGACAGCGTTCGTAGTTTGAATCGTTGTCGCAGGCCTCTGCTTGACCTTCAACACACTCAGGATAAGCCACGAATACGGGTGGATCAATGGTATGCGTAAGTACGCAACCCAAGTAGGTACAGCTGGGAGTACTCAGACGCCGCTAGCTCGTTAGGGGCTGGTGCGGGTACTCCGGCATCCGCTGCTGGAATTGCAGCACCTCGGGGTTGAGGACGACGCCGTCGCGGATTTCGATCGCGCGGCGGATGGTCTCGTTCGACGTCCAGGCTTCGGGACCGGTGATGACGGTTTCCAGGAAAGGCAGCAGCGCCTCACTGATTTCCCAGCTGGCGGAATTCCACAGATAGGACGGGCTGTGGTCCACGGCGTAGTAGTCGATCTCGTCGCCGACCTTGAACATCGGTTCGGCGAAGGTCGTGGTTTTCGCCCAGCTGAAGCCCATGCCCTCGTCGCAGGAGACATCCACGATCAGGCTGCCGGGCCGGAACGCGTCGAGGTCCTCGGTGCGCAGATACGTCAGCGGCGCGTTCGGGTCCTGCAGGGTGCAGTTCACCACGATGTCACTCCCGGCCAAGAACGGGGCGAGGGGCACCCGGCCACGCTCGGTGATGACCTCGCTGAGGAACGGCGCTTTGTCGTCATGGTCGAACTGGGCGATCCGCACCGAATGGATGGGGGAGCCAACTGCGGCAACACCGCGGTTGGTCAGCACCTGGACATCATGGATGCCGTGGGCGTTGAGCGCCGTGACCGCACCGCGTGCCGTGGCCCCGAAGCCGATGACGACGGCGCTCAACCGGCGGCCGTAGTCCCCGGTGGATCCGGTCAGGGCCAAGGCGTGCAGCACTGAGCAGTAGCCGGCCAGCTCGTTGTTTTTGTGGAAGACGTGGAGGCCGAAGCCGCCGTCGCTGGCCCAGTGGTTCATCGCCTCAAAGGCGATCAGCGTCAGCTTCTTGTCGATCGCCAGCTGGGTGATCGCACGGTCCTGGACGCAGTGCGGCCAGCCCCACAGGACCTGCCCGTCCCGGAGTTCGGCGAGGTCGTCGGGCTGCGGCTTGGGCAGGAGAACGACGTCGGCCTCGGCCAGCAGCTGTGCGCGCGGAACGATGTGCCCCACCAGCGGTGCGAGGTGGGCGTCCGATACGCCGAAACGCTCGCCATAGCCCTGCTCCAGGATCAGCTGCTGCCGGAGTGCCGGGGCAATGCGGTCCACATGGAGGGGATGGATCGGGAGGCGGCGCTCGTCGGGTTTCCGGGTGCCGGCAAGGATTCCGAGGGTCAAGAGGTTCGCGCCGGATGCTGCTTGACGGGGGGATTTGTCGGCCATGATCGCTCCTGTAGCGGAACCGAGAGGTTCCTGACTCCGAACGATACAGGCAGCGGCCCAAGGCCGGGGACGGCCGATGAGCGGAGGTGGGCAGGAAATTGGAGCGGCTGACGGGAATCGAACCCGCGTATCAAGCTTGGGAAGCTAGCGCTCTACCATTGAGCTACAGCCGCAGTGGGACCGTCCGAAAAGCCGGACCTGGTCCCGGGGAACAACGAGATTTACCTTACCCCAGTCGGAAGCCATCCCAGAACACCCGAACCAGTTTCTGATCGCGTCCATGGCACACAGCAGGTGAGCTCGGGGCAGAAGATCGAGGGAGGAGCGCGGGACGGGTCACGCCCCTCCCGGCGCCGTCAGCCGCCCCGGCGTGCCATGTGGCGCGCACCGCGGAGACCGAACACGACGGCGGGTCCGATGGTCGAGCCCGGACCAGGGTAAGTCCGCCCCATGACGGACGCGGAGTTGTTGCCCGCCGAGTAGAGGCCCTCGATGACGGTGCCGTCCTCCCGCAACGCCCGGGCCTCGGCATCGGTGACGACGCCGCCCTTGGTGCCGAGGTCTCCGATCACGACCTTGAAGGCGGTGAACGGGCCCTTCTCGAGCGGGCCGAGGCAGGCGTTGGGGTGGACCGTCGGGTCGCCGTAGTAGCGGTCGTAGGCCGAGTTGCCGCGGCCGAAGTCGCCGTCGACGCCGGCCCGTGCGAAGCCGTTGAATCGGTGGATGGTTGCCTCCAGCCGGGCGGGATCCATGTCGAGCTTCGCGGCGAGTTCGGCGAGCGTGTCCGCCTTGACCATGATCCCCGCCTTCCTCATGGCCGTGTTGTTCTTCGGATCAATCGCGAAAGTGCGCAGGTAGCGGCGGGCATGCCGCACGTCGCCGACCATCCAGTACGGGCCGTCCTTGTCGTGCTCGAGCATGTGGTGACCGAGATCGACGTAGGACTCGGACTCGTTCGCGAACCGGTCACCCTTGGCGTCGAGGATGACCGAGTAGGGCAGGGAGCGCTCTCCGACGATGAACGCGGGGCCGTGACCGGGCGCGGCGGCGATCGATCCGCCCCACCACGCGTCATCCATAAGCTCGAGCGCGGCGCCGTTGTCCTGCGCGATCTCGATGGGGCGGCCCAGGTTGCCCGGAGCGCCCGACGGGTCGCCGTCGATCCCGTGGTGCTTCTGGCGGAGGTCCTTGTTGTGGTCGAAGCCGCCGCCGGCGAGCATCACGCCCCGCGTCGCGCCGATGGTGACCGGCCTGCCGTCGCGCGTAATCCGCACCCCTACTATACGGCCGCCCTCGACGACGAGGTCCTGCAGCGGGGCATTCAGCCACAACTCAGCACCCTGCTTCTGCACGACGACATCGAGGAACGCCGCGGCAACCCGGCGCCGATGCCGCCCAGCTTCTTGCCGGTGACCGCGCCGCCGAGGGCGCGGAAGACGAGCTGTGCCCCGCGGACGAGGCCGGCCGGCGTCGACCAGGCGCGGCCCAGGAGCCACACGTCGTCGGTCTTGACCGGCAGCGCGGCGGGCGCCTGGCACGTCTGCCACCAGCCGCCGATCTTCTTGATGTCGAACGGCTTCACCTCGAGGCCGCGGCCGATCTTGCCGCCTGGGAGCTCGGGGTAGTAGTCGGGGTAGTCCGCCGCACGCACGAAGGTCACACCGTACTTCTCGGCGGTGGTGACGAAGTCGGCGACGCCGTCGACGAATGCCTCCTTGCGGGCCCGCATCGTGGCGCGCCCCTCGTCGCCGACCGTCGCCTCCAGGTAGGTCAGCGCCTCCTCGCGGGAGTCACCGGCGCCGTCGCGCTGCATGAGCGGGTTGCTGGGCATCCACATTCCGCCCCCGGACATGGACGTGTTACCGCCCCATCGGCCAGTGCTTTCCAGCAGGAGGACCCGCAGGCCCTCGTCTGAAGCGCCCATGGCTGTCGCCAGTCCCGCGGCACCGGTGCCGACGACGACGACGTCATAGCTGTGGTCAAAAAACTTCGACTCTGACATGCCTTGCTCCTTCGCTTCCCGGACCCCTATGTCCGCGTGGAACGCTGCCGGACAGCTGCCGACTGCTTTGCGTCACTCTATGACATAAAGAGCTTTGCGACTAGGGTGCTGAGATGACCAACGCCAGGACAACGCGGGCAGCCGACGCCGGGACACCGCAGGCAACCCGCGGGCGCCCGATCGTGGTCACGGCTGAACACATCGAGGCCGTCGCCCTGCGCCTGTGGTCCGAGCGCGGATTCCACGAGGTCTCCGTTGCCGAGGTCGCCGCCGAAGTGGGCGTCACCGCGCGAACGATTTTCCGCCGGTACCCGACGAAGGCGGACATCGTGTGGGGCCCGCTCACGGCCTCGTTCCAGATCCTCACGGAAGCGCTCGAGCAGACCTCGCCGCGGGCGCCTCTGCTTGGGCGCGCGCGCACGGCCCTCGTCGGCATGATCCGCGACGGTGACACCGACCCGACCGCCCGCCACCGGATCCGCATCGTCGGGCGGACCCCCGAGCTGCAGAGCAGCACCTCGGCCCCGTTCCTGCTGTGGCGGCAGAGCCTCTATGACTTCGCCGTCGCACAACCGGGAGTCGACGACCTCCGCGCCCAGGTGTTCGCCTGGTCGGCGCAGAGCACGGCCCTGGCCGGGCTCATCTGGTGGGTCACACAGGATCCGGGAACGGCTCCCTGGCAGGCCGTGGACGAGGCATTCGCACACCTTATGGACTGAGTGCGAGCCCGCCGGATGCGGTATGGCGGCAGGTCGCGGAGCGTCCTGGCCGTGGCGGCGCGCGGACCTCTATAGCCTAGAACCATGACTGTTTTGCTGAGGGAAGACCGACGGTGCTAGAAAACCCCGCGCCGCCGCTGGGCGACGGACTGGACTCCGATCCGGCCGCCGGAAACGCCGTTCCCCGGCCGACCCCGCGGCACCAGCAGCTCATTGTGACGATCTACGGCCTGTACGGGCGCTCCAACGGTGGCGCCCTGCCGGTCTCGGTGCTGATTTCCATGCTGGATGACCTTGGCGTCGAGTCCTCCGGGGTGCGCTCGTCCGTGTCCCGGCTCAAGCGTCGCGGCGTGCTGGAAAGCGTCCGCCAGGGCGGAGTGGCCGCCTACCGGCTGGCCCCCAACCTCGAGGATGTCTTCCAGGAAGGCGACCGCCGCATCTTTTCGCCGCGGCGGGCGACGGCGGCCGACCGCTGGCTCCTCATCGCCTTCTCCGTCCCGGAATCCCAGCGGCACCTCCGACACCAGCTGCGCAGCATGCTGACCCGGATGGGTTTCGGTTCCGTGACCCCGGGGCTTTGGATTGCCCCGGGCAACACCTATGAGGACATCAGCCACCAGCTGGAGCGGGCGGGGCTGACGGAATACGTGGAGTTCTTCAAGGCCGAGCACCTGACTGCCGGCGACGTCAAGGACAAGGTCTCCCGGTGGTGGGACCTGCCCGCCCTGGAATCGCTCTACGCGGAATTCATCGAGCGCTTCGCGCCGGTGCTGGCGCGCTGGGAGGCGGAGGCGGCGGCGCCCGGGCCCGACGCCGACCGGGCGGCCTTCGCGGACTACGTCCAGCTGCTCACCCAGTGGCGCCGGCTGCCGTATCTGGATCCGGGACTGCCGGCGGAGTTCCTGCCGGCCGGCTGGCACGGGCTCACCGCGGAGCGGATCTTCGCGGAACTGCACCGCCTCCTGAACGGCCCGGCCCGCCAGCACGCCGAGCGGCTGCTGGCGGCCACGGGCACGTCCGGTACTGCATAAGCCGGACCGGACCGGGCCCCTGTCCTAGCCCTGGCCCGAGACGACGGCGACGGCCTGGATCTCGATCAGCGCCTCGGCCTGCCAGAGCCGCGTGACGCCGACGCCGGCCATCGCGGGATAGTCTGTGCCCGCCATTTCGCGCCAGATCCGCCCGATTTCGCGGCCGTTCTTCTGGTAATCCTCGACGTCGGTCAGGTAAATGGTGACGTTGACCAGGTCCGACGGCATGCCGCCGGCTTCAGCCAGCGTGGTGAGGACGTTGGAGAAGCACTGGCGGAACTGCTCCACGATGCCGCCGGGGACGATGTCGCCGTTGCTGTCCATGGCTGTCTGGCCGCCGAGGTACACGGTGTTGCCGGCCAGGACGCCGTGGGCGAAGCCCGAGGGTTGGGCCAGGGCTGCGGGGTTGATGACCTTGTGGTTCATGGTGGCTCCTCAGTGAGTCGGCGGTGCTGGGTAAATGCGAAGGTACACGCGGGCGGATTCGGGACAGCTGCCGGCCTACCCAAACCGGTGAATTCGTGTTAACTTGAGCATATGTGACGACCGTAAAAATGTCGACATATCCCCTCGGGGAATGGCACAGTGGTCACGTCACCGGAACCGGCAAAGGGGCCGGCTCCGCCGTCGAAACGGAAGTGGAAGAATCATGCGCCTTGCGACCCTCATTACGGCAGCCAGCGACGCCGCGGGCGACCCCGCCACCCGCGCCGCCGTGCAGTCGGGGGACCGTTACGTGCTCCTGGCAGCGCAGGACCTCAGTGAACTGCTGGGACGTCCCGGCTGGCGTGAAGAGGCAAAAGCCGCCGCGGAAGCGGCGGGCAGCCAGTCCGAAGACCCCATCGCGGTTGGCGACGCCCGGTTCGCCACTGTGCTGCCGCGCCCGTCCAAAGTCATTTGCTGCGGCCTGAATTACGCCGACCACATTGCGGAAATGGGCCGGGAGGTGCCGGAGTACCCCACGCTGTTCGCCAAGTTCGCGGACACCCTGATCGGCGACGGCGACGTCATCGACGCCGCCGGGAACGGCGCCCGGCTGGACTGGGAAGCGGAACTGGCGGTCGTCGTCGGCGCCCCGCTCAAGAATGCCTCGCCGGAGGAAGCCTCCGCCGCGATCGCCGGCTACACCGTGGCGAACGACATCTCCCTGCGCGACTGGCAGAGCCGCACCCTGCAGTGGTTCCAGGGCAAGGCCTTCGACCGCACCACCCCGCTTGGCCCGGTGCTCGTCACCCCGAACGAATGCGATCCCGAGGCCGGCGTCCGGGTCCGCGGCCTGGTCAACGGCGACGTCGTCACCACCGAGGTCGAGAGCATCGGCACACTCACCAACACGGTCCGTCTCTAAGCCACGCACCGCCACACCGACCCGCAAATACAGAGAGGCATCACCATGACAGAGCAGATCAGCCGGCAGTTGACCCCCCAGATGACGCACCAGGGTGTCCCCGTCGTGACCCGCAAGGGCGCGGAGCACCGCGACACCGGCCAGTCAGGCGGAGCCGTCCGGATCTCAGGCGTCAGCACGCAGCACACCCCTGCTACAAAGATTTGGTACGGCCAGGTCAGCAACGAACCCGGCTACCGATCCTTCCCGCACCACCACGGCGAGGCCGAGACCGGCGGCTACGTGCTGCGCGGCCACGGCCGGATCTACTTCGGCGAGGACTACAAGGAATTCATCGACATGACCGAGGGGGACTGGGTCTTCGTCCCGCCCTACATGCCGCACGTAGAGGCCAACATGAGCATCACCGAGGAACTCGTCTGGCTTACGGCGCGCACCCCGGAGAACATCGTGGTGAACCTCGATGACGTCGAGGACTCCACCCTCGAAGGGTACCGCCGGGCATGAATCCCACCTCGGAGATCCTCCTGTCCGCCCTCGAGCTGACGCCGGTCGAGCCGGACTTCCTCGACGAGGCCTACACCGCCACGACGCAGTATGTCCCGTGGCCCAAGGCCTACGGCGGCGACATGGTGGCCCAGGCCGCCGCCGCCGCGATGCGCTCGGTGGGGGATGACCGTTCGCTGCACTCGATGCACAGCTACTTCATGCGTCCGGCGGACATCGGTGCCGAGGTCCGCTATGAGGTGGAGCGGCTCCGCGACGGGCGGGGATACTCCACCCGGCAGGTCCGCGCCTACCAGGGCGGCAGGACCGTCTACGTGGCCATGGCGTCCTTCCATGCGGAGGAAGCAGGCGAGGAATTCGCCCGTGCCATGCCGGCCGGAGTCCCGGAACCGGAGTCGCTGCCGTCCTCCGCCGACGTGCTCGACGGCGTCGAGGGCGACGCCGCGGCCTACTGGTCCGGCGGCCGCAGCTTCGACATGCGGCACGTTCCGGGATCCGTGTACCTCAGCGTCGAGGGGGAGCAGGTGCCGCACCAGGCGGTCTGGGTGAAGGCCTTCGACCGGCTGCCGGACGACCCGGACCTGCAGCGTGCTGCCCTGGCCTACGTCTGTGACTACACCATCCTCGAACCGGTGCTCCGGGTGCACGGCTACGCCTGGGGCGACCCGGGCCTGGTCACGGCCAGCCTTGACCACGCCATGTGGTTCCACCGGGAAGGCCGGGTGGACGACTGGCTGCTCTACGTGCAGGAAGCCGTCTCGGCCCAGGCCAGCCGCGGCCTCGCGCAGGGGCACTTCTACGACCGGCAGGGCCGGCTTCTGGCCACCGTGGTCCAGGAAGGCATGATCCGGATGTCGACTGCTCCGTAACTGCCCTTTTGGGGTGCCAAAACGGCCGATTCGGAGCACTCGATGGCCCGCACCACCTCCTATCAATGACGATACGAAAGGCTTGCAATGGAACTGACGCCCTCGGCGCACCAGGACACCTTTGCGCGTGACAACCTGCCCCCGGCAGCGCAATGGCCGAAACTTGAGTTCACGCTCCCGGAACTGCAGTACCCGCAGCAGCTCAACGCCGCCACCGCACTGATTGACGACGCCGTCCGCAGCTTTGGTGCCGAACGCCCGGCCCTGCTCACACCCGGCGGCAGCGTCTGGAGCTACGGGGAGCTGCAGCGCCGCGCCAACCAGGTGGCCCAGGTCCTCGTGGAGGACTGCGGGATCGTCCCCGGCAACCGCGTGATGCTGCGGTCGCCGAACAACCCGTGGCTCGTCGCGGCCTGGCTCGGGGTGCTCAAGGCCGGCGCCGTGGTGGTCACGATCATGCCGGCTTTGCGTGCCAACGAGATCCGGACCCTGATGGAGCTGACCCGGCCCGCAGCCGCCCTGTGCGACAGCCGTTTCCTGGACGATCTGGCCGAGGCAGCCGGAGACGGGGTGCCGGTGCTGGCCATTGGGGGCAGCACCCGCACGGACCTCGTTGCACGCTGCGCCGCCAAAAGCGGCGAGTTCACCGACGTCCCGACGGCGGCGGACGACGTCGCGCTGCTCGGACCGACCTCGGGCACCACCGGGACGCCGAAGATCACCATGCACTTCCACCGCGACATCCTCGCGAACGCGGACACCTTTGCACGGCACATCCTCCAGCCGACGCCTCAGGACGTCTTCGCTGGGTCCCCGCCGCTGGCCTTCACCTTCGGGCTGGGCGGCCTGGTGGTTTTCCCGCTGCGCTTCGGGGCCGCCGCGCTGCTGACTGAACGCGCCACCCCGCTCGAGCTGGCGCAGGCCGTGCATGCGGCGAAAGCCACCATTCTGTTCACCGCTCCGACGGCGTACAAGGCCATCCTCAAGGAAAGCGCAGAGGGGCTGCTCACCAGCCTCCGGACCGCCGTGTCGGCGGGGGAGCACCTGCCGCCGGAGACCTGGCGGGCCGTCCACGAACGCACCGGCCTGAAGCTGGTCAACGGCATCGGCGCCACCGAAATGCTGCACGTCTTCATCTCCGCGGCAGGGGAGGACATCCGTTCCGGCGCCACCGGCACCGCTGTCCCCGGCTACCGGGCCACGATCCTTGACGAGGACGGCCGGGAACTGGGCCCGAACGCCGTTGGGCGCCTCGCCGTGATTGGCCCCACCGGTTGCCGCTACCTCAACGACTCCCGCCAGGCGGACTACGTCGTCGACGGCTGGAACGTCACCGGCGACACCTTCAGCCGGGACGAGGACGGCTACTTTTACTACCAGGCGCGTTCCGACAACATGATCGTGTCCTCCGGGTACAACATCGGCGCACCCGAGGTCGAGGCCGCGATTGACCAGCACCCGGACGTGATGGAAAACGCCGTCGTCGGCCGGCCTGATGAGGACCGCGGCAGCGTGGTCTGCGCCTTCATCGTGCTGCGCGAGGGCGTCGCGGCCGACGACGCGAAGCGCAAGGAAATCCAGGATTTCGTCAAGCAGACCATCGCCCCGTACAAGTACCCGCGCCAGGTCAACTTCGTCGACGCACTGCCCCGCAATCCGAGCGGCAAACTCCAGCATTTCCGGCTGCGCGCGCAGCTGGCCGCTGACACCGCCACCCCCGAACACCAGAACGCTTGAGAGGCACCACATGAAAATCGCAATCATCGGCGGCGGTCCGGGCGGACTCTACTTCGCCGCCCTCATGAAGCAGCTGGACCCGAACCACGAGGTCACCGTCTGGGAACGCAACGCCGCGAGCGACACCTTCGGCTTCGGCGTCGTCTTCAGCGACGAGACCCTCGGCGGCATCGGCAACGCGGACACCGTGACCGCCGAGTACATGTCCGAGCGCTTTGCCCGCTGGACCGACATCGACATCCACTTCCAGGCTCAGCAGCACACTGTCGGCGGCCAGGGCTTCGCCGCGATGAGCCGCAAGGAGCTGCTCGAGCTGCTGCAGCGGCGGTGCGCCGAACTCGGCGTCGACCTGCGCTTCAACACCCTGGCGCCGGACGTCGAGGAACTCAGCCGGGACTACGACCTGGTCCTCGCCGCGGACGGCCTGAACTCCGCCGTCCGGTCGCGCTTCGCCGAGGTTTTCCGGCCCAGCCTGGACGTCCGCAAGTCCAAGTACATGTGGCTCGGCACCGACTTGGTCTTCGAGGCGTTCAAGTTCTTCGTCAAGGACACCGAGCACGGCGTCATGCAGATCCACGGCTACCCCTATTCGGACGAGGGCAGCACCTTCATCGTGGAAATGCACGAGGACGTCTGGCGCAGCGCCGGATTCGACGCCACCGAACACCAGGCCTTCCGGCCGGGCGAAAGCGACGAAGCGGCCGTGGACGCGATCCGTGCCCTCTTCGCCGCGGAACTTGAGGGCCACGAGGTCCTGGTCAACAACTCCAAGTGGCTCAACTTCACCACGGTCCGCAACGAGTCCTGGCGGCACGGCAACATCGTGCTCCTCGGCGACGCAGCCCACACCGCGCACTTCTCCATCGGCTCCGGCACCAAACTGGCCATGGAGGACTCCCTCGCCCTGGCGGCCTGCCTGCACGAACACGCCGAGCTCGGGGCCGCGCTGGAAGCCTACGAAACTGAACGCCGGCCCGTCGTCGAATCCACCCAGCGCGCCGCCCAGGCCTCGCTGGAATGGTTCGAGAACATCGGCATGTACAAGGACCAGAACCCGGTCCAGTTCTGCTTCAACCTGCTCACGCGCAGCCGCCGTATCACCTACGACAACCTCAAGCTGCGGGATCCCGAGTTCGCCGCCCGCGTGGACGAGGAGTTCGCGCGCACGCAGGGGATCGCGGGCAGTGCCCCGGCCATGTTCCAGCCCTACCGGATCGGCGGGCTGGAACTGAAAAACCGGATCGTCGTCTCACCGATGGACATGTACTCCGCCACCGACGGTGTGCCGGGCAACTTCCACCTGGTCCACCTGGGCAGCAAGGCCCTCGGCGGCGCCGGCCTGGTCATGACCGAGATGGTCTGCGTTTCGGAGACCGGCCGCATCACGCCGGGCTGCAGCGGCCTCTACAACGAGGCCCAGCAGGAGAGCTGGCGCGAGATCGTCGAATTCGTGCACAGCCGTTCGACGGCTGCCATCGGCGCCCAGTTGGGGCACTCCGGCCGCAAGGGCTCCACCAAACTCATGTGGGAAGGCATCGACGAGCCACTGCCCGAGGGCGGCTGGGAGCCGGTGGGCCCCTCGGCGATCCCCTACGGCCCGGGCAGCCCGGCGCCGCGCGAGATCAGCCGCGCCGAGATGGATCAGGTCCGGGACGAGTTCGTCGCCGCGACCGTCCGTGCGGCCGCCGCCGGTTTCGACCTGCTGGAGCTGCACTGCGCGCACGGCTACCTGCTCTCCTCCTTCCTCTCGCCGCTGGCCAACCGCCGCTCCGACGACTACGGCGGATCGCTGGAGAACCGGCTGCGGTATCCGCTGGAGGTGTTCGACGCCGTCCGTGCAGCCTGGCCGGCGGACAAACCGCTGACGGTCCGGCTCTCGGCCACGGACTGGTCACCCGGCGGCAACGACGAGCACGACGCCGTTGCCATCGCCAGGGCCTTCGTGGAGCACGGCGCCGACGGCGTGGACGTCTCCTCCGGACAGGTGGTCAAGGAGGAGAATCCGGCGTACGGCCGGAGCTACCAGACGCCGTTCGCGGACCGGATCCGGCAGGAAGTGGCGCACAAGGCCGGTGTGGCGGTGATCGCGGTCGGCGCGGTGTCCTCCTACGACGACGTCAACTCGATCCTGCTGGCAGGCCGAGCGGACCTCTGCGCCCTCGGCCGCACGCACCTGTTTGATCCGCAGTGGACCCTGCACGCGGCGATCGAGCAGGACTACCGCGGGCCCGGCGCCGACTGGCCGCAGCAGTTCAGGGCCGGCAGCCGGAAGCCGCCGGCGGCCCGCACTGACGCGGTCCGGCCCCGCCTGGCCCTGGTGCGAGAGCCCGAGATCGCCGACCTGCCGACCCACCTGCGCTGGACGCCGGCCAAAGTGCCGGCGTCGGTCTAGCACCGGCAAGGAATCGCTGCCCGGCGCCTCAACGGCGCGGTGCCGGGCAGCGTCCGGGGCGGGACTAGTTCGGGCCGTTGGCCTCGCGGGCGGTGACTTTGGCCGCCAGCTCCGCTGGCCACGGGGTGGCGGCCGTGCCGCCCTGGGCGACATGGGCCGTCACGAAGGACCCGTGGGCGGCAAGGGCGCGGGGTTCGCCCCGGAACTCCTCGCCCCACACCTCAAAGCTGAACGTCATGGACGTGCGGCCGATTTTCTCCACCACTACGGTGGTGGTGACCTGCTGGCCGAAGTACAACTTCGCCCGGTAGTTGAGCTCGTGGCGAACCCGCGGAGCCGACGGGAAATACTCCGGCAGATCCAGGTCCCGGAACAACTTGGCCTCGCATGCCTCGACAAAGCGGAGCACCGCCGAATTGTGCTGGTGCCCCGCGGCATCCGTATCCACCCATTCAATGGTCCGTTCCAGAGTTGCCATCGTGGCGGTGTTGGGGAGGGACTTTACGGGGTTCATGGAGGCCGCCTGGAAGGTCGAAGAGCAGTCAGCAACAGCGCAGGACCCAACCGCTGCAGTACTCAATGGAAGGTATGTCCATGGTAGTAGCTTCACACGTTTCCCCCGGCGCCCCCGGCGCCACAGAGGTTCCCCGCGGGACCGCCGACGCGGCCAGGGAGGCCCCCGGCGGCCCGGTGCAGCGGCCCCCCGCGACCGTCGCCCAGCTCGTGGGCCGGACCCTGGCGGAGCTTGGCGTCGGGCACGTCTTCGGCGTCGTCGGCAGCGGGAACTTCGAGGTGACCAATGCCCTGCGCCTGGCCGGCGTGCCCTACACCGCCGCCCGGCACGAGGGCGGCGCCGCCACGATGGCCGACGCCTACTCCCGGATGTCCGGCCGGGTGGGCGTCGTGAGCACCCACCAGGGCTGCGGGCTGAGCAACGCCGTCACCGGGATCGCGGAAGCGGCCAAGAGCCGCACGCCGCTGATCGTGCTGACGGCCGACACCCAGGGCTCCGCTGTCCGGTCCAACTTCAAAATCGACCAGGACGCCCTCGCCCGCAGCGTCGGAGCCGTGAGCGAACGGATCCATTCCCCGGCCACGGCCGTCGCCGACACCCTCCGGGCCTTCCGCACCGCCCGGAACGAACGCCGCACCGTGGTGCTGAACCTGCCCCTCGACGTCCAGTCGGCCCCGGCTGCCACCCAGGAAGCAGCGGCCCGGACAGCCGCCGTCGCAGACCCCCAGCCGGTCCGTCCTGCCGCCGCCAGCGTCCGCCGCCTCGCGCACCTGATCAACGCCGCGGAGCGCCCGGTCTTCGTGGCAGGCCGCGGGGCACGGAAAGCGCGGGCGGAATTGCTCAGCCTGGCCGCGCACGCCGGGGCGCTCGTGGCCACGTCCGCCGTGGCGAACGGCCTGTTCCATGACGAGGAATTCGCCCTCGGGATCTCCGGCGGATTCTCCTCACCGCTCAGCGCCGAGCTGATCCAGGGCGCCGACCTCATTGTCGGCTGGGGCTGCGCCCTGAACATGTGGACCATGCGGCACGGGCACTTGATCTCGGCCGGCACGGCCGTGGTCCAGGTCGACGTCGAGGACGCCGCGCTCGGTGCCAACCGGCCCGTCGACCTGGGCGTGGTGGGGGACTCGGCGCTGACCGCGGCGGACGTGCTCGCGGAGCTGCGGACGCTCCAGCCGGCACCGGCGGCGAGGTACCGCACCGCGCAGAACGGGGCGGCCATCGCAGAACGCTCGCGCTGGAACGACGTCGAAACGCCGGATCTCTCCGGCGGCGGGCGGATCGATCCGCGCGTGCTAAGCCGCGAGCTGGACACCATCCTGCCCGCAGACCGGATCGTCTCGATCGACTCCGGCAACTTCATGGGCTACCCCAGCACCTACCTGAAAGTCCCGGATGAGTTCGGCTTCTGCTTCACCCAGGCCTTCCAGTCGATCGGTCTGGGTCTCTACACCGCGATCGGAGCCGCGCTGGCCCGGCCGGACCGGCTGCCGGTCCTCGGAGCCGGGGACGGGGGCTTCCTGATGGGCATCAGCGAACTGGAGACCGCCGTCCGGCTGGAGCTTCCGCTGGTCTGCATCATCTACAACGACGCCGGCTACGGGGCGGAGGTCCACCACTTCGGCGCGGGCGCCGAGTCCCAGGGCCGTCCGGCCGACGGGGATCCCGCCGTCGACCTCAGTACCGTCACCTTCCCGGACACGGACATCGCCGCGATCGCCCGGGGCTTCGGTGCGGACGCGGTGACAGTCCGGAGCGCGGGGGATCTTGCGGCGGTCCGCACCTGGCTGCAGGGGAGCCCCAACCGGCCGCTGGTCATCGATGCCAAGATCGCGTCCGACGGCGGCGCCTGGTGGCTCGCCGAGGCCTTCAAAGGCCACTGATTCACCCGCCTACTGCTGACGATCGTTACACAAACAAAATATGCTGATTTGTTTACTGTCGGAATCAATGCGTGACACAGTGGGCACAGCATGTGAGCTGTCACACAAATCTCAATGAAATCCCAACGAGAGGTACATCCATGACGCAGTCAATGCCGACTGAGTTACGCACCGAGGCCACACCTCGCTGGAAGGGCCACGCGGTCCTGATCCTGTGCTTTGTGGCCATCGTCTTCGATGGTTATGACCTGGTGGTCTACGGGTCCACCGTTCCCACGATCCTTAAGTTCCAGGAGTGGGGCGTCACGCCCGCGCAGGCCGGGCTGATCGGCAGCCTCGCCCTGGTCGGCATGCTGATCGGCACACTCTCGGTCGGCATCCTGACGGACAAGCTGGGCCGCCGACGCATCATGCTGGCCTGCATAGCGTGGTTCTCCACCTGCATGCTGCTCACGGCGTTCTCGCCGTCCGCCGAGGTTTTCGGCTTCCTGCGCTTCCTGACGGGCCTCGGCCTGGGCGGCATCGTGCCCACCTGCATTGCGCTGACGGTCGAATTTGCCCGCAAGGAGCGGCGCCAGATCGCCAATGCCGTGATGTTCAGCGGCTATTCCGTGGGCGGGGTCGGCGCCTCCCTCCTCGCCATCAACCTGCTGCAGCACATCGACTTCCGCTGGATGTACGCGATCGGCGCGCTGCCCCTCGTCACCCTTCTGCCGATCGCCTGGAAGCTCCTGCCCGAATCGGTGGCGTACCTCGCCCGCAAGCAGCGCATCGAAGAGGCCAAGTCCACAGCAGCCCGCTACGGCCTGGTCTACTCGGACATCGTCACCGCGGAGGACGTCAAGACCGGCGCCGACGCGCCGAAATCGGCCATGAAGACGCTGTTCACCCGCAAGTGGGTCCGCTCTACGGTCCTGTTCGCGATGGCGAACTTCTGCGGACTGCTGCTGGTTTACGGCCTGAACACGTGGCTGCCGCAGATCATGCGGCAGGCCGGCTTCCAGCTCGGCGACGCCCTGACCTTCCTGCTGGTGCTCAACGCCGGTGCGATCGTCGGCTCCATCAGCGCCTCGGTCCTGGCGGACAGGATCGGCATCCGCAAGGTCGTGACGGCGTCGTTCCTCCTGGCGTTCGTGGCCATCCTCATGCTGAGCCTGCAGCTCCCGCTGGCGATGCTGCTCGTCATCGTCGCCTTCGCCGGGCTCGGCTCGGTGGGAACGCAGATCCTGGTGGGCGGCTACTGCGCCACCCATTACCCCCAGTCCCTCAGCGCGACCGCCCTGAGCTGGTCGCTCGGCATTGGACGCATCGGCGCCATCTGCGGTCCGCTGATCGGCGGGCTGATCGCCGGAATGGCCTTCGGCTGGCAGCTCAACTTCTACATGTTCGCGGCCTTCGCCGTGGTCGGCGCCATTGTGGTTTTCTCCGTGCCGAAACTGACCGAAAAGTAGGCTCAGGACAGTAGTCACAGAGCAGTACACAATCCGGGGAGTCCCATAACTCTTCGATAAAGGCCCGTCCCGCAGCCGCGCGGGACGGGCCCTGCTGTTTATCCTGAAGGAGTTAGCTGCAGTTCCGGGGAAGCGGGCTACGCCCATCAGCCGTCCGCCGAGCAAGGATTTCCGTGGCCATCGCAGAGTACGACGTCGTCATCCAACGGGATGCCAGGAGCGTGTATGACTTCCTGATCGACCCCCGCAACCTGCCGAGCTGGCGTGCCGGTGTCCGCAGTATCGAACTGGAATCGGGCGCCGCCGGGACCAAGGGAGCCGTATACCGCCAGACCTCCGCGGGGCCGGGCGGGCGGACGGTGTACGGAGATTTCGAGATCACCGAGGCACGGCCCGGAGCGGAGATCCAGTACCGGGTCCTTTCCGGACCGGAGCGGACGCGCGGCGGCTACTACCTGAGCACGGAAGGCGGGAGCACCCGCGTCCGCTTCGCCCTGGAATGCGAGCCCCGGGGGCTCCTGGCCCGGCTGAAGTCCCCCTTCGGCCGGCGGATGAAGGCGGAAGTCTGCCAGCTCGAGCAGCTCAAGTCGGTATTGGAAGAGCAGGCAGGACCGTAACAGCAGGGCTGTAACAGAGGCCCCGGGCACGGCCGACCCCGCCAAGTACGGTAATTTTGAGACTGTGCTGATCTCCGACCGCGACATTCGTGCCGAAATCGACTCCCAACGGATAGTTCTGGAGCCGTTCGACCCTGCCATGGTGCAGCCATCGTCAGTGGACGTCCGGATCGACAGGTTCTTCCGGCTCTTCGACAACCACAAGTACGCCCACATCGACCCGGCGGAGGAACAGCCTGAGCTGACCCGGCTGGTGGAGGTTGAGACCGGCGAGCCGTTCATTCTGCACCCCGGGGAATTCGTGCTGGGCTCCACCTATGAGACAGTGACGCTCCCCGACGACATCGCCGCCCGGCTCGAGGGCAAGTCCTCGCTGGGCCGGCTGGGCCTGCTCACCCATTCCACCGCGGGATTCATCGATCCCGGCTTCTCCGGCCACGTGACCCTGGAGCTGTCCAACATGGCGACGCTGCCGATCAAACTCTGGCCCGGCATGAAGATCGGCCAACTGTGTTTCTTCCGGCTCACCTCGGCCGCCGAGCACCCGTACGGCTCCGGCCAGTACGGCAACCGCTACCAGGGCCAGCGCGGCCCGACGGCGAGCAGAAGCCACTTGAACTTCCACCGCACGGTCGTCTAAATTCCGTCCGCGGTCCGCACCCTCGGCGGTTTCGCCGGGCGGCGCAGCATCGCCACCACCGGTTCCACGAACCGGGCGGCGAGCGGGCCGGTCACGGCCATGATCAGCACGTAGGCGGTGGCCAGGGCGGCCAGCTCCGCGGGCACCACCCCCGACGCGACCGCCAGGCCGGCAATGACGATCGAGAACTCCCCGCGGGCGATCAGCGCGGCGCCGGCCCGGAAACGCCCCGGCACGCCGATCCCGGCGCGCTTCGCTGCCCAGATCCCCGTGAGCATCTTGGTGACCGCCGTGACAAAGGCCAGCACAAGGGCCCAGCCGAGCACCGGCGGGATAGTCGCAGGGTCGGTATTGAGGCCGAAGACCACGAAGAATATGGCTGCGAAGAGATCCCGCAACGGCTCGAGGATCCTGGTGGCGCTGTGCGCGGTGGCACCGGAAATGGCGATTCCGAGCATAAAGGCCCCGACGGCCGCTGACACCTGCATGGCCGCGGCCAGTCCGGCCACCAGCAGCGCCGCCCCGAGCAGATTGAGCAGGAACACCTCGGAGTTTTCGCTGTGCACAGCTTTGGACACATGGTGCCCGTGCCGCAGGGCCACGAGCAGGACCACGGTCACCACGGCGAGCGAGATCCCCACAGTCTGCAGACCCATGACGAAACTGACGCCGGCCAGGGTTGCCGTGAGGACCGGCAGATAGACCGCCATCGCGAGATCCTCGAACACGAGGATCGAGAGCACCACCGGGGTTTCGCGGTTACCGATCCGCCCCAGGTCCGTGATCACCTTTGCGGCAATGCCCGAGGACGAAATGTAGGTGACCCCGCCCATCACCATTGCACCGACGCCCCCCCAGCCGAGCAGGACCGCCAGGAGGGCGCCGGGCAGGAAGTTCAGGACCAGGTCCAGGACACCGGCCTGCCAGGAGCGGCGCAGCCCCGTGACCAGCTCGGCAGCCGTATATTCCAATCCGAGCATAAGCAGGAGGAGGATGACGCCGATCTCGCTCGAGAGGTGGGTAAATTCGTGCATACCTTCGAGTTTTACGAGACCCCCCGCGCCAAAGAACAGGCCGCCGATGAGGTACAGCGGGATGGGGGACATCCCGATCCGCCCGGCCAGCCTCGCCAGGATGCCGAGGCAAAAGACGACGGCCCCGAGTTCAATCAGGGTCAGTGCGAGCGGATCCATGCCGTCAGCCGTTGCGCAGGATGCCGGCCGCCGTGTCCAGGCCTTCTTGCGTCCCCACTGCAACGAGGAGATCGCCGGGGTGCAGGACGACGTCGGGTCCCGGTGAGGGAACCACCTCGCCTTCCCGCATGATGGCGACGATCGAGACGCCGCTCCGGGTCCGGATGGCGGCCTTGCCCATCGGCTGGTTGTGGAACGGGGAATCGGCCGCGATAGAGAACTGCCGGGTGACGATTCCCGGAACCTCGCGGTGCGCCTCGGAGAGCTGCATGGCCAGCCGCTGGCCACCGAGCAGGTTGCCCAGCGCGGCGGCTTCATCGGCGGTCAGCGGGATGGACGCCTGGCAGGTGTCCGGATCATCCCACGTGGAGACGATCAGTTCGGTTTGGCCTTCGCGGTATTCCACCACACCAATCCGCCGCCCTGAGGCGGTCATGAAGTCCTTGCGCCGGCCCAGTCCCGGGAGGTCTGTTTCATCCACGTTCATTCCTCCAGCGTAGTGCGCCGCAGGAGTTTTCGGGTCGCTTCAGGCGGCGGGGACGACGGCGATTTCGGTCTCGTCCGGCGCCTTGACCGGGAGCAGGAGCAGCAGCCCGGCCAGCAGCACGGCCATGATGCCGAGGATTCCCCAGCGCTGCGCCTCGCCGGGTTCCGACAGCGGGGCAGCTATCGCGATGCACAGCGTAAACAGGGCGGGGGCGAGGAAACTGACGGCCCGCCCGGTCGTGGCGTAGAGGCCGAAAAGCTCGCCGGTTTCGCCGTGCGGGGCAAGCCGGGCGAGGTAGGCCCGCGAGGAGGACTGCGCGGGCCCCACAAACAGGCACAGGAACAAGCCGAAGATCCAGAACGTGGTGCTTCCGGCCCAGTCCATTCCGAAGAAGGAATATCTCCCGTTGCCAAGGACCAAAATCACCGTGCCGGCAATCAGCAGGCCGAGGAGCGACCCGGTGATGACCCCTTTCGGCCCGATCCGGTCGTCGAGGAAGCCGCCCACGATGGCGCCCACCGCGGCGACGACGTTCCCGAAGATCGCGAAAACGATGACGTCCTTGAGTTCGAATCCGAACGTGCCCGCAGCGATGATGCCGCCGAACGTGAACACCGCGGCCAGCCCGTCCCGGTAGACGGCGCTGGCGAGCAGGAAGTAAATGGTGTGCGGGCTGGTCCGGTAGATCGCCTTGATCCGGTGCACCAGCAGACGGTAGGAAGCCAGGAATCCCGGGCCGGCGCCCTGCCTGGTTCTGGGGAGTTCCGGAACGGCAAACAGTACCGGCAGGGCGAAGATGAAGAACCACAGGGCGGAGAACACCGCGACCAGGCGGATGTTCAGGCCCTCCGCCGTGGAGGCGCCGAACCACTCAAAGCGGGGCTGGACGAACAGCTGGAGCACCAGCAGCAGTGCCACGATCCCGCCGAGGTATCCCATGCCCCAGCCGAAGCCGCTGACCTTGCCGATGTTCTGCGGCGTGGAGATCTGGGTCAGCATGGCGTTGTAGTTCACGCCGGCAAACTCGAAGAACACATTCGCCAGCGCAATCAGGGTCACGCCGAGCAGCAGGAACTCCGGACGCGGAAAGACGAAGAAACACAGGGCGGTCAGGAGTGCGACGGCAGCGGTGTTGACCCCCAGCCAGAGCTTCCGGCGCCCGCCGGCATCGGAGCGCTGCCCGGTCACCGGGGCCAGCAGCGCGACGGCGACGCCGGCGATGGCCAGTGCGCCGCCCAGGACAGCGGAGGCCCGGTCCTCCCCGCCGAAGGCGTTGGAGGTCAGGTACACGGTGAACACGAACGTGGTCATGACCGCGTTGAAGGCCGCCGAGCCCCAATCCCAGGCAGCCCACGCGAGGATGCGTCCCTTGTGCGAGGCCGGGTCGCCGGATTCCAGTTCCGAGGCGGGACGCATGGCCTCTGGGGCAGCAGCGGAGTTCATAGCTCGAATATTATCCGCAGTCGCCGCGGGGCTCGACGCACCGTTCGAAAAGAATTTGTCAACGCTTGGTAAACTGTCCGGACTGAACCTAACGAATGCCCCGCCTGCTCCAACTTTTGACCATACGAATTCCAGACGTTGCGGAGATACCAGTGATCACAGTCCTTGCCGTGCACTTCGCGGTGGCTGCTGTGGCGCCATTTCTGTTCCGCAGGTTCGGCCGGAATTCGTTCTACGCCCTCGCCGCGGTGCCTGCGGGCTCGTTCGCCTGGCTGATCCTGCAGCATGGCGCCGTGTATTCCGACGCAGGGACAACCAGCACCGGCGCCACGGTGGGTCCCGGAGTGGCTGAAGTCCTGCCCTGGATCCCCGAGCTGAGGATTGAGCTCGCCTTCCGGATGGACGCCCTGGCCTGGGTGATGTCCCTGCTGGTTCTCGGCGTGGGTGCGCTGGTCCTCGTCTACTGCGCCCGGTACTTCAAGGACAAGGACGACTACCTCGGCGGATTTGGCGCCCAGCTGCTGGCCTTCGCGGGAGCCATGTTCGGCCTGGTTACGGCCGATGACCTGCTCCTGCTGTTTATCTTCTGGGAACTGACCACGGTCTTGTCCTACCTGCTGATCGGCTACGCGCGGACCAGGCTGTCGGCGCGGCGCTCCGCGTTGCAGGCCCTCGTGGTGACCACCGCCGGCGGCCTGAGCATGCTGGTTGGCCTGATCATCCTGGGCTTCAACGCCGGGACCTACCGGATTTCGGCCATCCTCGAGCTGGCACCCGCCCTCGTCACCGGTCCCGCCGCCGGGCCGGTGGCCGCCGCCGTCGTTCTCATCCTGATTGGTGCGATCACCAAATCGGCGCTCGTCCCCTTCCACTTCTGGCTCCCCGGCGCGATGGCTGCGCCCACGCCGGTGAGCGCCTATCTGCACGCCGCCGCCATGGTCAAGGCCGGCATCTACCTCGTAGCGCGGCTGGCGCCCGGATTTGCGGAAACCGCGCCCTGGCTGCCGATGGTGCTCGGCCTTGGCCTGGCCACCATGCTCGTCGGCGGCTGGCGGGCGCTGCGGCAAACGGACATCAAACTTATCTTGGCCTACGGCACGGTCAGCCAGCTCGGCTTCCTGACCATGATCGTGGGGCTCGGCCAGCCCGATGCGGCGCTCGCCGGGCTCGCCTTGCTGCTGGCTCACGGACTCTTCAAGGCAACCCTCTTCCTGGTCGTGGGCATCATTGACCACCAGGCGGGCACCCGCGACATCCGCAAGCTCTCCGGCGTCTACCGTTCCTCCCGCGCACTGGCGGTCGTGGCCGCGATCGGAGCCGCCTCGATGGCCGGCATCCCGCCGCTGGCCGGCTTCGTCGCGAAGGAATCGGTCTTCGAAGCGTTCGTGCACTACAGCACCGACGCCGCCAGCCCATGGGGGCTGGTGATCCTGGTGGGCGTGGTGCTGGGATCCATCCTGACCTTTGCCTACAGCGCACGGTTCATGTGGGGCGCCTTCGCCGTCAAACCCGGCGTCGAGACCACCCCCTTCAAACCGATCCAGCCGGCCTTCCTGGCCGCCCCCGCCGTCCTGAGCCTGCTGACCATCGTCTACGGACTGTGGCCGGCGCCGGTGGACGCGTGGATCCAGCCATACGCGGCGCTGTTCGTGCCCGCCGGCGAGGACCCGGCGGCCGCCACCGGGCACCTGGCGCTGTGGCACGGACTGACCCCGGCCCTGGGGCTGACCGCGATCACCTTCGCCCTCGGCCTGGTCATGTTCTACACCCGCGACGCCGTCGCCCGGCTCCAAGGCCTGGTGCCCGCCTGGATCGACGGCGACCGAAGCTACCAGTTGACGATCGGCGCGCTCGACGACACCGCCGTCTGGATCACCGGACGGACCCAGCGGGGTTCGCTGTACTTCTACCTGTCCGTCATCCTCACCGTGGCGTTCGTCCTGCCGCTGACCGCGCTGGTGCTGGCGGACCAGCCGCTGCCCGCAGATCTCTACTTCATCGACCCCAACGCCCCGCTGCAGATCGTCGTGGGCGCCGGGATCGTGATCGGCGCCCTGGCCGCCGTGCGTGCCAACAAACGCTTCCTGGCCGTGCTGATGGTGTCCGTTACCGGCTACGGCATCGCCTTGATGTTCGCGCTGCAGGGCGCCCCGGACCTGGCGCTGACCCAGATGCTGGTGGAAACCATCATCCTGGTGGCGTTCGTCCTGGCCATGCGGAGCCTCCCCGCGGAACTGCGTGACCGCACCGGCGGGAAATATCGGGTGATCCGCGTGATCATCGGCGCCGGGTTCGGCATCACCATGGTGTTCGTCGCCATCTACGCCCTGGGCGCCCGGGTGGCGGCCCCCGTCTCGCTCGAATTTCCGAAGCTGGCCTATGAAGGCGGCGGCGGGCTGAACATCGTCAACGTCACCCTGGTGGATATCCGCGCCTGGGACACCTTCGGGGAAATTTCTGTGCTGGCGCTGGCAGCCACCGGCGTCGCCAGCCTCATTTTCGTCCGGGGCAGGGGGGACCGGATCCAGACTTCCGCCACTGTGGAAGAAGGCTCCGTCGGGCGCCGGCAGCCGAGCCGCAACGCCGGCCGTGGCCATACCCGCGACGCCGCCGCGCTGGCCATGAGCCGCCGCTTTGCCGCCTCCAGCCGCGACGAGTGGCTGGTGGCGGGGCGGACCCTGGCGCCGGAACGCCGATCGATCATCTTCGAGGTGGTCACCCGGCTGATTTTCCACTCCATGATTGTCTTCTCGATCTACCTCCTGCTGGCCGGCCACAACCTCCCCGGCGGAGGCTTCGCCGGCGGGCTCACCGCCGGCCTGGCCCTCACCATCCGCTACCTGGCCGGCGGCCGTTTCGAGTTGCGCGAAGCCACCCCGGTCAGTGCCGGCGCCCTGCTGGGCATTGGCCTCGCCACCGCTGCAGCCTCCGGCGTGGCGCCGCTGCTGCTGGGCGGCCAGGTCTTCCAGACCGCCATTCTGGAGTTCTGGCTGCCGGTTTTTGGTGACGTCAAGTTCGTCACCTCCACCATCTTCGACATCGGGGTGTACATCGTCGTCGTCGGCCTGGTGCTGGATGTGCTGCGCAGCCTGGGGGCCGAAATCGACGAGCACTTCGAGGAACACCCGGCAGAACCGTCCGACGAACAGGAAGCCGGCGGAATCGCGGCCGAAACCACAGCCAAGGGGAAGGCATGAGCGTCAATCTGACACTGCTGACCGTGATGGGTGCACTATATGCCTGCGGCATCTACTTGATCCTGGAACGCAGCCTCACCCGGGTCCTGCTGGGCCTGATGGTGCTCGCCAATGCCACCAACCTGCTGATCCTCGCCACCGGGGGGTACGCGGGCCTGGCACCGTTGTTCAACAAGGACACCGATCCCGGGGAGTACAGCGATCCGCTGCCGCAGGCCCTGATCCTCACGTCGATCGTGATCTCCTTCGCCGTCACCGCGTTTATGCTCGGCATCATCTACCGCACCTGGGTGCTGGCCCGCCAGGACGAAATCCAGGACGACGCCGAAGACCGCCGCGTTGCGAAGACCCCCAGCTTCGACGCCGAGGACGACTCCGTGATTCCGGTGGAGACCTCCGAATTCCCGTTGACCATGCTCGGCACGGACGGCCAAACGGTCTCCGACATTCCTGCCGGGGCCGGCGCCACTGTGAAGGTTGCCGACCGCACGCTCGACGCCGAGGCGGCCTCCTCGGAGGAACAGCCCGGATCCCTGAAGGTCACGCCCCCCAGCAAGGAAGGAGGCGGACAGTGAATATTGCCAGTTTCGCCCCGCTCGCCGTCATCCTTCCGCTGCTCGGCGCCGCCCTGACGTTCCTGCTGGTCCGGAATTCCCACGCCCAGCGGATCGTCAGCATCGTGCTACTTGCGCTGACCCTGCTGCTCGAGTGCTGGCTGCTGGCCTCCGTCTGGGAGGGCGGCACCGCCGCGGTGAACATCGGCGGATGGCTCCCGCCGTGGGGGATCGTCATGGTGGTGGACCAGTTTTCCTCACTCATGCTTGTGGTGTCATCCTCGGTGAGCCTTGCCGTGCTGATCTACGCCACCGGGCAGGGCATGGCCGACGGCGACCAGGACGCCCCGGTTTCGATCTTCCACCCCACCTACCTGATCCTGGTGGCCGGCGTGTCCAACGCCTTCCTGTCCGGGGACCTGTTCAACCTCTATGTGGGCTTCGAGATCCTGCTGACCGCCAGCTATGTCCTGATGACCCTCGGCGGGACGGGGCCGAGGATCCGGGCCGGTGTGACCTACCTGGTGGTCTCGGTTGTGTCCTCAGTCCTGTTCCTGATCGCGATCGCGATGATCTACGGGGCCACGGGAACCATCAACATGGCCGATCTCGCCATCAAGCTCGCGGACCTGGACCAGGGCACGCAGAACCTGCTGCACGTGATGCTGCTGGTGGCCTTCGGGATCAAGGCCGCCGTGTTCCCGCTCTCCTTCTGGCTGCCTGACTCCTACCCGACGGCGCCGGCCCCGGTCACTGCCGTGTTCGCCGGCCTGCTGACCAAGGTGGGCGTCTACGCCATGGTCCGGACCGAAACGCTGCTGTTCCCCGGAGACACGTTCAACTCCCCGCTGATGGTCGCCGCCCTGCTGACCATGCTGGTGGGAATCCTGGGTGCGCTGGCCCAGAGCGACATCAAACGATTGCTGTCCTTCACCCTGGTCAGCCACATCGGCTACATGGTGTTCGGCCTGGCGATGTCCTCGGTGGCCGGGCTGGGTGCCGCGGTTTTCTACGTCGCCCACCACATTACGATCCAGACCAGCCTGTTCCTGGTGACCGGCCTGATTGAACGCCGCGGCGGCAGTTCCTCGGTGGACCGCGTCGCCGGCCTGGCAAAGCTCTCACCGCTGCTGGCAGTGCTGTTCTTCATCCCGGCGATGAACCTTGCCGGCATCCCGCCGTTCTCCGGCTTCCTCGGCAAGGTCGGCCTGCTGCAGGCCGGCGTCCAACTCGGAACCCCGCTGGCCTATGCGCTGGTGATCGGCGGCGTCCTGACCAGCCTGCTGACCCTGCTGGCCATTGCCAGGGTCTGGAACCGCGCCTTCTGGCGCAAGCCCGAGGACGCCGAACACCCCGATCCGGTGCTGCTGGCGGACCCGGAGGACTCGGCCAGGGGCGATCGGGCCGGCAAGACGAATGTCACCCTGCTGCCGCGCACCATGGTGGGGTCCACACTGGGCCTGGTCATCTTCGGTATCGGCTTAACGGTCTTCGCCGGGCCGCTGTTCAAGGTGGCGGACCAGTCCGCCGTCGAGATGCTGGACCGGACCTCGTACATCCGCGCGGTCCTCGGCGTGGAGGCGCCGGTTCCTGCGATCTCCCAGCCTGATCCGGACACCGGCGGCGTTCCGCCGGCCAGCGGGCAGGAGCGCAAATGAGCCGGAAACGGATCTCCCTGCGCCAGGAACTCCCGCTTCTGGTCTGGCTGGTGATGGTCTGGGGCGCGCTGTGGCAGAACTTCAGCCCGGGGAACCTGCTCTTCGGCGCGCTGATCGCCGTCGTGGTGGCCCGGCTGTTCTACCTGCCGCCGGTGGAGCTCGGCGGCCGCTTCAACGTCCTCCGGGCGCTCCTGTTCGCACTGTCCTTCCTGGCCAAGGTCGTGACCGCCAGCTTCCAGGTCCTGTTCCTGGCCCTCTCCAAAGGCCCCAGGGTGATCAGCGCCGTCGTCGCCGTCCCGCTGCGGAGCCACTCCGACCTGCTGGTGACGGCGACGGGGCATGTGACCGCGCTGATCCCGGGGTCGCTGGTGGTGGAAGTGGACCGTTCCACCTCCACCCTCTACATCCACGGCATCAATGTCCGCAACGCGGAAGATGCGGCTCAGCTGCGCAGCAACGTCCGCGCGACGGAGGCCGGGCTGATCCGGATCATGGGCACCAAGGCCGAACTGTCCGCTCTCAAGCAGGAGGTGGGGTCATGATGCAGCTTGTCCTGACCGTGACGACGGTTGTGCTGTCCCTGGCTGCCGGGGGAGCGATCATCCGGATCGCCCGGGGCCCGTCGCTGCTGGACCGGGTGCTTGCCGCGGACGTGCTGCTGGCGATCGTGGGAGCGGCACTGTGCATCGACATGGCCGTCAACCGGCACCTGAACAACCTCATGCTGCTGGTGGCGGTATCCCTGATCGGGTTCGTCGGCTCCGTCACGGTGGCCCGCTTCGTAGCCGACCGTCGGGAGAAACCGCGTGAATCCTGAGACATTTTCCGGTGATGCCGTGATCGACGCCGTCTCGGCGGTCTTTCTGGTCGTCGGCGCCCTGATGTCGCTCGCCGCGGCGGTGGGACTGCTCCGCTTTCCGGACCTGATGACCCGGATGCACGCAGCCACCAAGCCGCAAGTGCTAGGGCTGTTCCTGCTGCTCGTCGCGCTGGGCCTGCAGATGCGCACCTGGTGGGTCTGGCCGGTTCTGGTGCTGGCCTGGATCTTCCAGCTGCTCACCGTGCCCGTGTCGGCCCACATGGTGGGCCGGGCCGGGTACCGCACCAAGCACCTGCACCCGGAGCTGCTCAGCACGGACGAGCTGGAGGCCGTGGTGCAGCAGGCGGCGGGTACGCGCGGCTTCACCGACGACGACGACGGCGTCACCGACGGGCGGTGAACGCTAGACGATGTCCTGGGACTTGGCGTAACGCGTGATCGCGCGCTGGGTGCCGCGGTTGGCGAGGACCTGGATGATGGCATTGACGGAAGCCGAGATCAGCGCGAAGGTCAGGGCCGAGCGCAGCGTGGTGGGCACATCGTCGTCGTCGCCCTTGGGCGGCCTGGTGCCCGTGGATTTCTCCCAGACCGTGTCAACGACTTTGGTGCCGACATAGCCGGCGAGCAGGCTGACGCCGGTGCCGAGCAGTTTGATGAGAATGTTCATTCTTCGGACTCCTTGCGGGAGGAACAGGGCTGCCCCTAGCCTAGCGCCCGACAGGCTGGCCTAGCGTCCCGGCGTCCCGGGGCGGCCGAGGATTTCGGAGAGGGCTTCCACCACCAGCTCATGGTCGGCTTTTTGCGGCAACCCCGATACCGTGACGGTGGCTACCATGCCGGTCCCGCGCACGTAGATGGGGAAGGCGCCGCCGTGGGCGGCAAACTCTGTCTGGTCGAACCAGGCGTTGTCCTCGATCCGCCCGCCGGCAGCCCGGGCACGAAGGCCCACCAGTAGCGACGGGACTTCGTAGCGCACGGCCGTGCGCTGTTTGGCCCTGATCCAGCGTTCGTTGTCCGGGGTGGCGCCCGCCAGCGCCGCGTGGAAGAGCACCTGCTCACCTTTGGTGATGTCGATGGCAATCGGGTGGGAGCGCTGCCTGCCGAGTTCGACCAGGCGGAGGCCGAGGTCCAGGGCGTCGTCCTTGCTGAAAGACGGGAACTGCAGCTCGTCGATTTCAGCCAGGATGCGGCCGATGAGCGCCGCCAGGGATCCGTGCGGCTGCTCGTCGGCGGAGTCCGGGTCGTAGCCGGGGGAAGGCGCTGCTGAATCGGTCAAGGTTTTCGGCTTCCGTTAGTCGGCCGCCGGGAGGCGGCGTCCGGTGTTCCCATTGCCTAGCCGACTCTACCAAGCAGTGCGTTCTCCGGTCACCGGCTCCGCAGCCCGCGGATTGTGACGGCTGCCCCGGAAATCACGGCCTGACAGGTGTAAACTGGGCCACGCCCATAAGGGCGATATTAAATACGACAGGGGAGCGCCGCCGTCGGGCATCACCGGAGGAATCCGGGGAAACCGCAGGTGGGCGCTGAGAGTGCGGACAGCCGCAGACCCTCGAACCTGATCCGGTTAGTACCGGCGCAAGGGAGTCGAGTTCTCAGAGGGCCCGGAGTGGCGGCGGAAGCCGCGGACCCGGGGCACTCTCCCCTCCTGTTCCTCAGGAGGACGACATGACTGATACATCTGCACGGCAGACGCTCACCGGACGCAGCTACAACTGGCGTGTGGTGGACATAGTGGTGGCCGCGTTGATCGCGGTGGCCGGTGGCGTGATCTTCTGGGCCTGGTCCCAGGGCGCCAACCTCATTTCCGCCCCGGTCAACGCGTTCTATCCGCCGTTGACCGGGCTCTATGCCGGCGGCTGGATGATTCCGGCGGTGCTGGGCATGCTCATCATCCGCAAGCCGGGCGCCGCGCTGTTCTGCGAAACCGTGGCAGCTACCGGTGAGCTGATCATGGGCTCGCAGTACGGCACCACGGTGCTCATTTCCGGCGTTCTGCAGGGCCTTGGCGCCGAACTGGTCTTCGCCGCGTTCATGTACAAGAAGTTCAACCTGCCTGTATCGCTGCTGGCCGGGGCTGGTGCAGGACTGTTCTGCGGGCTGAATGATTCGTTCCTGCCGTGGGGCTGGAACATCGCGTACGCCGGCGGCGACAAGTTGGCGTACATCATCTTCACCGCCATCTCGGGCGCCGTGATCGCCGGCGGACTGTCCTGGCTCGCCACCCGGGGCCTGGCCAGGACCGGGGTGCTGAGTTCCTTCGCCTCCCGCAAGGCGGCCACGGAGCCCGTTTTCTCCTGATGCCCGCCGACCACGGAGTGCGCCCAGCCACGGTCACCGCGCGGGGCTGGGGCTGGCGGCACGCCGGCAGGCCCAGGCCCGCCGTCAGCGGCTTGGACCTGGACATCCGGCCCGGGGAGCGGGTCCTGCTGCTGGGCCCCTCCGGCGCCGGTAAGTCCACGCTGCTTCATGCCCTCGCCGGGGTGCTCGGCGACAGCTCCGCCGGGGCCGCTGGCAGTGCACCGGCGGACGCCGAGGACGCGGACGAGACGGGCAGCCTGCTGATCGACGGCGCCCCGCCCCGGGCCCAGCGCGGCCGGGCCGGACTGATGCAGCAGGACCCGGAGACCCAGGTGGTGCTCTCGCGCCTGGGCGACGACGTCGCCTTCGGCGCCGAAAACCTGACCGTGCCCCCGGCTGACATCTGGATGCGGGTGGCCGAAGCGCTGGAGGACGTCGGGCTGGGCAGGCTGCCGCTGGACCACCCGACGTCGTCGCTCTCCGGGGGCCAAAAGCAGCGGCTGGCGCTCGCCGGCATCCTGGCGATGCGCCCGGGGTTGATCCTGCTCGACGAACCCACCGCCAACCTGGACCCGGCCGGTGTCCTGGAAGTCCGCGACGCGGTCGGCCGCTGCCTGGCCAAGACCGGGGCCACCCTGGTGGTGGTGGAGCACAGGGTCTCCATCTGGAAGGACCTCGTGGACCGGATTGTGGTGCTGCAGCCCGGATCGGCCACGCACTCGGCCGTGCTGATCGATGGGCCGCCGGACCGGGTTTTGGCTCAGGCACGGGACATGCTCACCGCGGCCGGGGTCTGGGTTCCCGGGTACGTGCCGCAGACCCGGCCCCGGGGCACCCGGACCGGCACCCCGGCCGCCGGCCCCGGCGGTGCCGCATCTGCGGGGCAGCTGCTCTTGGCGGCTGAGGACCTGGCCGTGTCACGCGAACGGCCGCGGCGGGCGGGACTCCGCGGAGGTTTCCGCCCGGTCCCGCCGGAGCCCGTGCAGTCCGCCATCACCGCCCAGGTCCGCGCCGGGGAGGCGCTGACCATCACGGGCCCCAACGGCTCGGGGAAGTCCACTTTCGCGCTGACCCTCGCCGGCCTGCTCGCACCGGTATCCGGCCGGGTTTCCGCCACCCTGGACCTCAGCGCCGGCGCCGGAATCGATCCCTACAAGTGGAAGGCGCAACAGCTGATCGCCAGGATCGGGACCGTCTTCCAGGAACCCGAGCACCAGTTCGTCACCGGCCGGGTGCTCGACGAACTGATGTTCGGGCCCCGGCACCTGGGCCGCGGCGGGGACCGCGTGGACGAACTGCTGGAGCGGCTTCGGCTGACGGAGCTGGTGGATGCCAACCCCTACACGCTCTCCGGCGGGGAAAAGCGGCGCCTGTCGGTCGCGACTGTCCTCGCCGCCCATCCCCGCGTGCTCGTCCTGGACGAACCCACTTTCGGCCAGGACGCCAACACCTGGGCCGAACTCGCCTCGTTCCTCTCCGAACTGCTCGACGACGGCACCGCCGTCGTGTCCGTGACGCACGATGCCGAATTCAGCCAGGTCCTTGGCGGCACCGAGCTGAGCCTCCGGGCCCCCGAACACCGGGAACCGGAAGGTCTGGAACCGGGCCGCGAAGAAGGGAAGATCAAGGCATCATGAGGCAGGAACTGACCTTGCGCGGCAACCATGCCGTGCTGACCCGGGCCAACCCGCTGGCGAAGTTTGCCGCCGTTATGCTCGTCACGATGGTCTTGGCGCTGTCCATCGACTGGGTGTCCGCCTCGGTGGCGCTGACCTTCGAACTGGCGCTGCTTCCGCTGGCCGGGCTGACCGTCGGCTTGCTCTGGCAGCGCGGCTGGCCGCTGATCCTGGCCGCGGCGCTGGGCGGCTGGAGCACCACGATCCTGGCGCCGGACAGCGGCAGTATCCTGCTCGACGCCCGGATCTGGTCGATCAGCGAGGGATCCCTCGAACTCGGCCTGGGCTTTATGCTCCGCGGCCTGGCCATCGCGCTGCCGGCCGTATTGCTGATGAGCTGCACCGACCCCACGGATCTGGCGGACGCCCTCGCGCAGAAGGCGAAACTGCCGCACCGCTTCGTCCTCGGGACACTGGCCGCGATGCGGCTGGTGGGGCTGATGGCCGAAGAATGGCAGACCATCGGGATGGCGCGCCGCGCCCGCGGCGTGGGCTCGCACGGGAATCCCCTGCAGCGGCTGCGCGCCACCCTGGGTCAGAGCTTTGGGCTGCTGGTGCAGGCCGTCCGGCGCGCCTCCAGGCTCGCCGTCACCATGGAGGCCCGGGGCTTCGGCGACGCACCACGGACCTGGGCCCGGAAGTCGGCCTTCAGCGGACTGGATGCGTGGGTCTTCCTGGGCGGGCTGCTGATTGCGGGCGCCGCCGTCGCCTCGGCCCTGGCGGCGGGGACCTGGAATATGGTCTTCCTCGCGCGGCAGTAGCGCGGGTTATCGCACGGCGCGGGTATTCCTGTGAGACTGGCGGCACTCCGGCGGAAATGTCGGGGGTTAATAACTCATGCGTGATATTTTCGTCGGATGACTCAAGAGACTGCTGAACACGTTGGCGCCCTGCTCCGCGCCGCCCGCGGCGAGAAGGGCTGGACCCAGGGGCGGCTCGCTGCCGAGCTGGGAACCAGCCAGAGTGCCATTGCCCGAATGGAGCAGGGCAAGCAGAACCTGAGCCTGAAGATGATCCAGCGGCTAGAGGCGATCTTCGGCCGGAGCATTGTCAAGGTGGGACGGCCCGCCATGACGCACCTCCGGGTGGAGGGCGGCCGCACACTGTCCGGCTCCGTCGACGTCAACAGCAGCAAGAACGCCGGCGTCGCCCTGCTGTGCGCCAGCCTGATCAACCGCGGCACCACCACACTGCGCAGGCTGGCCCGGATCGAAGAAGTCAACCGGATCGTCGAGGTGCTGACCAGCATCGGCGTCGAATGCACCTGGCTCAACGCCAACGATCTGCAGATCCGCCGCCCCGCGGCCCTGGACCTCGACTCGATGGACGTCGAGGCAGCCCGCCGGACCCGGAGCGTCATCATGCTGCTGGGCCCGCTCCTGGACGAAGCCGGTGAATACCGGCTGCCCTACGCGGGCGGGTGCGACCTTGGCACCCGCACCGTGCAGCCACACATGCAGGCGCTGCGCCAGTTCGGCCTCAGCGTTGATGCCAAGTCCGGCTTCTACGCCGTGCAGGCGCCGCCATCGGACGGGCACGACCGCTCCTTCGTGCTGAGCGAACGCGGCGACACTGTTACCGAAAACGCCATCATGGCCGCCGCCCACCGCAGCGGCACGACGATCATCCGCAACGCCAGCCCCAACTACATGGTGCAGGACCTCTGCTTCTACCTGCAGATGCTCGGCGTCGAGATCGAGGGTGTGGGAACCACCACGCTGAAAATCACCGGCCGCCCCGCAGTCGACGCCGACATCGAGTACTTCCCCTCCGAAGACCCGATCGAGGCGATGAGCCTGATCACCGCCGGCATCGTCACGAACTCGGAAGTCACCATCCGCCGCGTCCCGATCGAATTCATGGAAATCGAGCTCGCGACGCTGGAGCAGATGGGCCAGCGGCTGGAAGTCTCCGACGAGTACCTGGCCCGCAACGGGCGCACGCGGTTGGTGGACGTCACCACCAGGACCTCGGAACTGCGCGCCCCCGAGGATAAAATCCACCCGATGCCTTTTCCCGGGCTGAACATCGACAACCTGCCGTTCTTCGCGGTCATCGCCGCGAATGCCCACGGCCAGACCCTGATCCACGACTGGGTCTACGACAACCGCGCGATCTACCTGACCGAGCTGAACAAACTCGGCGCCCAGGTACAGCTGCTGGACCCGCACCGGATCTATGTCAACGGGCCCACGAAATGGCGCGCGGCCGAAGTGGGCTGCCCGCCGGCCCTCCGCCCCGCGGCGTGCCTGCTGCTGGCGATGCTCGCGGCCCGTGGTGTCTCGGAACTGCGAAACATCTACGTGATCGAGCGCGGCTACGAGGACCTTGCGGAGCGGCTCAACACCATCGGCGCGAAAATCGAGTATTTCCAGGACTGAATCCTCTCCGAGCCTTTCGGCGGTTCCTGTCGCACAATAGAAACATGCGGACCTTCGGCGTGGAGGAAGAACTGCTCATAGTGGATCCCGAAACGGGGATGCTGCTGGCCCTTGCCGACCTCATGTTGCCCGGGCTGGTGCCGCCGAAGCTGGACGACGCCCAGGTTCTCGCGGGGCAGCAACCGGTCCACGACGGCGGTGCGGACTTCAGTTACGAGCTCAAGCTCGAGCAAATCGAAACCCAGACCCGGCCATGCCTGGACTACCAGGAACTTCTCCGGCAGCTCAGGCAGGCCCGGGCACTGGCGGACCACGCCGCCCGCGAGCACGGCGGCCGCGTCGCGGCCCTGGCCACCTCTCCCCAGGGCGCCGCCACGCACCTGACACCGAATCAGCGCTATCTGACGATGCAGCAGCGCTTCGGGCTCACGGTCCGGAACCAGCTGACCTGCGGCCTGCATGTCCACACCTTCGTGGAGTCCCCGGAGGAAGGCGTGGCCGTGATGGACCGGATCCGGGACAAGCTGGCCGTCCTGATCGCCCTCAGCGCAAATTCCCCGTACTGGAACGGTGCGGAGACCGGATTCGAAAGCTACCGCACCCAGGCGTGGAACCGCTGGCCCGGTTCGGGTCCCACCATGATCTTCGGCAGCCTGCCGGTCTACCGGCGGCTGGTGACCAGGTTGGTGGAAAGCGGCGTCCTGATGGATGAGGGGATGGTCTATTTCGATGCCCGGCTGGCCAGGCTCCATCCCACCGTGGAGGTCAGGGTTGCAGACGTCTGCCTGCGGGCCGAGGACGCGGCCCTGATCGCCGTAATCGTGCGCGCCCTGGTCGAATCGGCGTCGCGGGAATGGGACGACGGCGTCGACCCCGCCCCCGTGCCCACGCTGCTGCTGCGGATGGCCGCCTGGCAGGCCAGCAACTGCGGACTGCGCGGGGAGCTGCTGGACTTCGGAACCTTCACCCCTGCCCCGGCCGCCGATGTGGTCCATGCCCTGGTGGACTTCGTGGCCCCCGTGCTTCAGGAGCAGGGCGAGCTGGAGCTGGTGCGGGAGGGCGTCGACAGGATCCTGGCGGAGGGCACCGGCTCGCAGCTGCAGCGGGGGCCGTTCCGGTCGGGCGGGCTGGCCGCCGTCGTCGAAGAGGCCGTCGAAGTGACCACGCGGGGGGGCGCCACCGGGAACCCGGCTCAGGAGGTCCCGCTGCTGGGTCGGGTCCGCCGCGGCTGAGCCTCACAGCACCATGCGGCAACTGAATTGACTACGCCGCCGGAACCGCCGGCGGACCATATCGGGCCCGCAGCGGAACGGCGGCCTCCACCAGGATCCCGCGCAGCCAGTCCTTGAACGGATCCTCCGCGAGCCACGGGTTCCAGACCATGTCGATGCCCAGGGTCTGGATCGGGAAGGGAAACTCCTCCATCCGCAGGTCGAAGCGGCCCTCGAATTCCAAGCCGACCTGATACCGGTGGACCGCCACCCCGCCCGCCCGGGCGATCAGGTGCGGAATGAACAGGTAGTCGGACACGCGCTGGCCGACCGTGTACGGCACCTTGTGTTGGTCGAGGATCTCATACGGCCGCAAACGTTCCGGGGACGCGTCCAGAACCACGTGAGGTACGATTTCCAGCAGCTCCAGCGCATTGGCATCCCGCGGTGAGTCCCACGACGTGACGACGACCCAGCGGTCGTCGTACAGGCGCTCGCGCGGGTGCGGCGTAGCGAACGTCTCGGGAAGCAGGATGACGTCCGCCGCATCCTCGGCAAACACCGCGATGGTCGCGGAGGACGTAGTGCGCAACCGCAGGACCGTGTTCGGCGCACGCTCCGCCAGCAGCCGGGTGATGGTGCTGCCGATGACGAACGCGGTGCTGTTCGTCATCGCCACGGTGATCAGCCGGCTGTCGGTTGCGGGGTCAAACGGCGCGGCATTGACGAGCCGGGCCGTCTGCGTGAGCGTCTGCCGCAAGGCCGGCAGGAGCTCCGCGGCACGCGGCGTCAGGACCATTCCGCGCCCCTGCCGCACGAGGAGTTCGTCATTGAACATGCGCCGCATGCGCGTCAGCCCGTGGCTCATGGCCGGCTGCGACAAGCCGATCCGGCTCGCCGCGTTCGTCACCGACCGCTCGTCCAGCAGCGCCAGGAGCGGCACCAGCAGGTTGAGGTCGACTGAAGCCAGCCGGGCCAACTCACCGTCCATCCCCGACCCTTCCTCGTTGCTAGGCATAACTCGCAGTTTAGCAATTCATTCATGCGGTGCATATGAACGATGAGCATTATTCATTTGTCGAACGTCCCGCCTGCTGGAAAACTCGTTTACACCCTGGTTGTGACCCCCGCCACCCGCTGCATTCAGTATTCAAAGGAGAAAGCCATGAAGATTGTCCTAGATCGACCGCGCTGCGAAGGCCACGGGCTCTGCGAGGAAGCCGCACCACAGCTGATGCACCTCGACGACCAGGGCGAACTGGTGCTGGACATCGAGACGGTCGGTGACGATCTTGAACCGGCGAAGGCCGCGGTTCGCGTCTGCCCGGTTGCCGCGCTGCGGCTGGTGTGACCATGCGGCTGAAACGCATCGTCGTCGTCGGAAATGGCATCGCCGGGCTCACCGCGGGCGACTCCCTGCGGGCAGCCGGTTTCGACGGCGAACTGACCATCGTCGGCGATGAGCACCATGCGCCGTACAGTCGTCCCGCCCTGTCCAAGGCTGCCCTCCTGGACCCCGAAGACATGACCTCCCATCAGCTGCCTGCATCGACCCACGAGGCGCAGGAGATGCTGGGCCTCAGCGCGACTCGGCTCGATGCCGACCGGAAGGTGGTGCACCTCGAGGACGGCAGCGGCCTCCCGTTCGACGCCGTGGTCATCGCCACCGGCTCCCGGGCACGCCGCCTGGGCAGCGGCGCAAATGCCAACCCCTGCGCCGACGAACTGACACTGCGCAACCTTGAGGATGCGCTGGCGCTGCGCCGCCGGCTGGTGCATAAGCCGTCCGTCGTCGTCATTGGCGGCGGTGCCCTGGGGATGGAGATTGCCTCCGGCTGCCTGTCCGTGGGCTGCGAGGTGACCCTCGTGGCGCGTGATCGTCCGCTGACCAAAGCGCTGGGTCCGTACCTGTCCGACGTATTCCTGGCCGCTGCCCGCGGCCAGGGGCTCAGGCTGGCGCCGTCCCACGCGGTCGAACTGCGCAGTACCGGTGGACTCACGGCCGGCGGGCAGACGCTGGTTGTGCTCGCCGACGGTTCAACCATCGCGGCCCAACTCGTGGTCAGTGCTGTCGGGGATGCCCCCAACATCGAGTGGCTGGCCTCAAGCGGTCTGCTGGCCAACGGCCGGCTCGAAGTCGACAGCCGCGGGCGGGTCCGGCCCGACATCATCGCCGCGGGGGATGTGGCCGCGTTCCCGACCAGGCGCGGCCTGCACCGTGTTCCGCTGTGGACCAGCGCCATCGAGCAGAGCAAGGCCGCGGCGCTGGCGCTGGTGCGGGGCGATGACGCGCCGCAGCTGGACTTCCAGCCCTACTTCTGGACCGAACAGTTCGGGCTCAGCCTGAAGGCGAGCGGTTTCCTGCCCCTGGCCGGTGCACCCGAATTCCTCGACGGCGATCCCCGCCACGGACCTGCCATCATGCGCTGGTCCCACCGGGACGGTTCGGGCACCGCCGTCGCGGTCAACAAACGGATCCCAATTCCTAAGCTGCGGCGTCTGAGCGAATCCGCTGCCGCACTGGCATCGCCCGCTGCCTGACGTCAGCGGGAGGGGGAATGGCGCCGGCCGCCTTAGACCTGTTTGAGCGACTGGTCGAGGTCGCGGATCAAATCATCGAGGTCCTCCAGGCCCACGGAGAGACGCACCACGCCGTCGCTCAGCCCGATCGCCGCCCGGCCCTCCGGGCCCATGGCGCGGTGCGTCGTGGTCGCGGGGTGGGTGATGAGGGACTTCGTATCACCCAGATTGTTGGAGATGTCAATGATCCGCAGCGCATCCAGCAGCGCAAAGGCGGCCTCTTTCGCGGAACGCCCGGCGGACGGGGACAGCTCGAAGGTCAGCACCGTGCCGCCGGCCTTCATCTGCCGGGCGGCCAGCTCGAACTGCGGATGGGAGCGCAGCAGCGGGTACTTGACCCAGTTGACCGCGGGCTGTTCCTCGAGCCATTCGGCCAGCCGCAGCGCCGAGGCGGAGGCGTGGTTCACCCGCAGGGCCATGGTCTCCAGCCCCTTGGTCAGCACCCACGCGTTGAAGGCCGAGAGCGCGGGGCCGGTGTGTCGCATAAGCTGCTTGACCGGGCCCTCGATGAACTCCCTGGTGCCCAGGATCGCGCCGCCGAGCACGCGGCCCTGGCCGTCGATGTGTTTGGTCCCGGAATACACGATCACATCCGCGCCGAGCTCCCCGCAGCGCTGCAGCAGGGGAGTGGCAAAGACATTGTCGACGACGACGCTCGCCCCGGCCGCGTGCGCCAGTTCGCTCACGGCCGCGACGTCCACGATTTCCTGCATCGGGTTCGACGGCGACTCGAAGAAGACTGCCGTCGTCGGTTCCGAGAGCGCAGACCGCCACTGCGCCAGGTCCGGGCCGTCCACGAAGACCGTCTCCACACCCCAGCGGGGAAGGATCTCGTTGAGGATTACGAAGCACGAACCGAACAGCGAACGGGCCGCGACCACCCGGTCGCCGGCGGCCAGCAGGGCGCCGAGCGCGGTGAAGACCGCGGACATGCCTGAGGCGGTCGCAAAGCAGGCCTCGGTGCCTTCGAGCAGCCGGAGCCGTTCCTGGAAAGTGGCCACCGAGGGGTTGCCGTAGCGGGAGTACACGAACCGCTCGTCCTCGCCGGTGAAGGCGCGCTCCGCGGCGGCCGCGGATTCGTACACGAAACCGGAGTTCAGGAAGATCGGCTCGGACGTTTCCTGGAAGCCGGTGCGGTCCAGCCCGCCGCGGACCGCCTGGGTGTCGGCGCCCCAGCCGGCGGCGTCAGGGTTGAAGCCCACTTAGTGCTTCCCGGGGTTGGCGGGCAGGCCGCGGTTCTTCCACCCGTTGACAGTGCGTTCGCCGTACCGGTCCGGTTCGCCTTCAAAGCCTTCCAGGACGTTGAAGGAGGTGAATCCGGCCTCCGTCGCGGCGGTCGCTGCGGCGATGGACCTTGCGCCCGAACGGCACAGGAACACCAGCTCGGTGCCGTCCCCTTCGGGGACTTGGAGTTTCAGCTGTTCAACGAACCGCGCGTTGGGGATGCCGCCGGCAAGATTCCACTGGATGAAGAGCGGATCGTTCCGCTTGCCGCCCGCGGATGTGGTGTCCGGGATGCCGATGTGGGCCCATTCGCCCTCGGTGCGGACGTCCACCAGGATGGCGCCCTCCGCAAGCTTCGCCCAGGCCTCGTGCGGGCTGAGGTCCCCGGCGTAGCTCACGCGTGGCCCTCGCCGTCGAACTCAAGGTCATCCACTGCGTTAGCGACGGCGGCATCGGCGCTGGCGATGGCTGCCGGCAGGACAACGGCCTGGGACACGATGACGCTGCTGCCGTTGAACGTCGCGGCCGGGCTGCCGTGCAGCACATAGCCGTCGGCCAGGGCGGCCGAGACGCGCTCGCAGAAGGCGCGGTCATCGGGGCCGGTGAACAGGCGGTACGCCAGTTTCTCCTCGGCGGCACCGGGGGTTACGAGGGACGGGACTGGCGCTGTAACGGGGACAGCGGGGGCGGACGCGTCAGGCACGACGGATCTCCTTCTTTCACGCTTGCAGCTCGAATGGTCGATATGCCGAGTATTCACCTGAGGCACCCCGCCGCGAAAGGGAGGGTTGCCGACCGGCCAGTCAGGGCTTGGCGCCGGGTCTCATTACTCACAAAAAACGTAACACCTGGGACGCCGGCCCGCAGAGCAGCAGCCGTCATGCTAAGTAACGCTCCGCCAGGCAACGCGGGTGGTTACTCGATCGTGGCGTAGAGCGCGTTGAGCTCCGCCGTGAGTTGCCGGCGCAGCTCCGGGGTGCCGATCTCCTTGCCGTCGATGTGATTGACGGGCGCCAGCAGCCGGATGCTGGAGATCAGCCAGACCGCGTCGGCGTCGTACAGGTCCCGGGGCTCCAGCGGGCCGTAGCCCAGCTCCCAGCCGGCGGCCTTGGCCGCGGCGAACAGGGCACCCTGCGAGGTGCCGGGCAGGATCCCGCTGTCGAGCTGGGGGGTAATGAGCCGCCGAACAGTACGGACCCCGCCGCTCCCGTCGTCGGACGTCTCCAGGTGCGCGAGCAAAACGGTCGACGTCGGGCCCTCCAGCACGCGGCCGTCCGCGGAGGTGAAGATGACGTCGTCTGCGCCCTGGGCATGCGCGTAGCGGAGTGCGGCCATGTTGACGGCATAGGAGAGTGTCTTGGCGCCCATCAGCAGCCACGGGGCCCGTTCCCCGACTTCGCTGTCGTAGCCGCGGTCCAGCAGGATGACGTCGACTCCCGTTTCGCGCTGCCGCCTGCCGGCCGGTCCGGGGGCCGAGGCCTGGACCCAGCAGGTGGGTGTGGCCGCCCCTTCCACGCCACGGGTCACGAGGAGCTTGACGACGAGCTCGTCGTCATCGCTGGTCGCGGCGCCCGGCACGTGCCCGCGCCGGTATTCGCTGACCGCCGTCGTGATCGCCCGGCGCCAGGCTTCCTCCGCCGGGATGTCCAGTTCCAGCAGCCGGGCGGACCCGGCCAGCCGGTTCAGGTGCGCCTGGAGCTTGCGGGGGCTCCCGCCCACGGCCAGCAGCGATTCGAAGACACCGTCCCCGCGGGTGGCACCCTGGTCCGTCGCCATCAGCTGCGGCTTGGTGGCGTCGGCCAGCCGGCCGTCGTGGAAGGCGGGATCGAGGAAGACCAGCACCGGTACGGGCGCGGCGGCAGGAGAAGTCATGGCTTCAGCTTAGTGCGGCGTGCCGCGGGTTAGGATTTGACGGGTGCCCGTTCCGGAACTGTTCCGCGGGTCTGGAGCTTGAGGGGTTCGCCTGTGCTGTGGCCATTTTCGCTGGCGGAATCGCTTCCGTCCTGGGTGATCCTGATTCTGACCGTGGTTGACCTCGCGATCCGTGTGCTGGCCCTCGGCATCATCCCCGGAAACCGCCGCCCCACCACCGCCATGGCCTGGCTTTTGATCATCTTCTTCGTCCCGGCCCTGGGCCTGGTCCTGTTCCTGCTGTTTGGCAACTTCCGGCTCTCCCGCAAGCGGCGGGCGCAGCAGGACGCCGTCAACACCCGGGTGCGCGCCGGCACCTCCGAACTGGCGATGGTGGAAAGCCGCTACGACGGCCCGGAATGGGTGGCCTCCGCGGCCGAGCTGAACAAGACCCTGGGCTCGCTGCCGATGGTGGACGGCAACCACGTCGAGCTCCTGCCCGGCTACCCGGACTCGATCAAGGCAATGGCCGCCGCCGTCCGTGAGGCCGAGTCCTTCGTCAACGCCGAGTTCTACATCCTGAGTTCGGACCACATCACGGACGATCTGTTGACCGCGATGGAAGAGGCCGCCGAGCGCGGCGTCGAAGTCCGCCTCCTGTTCGACCACCTGGGGACCCTGCGCATCAAGGGCTACCGCAAGCTGATCGCCCGGCTTAAGGCCGGCAAGATCCGTTGGCGGCCGATGCTGCCGCTGAACCCGCTGCAGGGGCAGTGGCGCCGGCCGGACCTGCGCAACCACCGCAAGATCATGGTGATCGACGGCGAGGTCGCGTTCACCGGTTCGCAGAACCTGATCGAGCCCTCCTACAACAACCCGCGGCACCGCAAGATCGGCCGGGAATGGGTCGAGCTGATGGCCTGCCTGCGCGGGCCGATCGTCACCACACTCAACGTCGTGTTCGCCACCGACTGGCTCGGCGAGACCGACGAATCGCTGGAGGACCAGCTGGCGCACCGGCCCGAGCTGCACGCCGGCAGCGTCACGGCCCAGGTGGTGCCCAGCGGCCCCGGCTTCATCACCGAAAACAACCTGCGGCTCTTCAACACGCTCATCTACTCGGCGCAGCACAAGCTCTCGATCTGCAGCCCCTACTTCGTCCCGGATGATTCGCTGCTGTATGCGGTGACGACGGCGGCGCAGCGCGGCGTCGACGTCGAACTCTTTGTCTCGGAAAAGGGCGACCAGTTCCTGGTCCACCACGCCCAGCAGTCCTACTACGAGGCGCTGCTGGAGGCCGGGGTGCGGATCTACCTGTACAAGGCCCCGTTCGTGCTGCACGCCAAGCACTTCACGATCGACAACGAGGTGGCCGTGCTGGGCTCCAGCAACATGGACATGCGCTCCTTCTCGCTGAACCTGGAGGTCTCGGTGATGCTCCTCGGTGAGGACATCGTGGAACGGATCAGCGCCGTGGAGGACACCTACCGGGGCATTTCGCGCGAACTGACGCTCGATGACTGGATGAAGCGGCCGATGGGCGTCAAATACGTGGACAACGTCGCGCGGCTGACGGCCACCCTGCAGTAGCCACCGGGACGGCGTGCCGGTGTCAGCCGGTCGGGAACTCCGCGCCGAGGGCGGAGAGGACACCGAAGGCCTTGGTCCGGATCTCCTCGTACTCCTCCTGCGGCGAGGAATCCGCCGTGATCGCGCCGCCGACGCCGAGGCTGAGCCCGGTGCCGCCTCCGGCCAGTTCGGTGAGAACGAGGGTCCGGATGGCGACGGCGAGATCTGTCGCGCCGTTGAGGGAGAAGTAGCCGATCGCGCCGGAGTAGACCCCCCGGGGTGCGCCCTCGAGCCGGTCCAGGATGGCCATGGTGCTGACCTTGGGGGCGCCGGTCATGGAGCCGGCGGGGAAACAGGCGGCGACGGCCTCGGCCCGGGGCATCCCGGGCCTGAGCCGGGCATCGATCGTGCTCACCATCTGGTGCACCGTGGCATAGCTTTCGATCGCGCAAAGCCGGCTGACCGACACCGAACCGGGCACGGCGAAGTGGCTGAGATCGTTGCGCAGCAGGTCCACGATCATGATGTTCTCGGCCCGGTCCTTCGGCGAGGACTCAAGCTCCTGCCGCAGCAGCGCGTCCCGGGCAGGGTCCTGGTCCCGGTGCCGGGTGCCCTTGATCGGCTCGGCGCGCATCCCGCCGTCGGCCGCGATCCGCAGGAAACGCTCCGGCGAGGTGCTCGCCACGGTCAGGTTCCCGAAGTGCAGATAGCTGGCGAACGGCGCCGGGTTCCGCCGGCGCAGCGCCGCGTAGGCCTGGAACGGGGCCAGGGCGGCGGCGGGCAGTTCGGCCGCCAGCGCGGTGGTCAGGCAGACCTCGTAGGTGTTTCCCTCCGTGATCTCGTGCTGGGCTTGGGTGATTTTGGCCTTGTAGGAGGCTTCCGAGTCCCGCGCCCCAAAGTCCGGACGGGCCTGGGCGGCGGAAGGTTCGACGGCGCCGCTGCCGCCGGCCGCCGCCGGCTGCCCGTTTCCGGCCTCGACCGCGGCGGTGCGCGCCGTCTCCAGCCAGTCCCCGGCGTCGGCAGTGTCCAGGGCGAGCAGCCAGACTGTGCCCTTGACATGGTCCAGCACGACGGCCCGGCCGGCGAACAGCAGGCAGGCGTCCGGGGATTCCGCCGTGACGTCGCTGCCGCCGGTCTCGCGTTTGAGCTCGTAGCCCAGGTAGCCGAGCCAGCCCAGGGTGAACTCGCAGGGGTAGTCCGCGGGGCCGCGGAGGGCGCGGTGGCCCCAGACCCCGTCGAGCCAGCGGAAGAACGGCCCTTCAGCCCGGACCACGGCGTCGCCGACGCTCACCTGCGTTTCGCCCGAACTGTGCCGGACCGACTGGCCGAACGGGCCGCCGTCGTCCGCCAGGATGCTGAAGCGGCTCCGGTCCGCCGCGGTGCTGCCGTCCGCCGCCGCGTCCCGCGGGTCCAGGGAGGAGTCCAGCCAGACGGCATTGGCTGAGCGGCCGAAGAGGGCCGCGAACAGCCGGGCAGCGTCCGGGGTGCCGTCGAGCCGTTCCGCGCGGACCTCCAGGCCGCGGCGGGCGGCAAGTTCCGGGAGCAGCACCGGGGACAGTGCCGGGAGGTACTGGAGGGCCTGCATCACATCCGCCGGAGCGGTGCCGTCGGCCCGGTTGAGCACCCGGACATCGGCATGGGCAGGAACGTCGTCCTCAGCCAGCCAGTCCTGCTCCTGGGCGGCCCACTGGTCCCAGTAGGGTTCATAGCTGTCGCCGTCGCGGGCCAGGGCCCTGCTGCGCCGGTCCTGTTCCGGCGCCTCGGTCCAGATCACCGCACTCAGGAAGGGGCGGGCGGCGGCGGCGGCGGCGCCCACACCTTCCACCAGGACGATTTCGGCAGGTTGGGTGGTGCGGGGGTCGCCGTCGTAGTGCGCCGCCCAGTCCCAGCTGACCCATTCGGCAGGCAGGCCGCGGTGCAGCGGGGCCAGCACTGTTGTGGCGTAGCGTTCAATGCCGGCCGCGAGGCCGTTCCAGCCGGGATAGATGTCCTCCAGATGAAAGAGGGAAACCTTGTGGTGCTCTCGGAGCCGCGCCGCGAGTTCGATCGCCAGGGTGGTCTTGCCGGCGCCGGATCGTCCGTCGATGGCGATGATGACGGGTGCGGGGCTCATGAAATAGAGCGTACCCGGTGCCCTGTTGTGCCTGGCTGTTGCAGCTTGGGCCCCCGACGCTGGGCGAGCCCGGCCCGGACGTGTGCCACGATCCCGGGAAGTGCGGCGTGGATCAGGTCCCAGGTGAGGTCGAAGTCCGCGTGGCCGCCGTACCAGGGGTCTTCGATGCCTTGGTCGAGAGCGTCCCTGCCGGCGACGACCGGATCGAAACTGCGGAGCATCCGGATCTTGGACAGGGACTCGCTGTCCGGGGCCGCCTGCTGCAGCCAGCCGAAGTGGTCCACGTCGAGGGCCAGGATGAGTTCGCGGTGGTGGAACCATTCGGGCCGCCATTCGCGCGCAACGTGGCGGTCCGAGGAAATGCCCGTGGCGGTGAGTTTGCGGGCAGCCCGCGGGTCAATGGGACGGCCCACTTCATAGGCCGTGATTCCCGCTGAATCCACGACGGCGCCGGCCAGGCCCTCAGCGGCGATGGCCTCCGCCAGCATCAGTTCGGCCATCGGCGACCGGCAGATATTTCCGGTACAGACCATGATGATCCGGTACTGGCTCGAGGTTGGGCTCATAGTGCTAAGCATGAATCATGCCGGACCCGTTGGCTAGTTTTCGGGCCGCGGGTATTACAAGAATTGTCATGCTGATATTTTACACTTGTCATGACGCGGCGGCGGCGGGTTGGCAAGGCCGGGCAGGGCGGTTAGTGGATCAGGGCCAGCATGACGCCGACAGCCATAAACAGCACGCCGAAGGTCCGGTTGAGGATCCGCTGCCCGCGGGCATCGTGGGTGAAGCGCTGGAAGGTCGTTGCCGCGGCGGCGAAGAAGAACCACATCACCAGGATGTCGATCACAATGACCGTGGCGGACAGGACCAGGTATTGCGGCACCAGCGGATTCTCCGGGCGGATGAACTGCGGCATAAAGGCGAGGAAGAAGACGATCGCCTTGGGATTCAACAGGTTCACCCACAGGCCGCGGCGGAACATGGACGACGCCGGCTCGTTTCGCAGCTCGGCAGCCTTCTCCTGGTCCAGATCGGGTTTGTGCCGGAACTGCTGGATGCCCAGGAAGACAAGGTAGGCGGCACCGGCGTAGCGGATCACATTGAAAGCCACCGGTGAGCTGGCCACCAGCACCCCCACGCCGAGGGCCACGATCACGATATGCACGACCAGCGCGGCCTGCTGGCCGAGGATCCCCCAGATGGAACGCCGGAAACCGGAGTTCAGCGAGTTGCTCATGGTGTTGATGGCGCCCGCACCGGGCGTGAAGCTGATCAGGACGCCGGCGCCCGCCAGGGCCAGCCACAGGGAGGGTTGCACTGATTCAGTGTACGGCCGCGGGTGCGGCCCCCTGCCCCGGTGCTTCGGAACGCTGCTTGCCGGGACCATCCTGCTGGCCGTCTCATCCTGCGCCATACCAGGGGCCGGGCCGCCAGCAACCGCCCCGCGGACCACCGCCGCCAGCGCGGCTGTCACGCCGCAGGCTGCCGCCGCGACCCAGTTTGCGGCGGATCCAGGAAGCGCAGCGAGCCAGGCGGCTGTGGCTGTCCCCGGGGCGCGGTTCGCCAATCCGGACTACTACGCCATGCCCGGCCAGACGATCACCTTCGATGTCTCGGCGTCGCTGCCCGGCGGGGTCAACATCGCCCAGTATGAGTGGGACTTCGACGGCGACGGCGTTATTGACCAGGCGGGACCGCTCCCGGTCGCGAGCCACAGCTACGCTGCTGCATTCGAGGGCTCCGCCACGGTGCGGATCACGCACATCACGGGAGGCTCGTCGACGGCGTCGACCGGGGTCCATATCGGCAGGGGCCCCCGGGATGGGCTTCCCGTCGCCCCGGTCAACGTCAGGGTCGTGGTGACCGCCCACTCCGGAGGCATCAGCACCGTCCAAGTATCGTGGGAGCCGGACGGTGCGGAGCCCTATCGCTGGGGACTCACCGTGGACGGCTTTCCGGCCGGAATGGTGGAGGGCAAGGCGCGCACCGCGACCATGACGGATGTCCACCGGGCCATGGAAGTGGAGATCGGCGTGGTCGGATTCACCGAGAATCAAGGCATGGGAGACTCCGCCAGCGTGACGCTTCCGGCGCTGCCGGATTAGGCGCCGCACCCGCTCCGGCGTCGAAGCATCTCAGGCCCTTGCGATCACCTCGCCGTTGGGGATCAGGAACCAGCCATCGTCCGTGGAGCCCCAGCGGTGCCAGCCGGCTGAAATCCGGGCCAGGTCGGCGGCGTTGGCGAAGCCGTACTCGAGCGCCTGGTCTGCGAACGCCGAGTGCAGCACCCGTTCACCCCAGACCCGTGCCTGCCAGCGGCGCTGCTGGTTGGTGGCATAGAGCCAGTTGCTGCTGGTCGGGGAAACATCGGTGAACCCGGCGGACTGGGCCCAGGAAACCAGCCGGCGGCCGGCGTCGGGCTCGGCACCGTTGCGGCGGGCGATCCGCTGGTAGAGCTCCATCCACTCATCCAGTTCGGGGACGGCCGGGAACCAGCTCATGCCGTGGAAATCGGCGTCGCGCACCGCCACGATCCCGCCAGGCTTGGCAACGCGACGCATCTCCCGCAGGGCGGCAACAGGATCGGTCAGGTGCTGCAGCACCTGGTGGGCGTGCACGACGTCGAACGTTTCATCGTCGAGGTCGAGGTCGTAGATGTTGCCGGCGACAAAGCCGACGTTCTGCAGGCCGCGCTCGGCCGCGAGGGCGGTCGCCTGGCTGATCACTTCGGGCGAGCGGTCCAGCCCGGTGACCTTCCCGGGCGAGACCAGCCCGGCGAAATCACACGTGATGCTGCCCGGCCCGCAGCCGACGTCGAGCACCGAAACCCCGGGGGTGAGGTACGGAATCACGAAGGCCGCGGAGTTCTCCGCCGTCCGCGAGGCATGGGCGCGAACCACCGACTCGTGGTGGCCGTGGGTGTACACATCTTCAGGCTGCTCACTCATAAGGAAACGCTACCGCTCCGGCCGCGAAAATAGCCTCAGGGTGCGGTTTTTGGCGGTGCCGCCTGCTGCGCCGCCTCCTGCCCGGCCCGCATTGTCGCCTCGGTCATCGAGGTTATGAACCGGGTCGCGACTTCCAGTTCCTCCGGAGTGAATTCGGCCATCGCTGCGGCCATCTGGCGGGCCAGAGGCTGGAACATGGCGCCGCCGTCGCGGTAGGCCTTCGGAGTCATCCGGAGCTGGACCTGCCGCCGGTCCGGGCCCTGCCGTTCGCGGACCACGTGGCCCGAGCTGTGCAGCCGGTCAATCAGGGCCGTGGTGGCGGGTGAGCTCAGGTGGAGTTCCCTGCGGAGTACACCGGGGGTGACAACCTGGTTCTTCGCGGCGTGCTGCATGATCACGGACAGGGCATTAAGGTCCGTCCGGTGCATGTCATTGCGCCCGCCGGCGGAATCAGCGTAGCGGTTCGCCTCCAGGCTGAACTCCTGCAGCAGCCGGACCAGCGGTGGCGGTCCGGAAGATTCGGGGCGTGGCGGCGGATCGACTGTCACGGTGCACCTTCCTTTATCTCCATGATGGAGATAGTCTATTATGGATTCAATTCTACTCCTCCGAAGCCCTGCACCAGAAGGAATCATGAAAACGACCCCGCTCGGCAGTACCCGCGTCCCTTTCTGGCTGCGCTGGCTGGTTCCCGTGCTGCTCGTCCTCACCTGGCTGGCCATCGCCGGGATCGGCGGACCCACCTTCGGCCGGCTGAGCGAGGTTTCCTCGAACGACCAGGCGTCCTTCCTGCCGTCCGGAGCAGAGGCCACGGCGGCCCAGGACTGGCAGGCGAAGTTCCGGGACTCCAACGAGATCCCCGCCGTCATCGTCATTGAGAGCGACTCCGCTTTCACTCCGTCCCAGCTCGGCGAGGCGGCAGCCCTCAAGGACAGGCTTGAGGCACTGGGCGCGGGCAGCACCGTGATCGGCCCCATCCCGTCCGAGGATGCCCACGCCGTGCAGTTTGTGGTTCCGATCGATTCCTCAAGCACGGTCAAGGACGTCATCAAGGAGCTTCGCGCCGAGGTGCAGGCGTCCGCTCCGGAGGGAATGCAGACCTTCGTGACCGGTCCGGCCGGGCTCGCGGCCGACCTCGTCAGCGCCTTCGCCGGCATTGACGGCATCCTCCTGCTCGTGGCCCTCGGCGCGGTGTTCGTGATCCTGTTGATCGTTTACCGATCCCTGCTGCTGCCGATCGCCGTGCTGTTTACCTCGGTCTTCGCCCTGTGCGCCGCCATCCTGTTGGTCTTCGGCATGGCCAAGCTCGGCTGGATCCAGCTCAACGGACAAAGCCAGGGCATCCTGTCCATCCTGGTGATCGGTGCCGCGACGGACTACGCGCTGCTCTACGTGGCACGGTTCCGCGAAGCCCTGACGCACACCACCAACCGCACGGCCGCCGCGCTCACGGCGTGGAAAAAATCCTGGGAACCGATCATTGCCTCCGGCGCCACGGTCATTATCGCCCTGCTCTGCCTGCTCTTCTCCGATCTCAACTCCAACAAGGCCCTCGGGCCGGTGGCCGCAGCAGGCATCCTGTGCTCGCTCTTCGCCGCATTGACCCTGCTGCCCGCCCTGATGGCGCTGCTGGGCCGCGGCGCGTTCTGGCCCTTCCGCCCCAAGCTGCTCCCGGAGGCAGGACGCGGGCCTGAACTCGTCACCGGGCTTGAGGGCCAGAAGGGCTTGTGGCGTGCCACCGGCTCGCTCGTTTCCCGCCGTCCGAGGACCGTCTGGACTACCTCCGTGCTATTGCTCCTGGTCGCCTCCGCCGGCGTCCTGCAGCTCAAGGCCAACGGCGTCCCGCAGACCGACGTCATTCTCACTGCCTCCAACGCCGTCGACGGCCAGGACGCCCTGGCCCGGCACTTCGACGCCGGCTCGGGCAGCCCCGCCGTGATCGTCGTTGACGCGGCGAAGGCCCAGGAGGTGCTGGACAAGACCGCGGCGACCGCCGGCGTCGGGGACGCCTACCTGCTGGCCGACGGCGGCGCACCGATCGTCACCGGCGCACCCGCTGCCTCCGGCGCCCCCGCGGCGCCGGCAGCAGCCCCGGCGGTGCGGGACGGGAAGGTCCTGATCAATGCGACGTTGAACTTCGCTGCGGACTCCAACGAGGCCGAAAACGTTGTGGTGGCCCTGCGCCAGGACCTCAAGAAGATTGACGACGGCGCACTCGTTGGCGGCGTAACCGCGACGGCGCTGGACACCAACACCACGGCCCAGCGTGACCTCGTCACCATCATCCCGGTGGTCCTCGCCGTGATTCTCGTGATCCTGATGCTGCTGCTGCGCTCGGTGCTGGCGCCGGTGTTGCTGGTCGCCTCGGTAGTGCTGTCCTACGGCGCCGCGATGGGCGTCTCTGCCGTGGTGTTCAACAACGTCTTCGGATTCCCGGGAGCCGATGCCACCGTTCCGCTCTTTGGCTTCGTCTTCCTGGTCGCCCTGGGCGTGGACTACAACATCTTCCTGATGAGCCGGGTCCGGGAGGAATCCCTGAAGCACGGCACACGGCCGGGCATCCTGCGCGGCCTGGGGGTCACGGGGGGTGTGATCACCTCCGCCGGCGTGGTGCTCGCGGCCACCTTCGCGGCCCTGGGCATCATCCCCATCATGTTCCTGGTGCAGCTGGCCTTCATTGTGGCCTTCGGGGTGCTGCTGGATACCGTCCTGGTCCGCTCGCTGCTGGTCCCGGCACTCGCCTACGACCTCGGGCCGCGGATCTGGTGGCCAAGCAAGGTGGCACGTCCCGAGCCGGATGCCGCACCCCGTGCCCGTCCCTCCGCTCCGGAGCCGGAAACTGCGGAGGCGGGCCTCCGGTAGCAGGCACGCCTGGTCGCAGCCGTCGTCACTGCTCCTGGTTCCCCCACCAGGCAACCGTGGCGGCGGCTGCTGCTTTGAGCGGGGTGGGGTGCAGCCCCAGGGCCCGCTCGCTGGCGCGCGAGTCCATCACGAACGGGCGCTCGAACTGGTACAGGGTTTCTGCCAGTTCGCGGGAATCGGAGGAGAACATGCCCATCGTCCGCAGCACCCAGCCGGGGACGGCGGCCACCCGCGGTGTCCGGGCTCCGGCAGCGGCGGCGAACGCTTCGGCGATCTGACGCTGGCTCAGCGCGGGGCCGGTTGGCGTATGCCACACCCGGTTCCAGAGGGCGGGATCCTGCGCGGCCGCGATCATGGCGGCGGCCAGATCCGGCACATACGTGAAAGAGTGTGGCAGCCCCGTGTTGCCGACCACCATGAGGGATTTGCCCGCCCGGACCGGCTTCAGCATGCGCTCGCCGGCATGCGAGAGGCGCACCCTGGGACCGAAGAAATCGCTCGCCACGACACTCACGGTGTCCGTAGCGGACGCGGCGCGGGCCTTCAGCAGCGCCGTGCGCACACCCCGCTTGCCCCCGCGGGCATCCCGCGGCCCCGCCTCGGTCATCGGCCGGTCCGGTTCGCTGTAGGAGTACAGGCTTTCCGGAAATACGACGACGGCGCCGGCCTCGCCCGCCGCCGCAAGCACCGACTGCTCGGCGCCGGGGAGTTCCTCCGACCAGGTCCTGGCGCTGTACTGCGAGCCGTGGATGCAGTGGAAAACGGCGCTGGCGTCGCGGAAAGGCTCGCCGAGCTGCGACGGGTCGGACACGTCCACGGCCTTCTTCTCGATCCGGGGGTGGTCGGGCCCGCTGCCGGACCGGGTGAGCACCCGCACCCGGTGGCCCGCCGCGGCCAGTTGCTCGGCAACCGTCCAGCCGACAGGTCCTGCGCCGGTGACAACATACACGGCCTCCGCCGGGGACTCGGGGGACTGGGACATGGTGTTCTCGCTCTCGCTGGTTTGAATCGGGTGCTCGGGCTTGTGCCCGCCGACGCCGGGTCACGTCGTTGAGAGCGGTGCTCTCCGAATTCAGGATGCCCCCGGTTCCGACGTAAGTCAAGAGCGGTGCTCACATTTGTTGACACTGCTCTGCTTTGTGGAATGCTGGAATCATGCCGCAGACCGCCAGCACCCCGCCAGTGAAGCCGCCCACGCCCCGGCAGCGTGCCCGCGCCCGGACCATCGAGGACATTGTGCGTCTTGGCCGGGAGCATCTGGCGCTGCATGGGGCCGCTGCACTGTCCCTCCGCGCCGTGGCCCGCGATCTCGGCGTCGTTTCCTCGGCGGTCTACCGGTATGTGGAGAACCGCGAGGAGTTGCTGACCCTGCTGCTCATCGACGCCTACAACGAACTCGGCGACGAAGTTGACGCCGCAGTGGCTGCCCTGCCCGCGGCTGATTTTGCCGGACAGTTCCGCGCCCTGGGTGTCGCCGTGCGGCGCTGGGCGCTGCGCGAGCCGGCCCGCTACGGTCTCCTGTTCGGAAGCCCCGTGCCGGGATATCGGGCGCCGGTCGAGCGGACCACGGGACCGGGCACGCGTGTCGTCTACGCCCTGGTGGCACTCCTCGACGGCGCCTACCGTGCAGGACACCTGGCGGCACCCGGCGGCCACGCGACCGTCGCCGCGCCGCTCGCCGCCGACCTGGAACGCATCCGCAGCCAGATGGGACTGGCGGTGCCGGACCCGCTGCTGGCGCGCGGCGCGCTTGTGTGGACCTCGCTGTTCGGTGCCATCAGCTTCGAAGTGTTCGGCCAGTACGGCGCCGGCACCTTCGCTGCCGCGGATGAGCTGTTCGCCCACCATCTGGCCGTACTGGGGGATCTCGCAGGCCTTCGGCCGGCCGGGCGCCGGGCCGGCTGACGGGCCCTGGTGCTGCCCGGAACAGCCGTGCGGTGCTGCCCGGAACAGTCCAAGGTCCGGCGTTTCCGTCCCCTCTGTTGTCTCCCCGCGGCGCTCGATAGACTGCCCCTGCGCCTGCCTGGGCGCGCCGAAGCTTCCAGGAAGGATCCAACCATGTCCGAAAACAACGAGTCTGACCAGACTGCGGCGGAACCCGAAGACACCGCCGCCGAGGGCCAGTACGTCGAGGGCGACTATGGCCCGGCGGGCACTGCCGGGGAGAATCCGCCCGAGGCGGAAGAGGGCGAATATGCCACCGGCGACTACGGTGCGGCTGGCGTCAGTGGCACCACCGCCGTCGGCGTCGAAGAAGGCGATTATCCGGAGGGCGACTTTGGTGCGGCGGGCGTAACCGGTGCGCCGCCCGCCGCCGTCGAAGAGGGCGAGTATCCCGAGGGAGACTATGGCGACGCGGGCGCGGCGGGCGACGCCGGAGCCCGGCGGGCCCCCGGAAGGGTGGCCGGGCAACCCCCCGCACGGGACGACTCCTCCGGCGATGCGGGGCGCGGGGACCGCTAGGCGACCGACTTCGCGATCAGCGAACAGGGCAGGTGCCGGGCTTAGTGCTGCCTGAAAACGCCCGGAATTCCGGGAAGGAACGGTGCCCGGGATCGGCCAGGCGTCACTCCGGAATCCAAAGTTGAGCGCGTTGCACTCAACTTTGGATTGACTTTGTTCGGGGCCTGAGTAAAGTTGAGTGCAGATCACTCAATCACGCTCGGATTCCTTGGGTCCGCAGCAGCCCCGCAAGTTTCCCAGAAAAGAAGGAAGCACCACATGTCACGTGCAGTAGGTATTGACCTCGGAACAACCAACTCCGTCGTCTCAGTTCTCGAAGGCGGCGAGCCCACCGTCATTGCCAACGCCGAGGGTGGCCGCACCACGCCGTCGGTTGTTGCATTCTCCAAGTCCGGCGAAGTGCTGGTTGGCGAAATCGCCAAGCGCCAGGCCGTCAACAACATTGACCGCACCATCGCTTCAGTCAAGCGCCACATGGGCACCGACTGGAGCGTCGCCATTGACGACAAGAAGTACACAGCGCAGGAAATCTCCGCCCGTATCCTCATGAAGCTTAAGAACGACGCCGAGTCCTACCTGGGTGAAAAAGTTACCGACGCCGTGATTACGGTCCCCGCGTACTTCAACGACGCCGAGCGCCAGGCCACCAAGGAAGCCGGCGAAATCGCGGGCCTCAAGGTCCTCCGCATTGTCAACGAGCCCACCGCGGCCGCCCTGGCCTACGGCCTGGACAAGGGCAAGGAAGACGAGCTCATCCTCGTCTTCGACCTCGGCGGCGGAACCTTCGACGTCTCCCTGCTCGAAGTGGGCAAGGATGAAGACGACTTCTCCACGATCCAGGTCCGCTCCACCGCCGGCGACAACCGCCTCGGTGGCGACGACTGGGACCAGCGTGTCGTCAACTACCTGCTGAACCAGCTCAAGGTCAAGGGCATCGACCTTTCCAAGGACAAGATCGCCCTGCAGCGCCTGCGTGAGGCAGCCGAGCAGGCCAAGAAGGAACTGTCCTCCTCCTCCAGCACCAACGTCTCCCTGCAGTACCTCTCCGTCACCCCCGACGGCCCCGTGCACTTGGACGAGCAGCTCACCCGCGCCAAATTCCAGGACCTCACCAAGGACCTGCTCGAGCGCACCAAGAAGCCGTTCCACGACGTCATCAAGGAAGCCGGCATCCAGCTTTCCCAGATCGACCACATCGTGCTCGTCGGCGGCTCCACGCGTATGCCGGCCGTCTACGACCTGGTCAAGGAACTCGCCGGCGGCAAGGAGCCGAACAAGGGCGTCAACCCGGATGAGGTTGTCGCCGTCGGCGCCGCACTGCAGGCCGGTGTCCTGAAGGGCGAGCGCAAGGACGTCCTCCTGATCGACGTCACCCCGCTCTCCCTGGGCATCGAAACCAAGGGCGGCATCATGACGCACCTGATCGAGCGCAACACGGCCATCCCGACCAAGCGCTCCGAGACCTTCACGACGGCGGATGACAACCAGCCGTCCGTGGCCATCCAGGTCTTCCAGGGCGAGCGCGAGTTCACCCGCGACAACAAGCCGCTGGGCACCTTCGAGCTGACCGGGATCGCTCCGGCTCCTCGCGGCGTCCCGCAGGTCGAGGTCACCTTCGACATCGACGCCAACGGCATCGTGCACGTCTCCGCGAAGGACAAGGGCACCGGCAAGGAACAGTCCATGACCATCACGGGCGGTTCCAGCCTCTCCAAGGAAGACATCGACCGGATGGTCAAGGACGCCGAGGAGCACGCAGCAGAGGACAAGGCCCGCCGCGAAGCAGCCGACACCCGCAACACTGCCGAGCAGCTTGCCTACTCCGTGGACAAGCTGATCGCCGACAACGCCGACAAGCTGCCCGAAGAGGTCAAGACCGAGGTCAAGGCCGACGTCGACGCCCTCAAGGCCGCCCTCGAGGGCACCGACGACGCAGCGGTGAAGACCGCGTTTGAGAAGCTGCAGGCTTCCCAGAGCAAGCTCGGTGAGGCCATTTACGCGCAGGCCGGTTCCCCGGACGGCGCCACCGGCGCCCAGGGTGCTCCCGCGGGTGAGAAGGCAGCCGGAGCCGACGAGGACATCGTCGACGCCGAGATCGTTGACGAAGACGAGAAGAAGTAACCATGCCGCATCACGGTAACGAAGAAGAGCACGGTTCTTCCGAGAGCCGCCGCGACGCCGAACAGCGGGAGAACGAGCCGCAGAAGCCGATCATCCACGACAACCGCAAGGTTGATCCGAAGACCGGCCAGGCCCGCCACCCCGACCAGGAGCGCGCCGCAGGGGACGCTGGTTCCGGAGACGCGCTGTCACAGGCGGAGGACATCCTCAACAGTGTTGAGGTCCCGGCCGCGGAGTCCGTGGCCCAGGGTGCCGAAGGGGCGGAGGCGGAGGAGCTCAGGAATGACCTTCGCCGTCTGCAGGCCGAGTACGTCAACTACCGCAAGCGGGTCGAACGCGACCGTGCCGTGGCAGGGGAGATGGCCGTCATCGGCGTCATGAACTCCCTGCTCCCGGTACTGGACGACGTCGACGCAGCCCGCCAGCACGGGGACCTCACGGACGGGCCGTTCGCCGCGATCGCCGCCAAGCTGGAGAACGCGCTGAAGACGTACGGCCTGGAGCGCATCTCCGAGACGGGCGTGGAGTTCGACCCCACGATCCACGAGGCCCTCATCCAGCAGCCCGGCCCGGATGTCGAGATCGACACCGTCAGCCAGGTCCTGCGCTCGGGCTACAAGTCCGGTGACCGGGTCCTTCGTGCGGCACAGGTCATCGTGGCTGTCCCGGCGTAGCAGTACCCTCCACGCCTTCGCGGATGAGGGGGCCCCGCCCCTACGCGTGGCGGCCATGGTCCTGCGGACCACAGCCGCCACGCTTCGGCAGGCCCGATGCCACTCCCGGGCCCCCTCATCCGCTTCGGCGTTCAGCGGTAGTCTCGCCTTATCTCTTGTACTTTGAAAGGAAACGCCATTGGCTAGCCAGGACTGGGTGGACAAGGACTTTTACAAGATCCTTGGAATCGCCAAGGACGCTTCCGACGCCGATATCAAAAAGGCCTACCGGAAGCTCGCGCGGCAGCACCACCCGGACACCAATGCCGGCAACGCCGCTTCGGAGCGGAAGTTCAAGGACATCTCCGAGGCCTATTCCGTGCTCTCCGACCCCGATGAGCGGCAGCAGTATGACGCTATCCGGGCCATGGGTGGTGCACGGTTCGCACCCGGGGGCGCCGGTGGCGGGGCCGGCGGCGGGGCTGGCTTCGAGGATCTCTTTGGCGGGTTGTTCACCGGCGGCGGGGGACGCCACTCCGGCGGCTACAGCACGTCCGGCGGCATTCCCCCGGAGTTCGCCGACCTCTTCGGCGGTGGCGGCGGCTTCGGCGGGGGCGGCCAGTCCTTCCAGCGAGCACCGCAAAAGGGTGCGGACCGGACGGCGTCGACGTCCATTTCCTTCGCCGGATCCATCCGCGGCACCACCATCGGCCTGCGTGAACCGGACGGGGAAGTCATCGACGTGCGCGTTCCGGCCGGCATCAAGGATGGGCAGAAGGTCCGGGTCCGCGGCAAGGGCCAGTACGGTCCGGCCGGCAACGGGGACCTGATGGTCACGGTCTCGGTGAAACCCCACGATTTCTACGTCCGCGACGGTGACAACCTGCGCATCCACGTCCCGGTCACCTTCCCGGAGGCAGCCCTGGGCGCCGACATCGAGGTTCCGACCATCGACGGCGACAAGGTCCGGGTACGTGTCCCGGCCGGCACCCCGTCGGGCCGCACGCTCCGCGTCAAGGGCCGCGGCGTCAAGCACTCGAAGGCCACCGGTGACCTGCTGGTGACCATCGACGTTGCCGTCCCAAGGAAGCTGAACAAGGAAGCCGAGGAAGCCGTCAAGGCCTTCGCCGCGGCCACCTCCGGTGAGGACGTCCGCGCCGAACTGGCAGCCAAGGCCCGGCTCTAGGAACGGACGCCTGCCATGGCCATCGAGTTCGACTTCGACCAGCCGATCTTCGTGATCTCCGTCGCCGCCCAGCTGGCGGAGATGCACCCCCAGACGCTGCGGCAGTACGACCGCCTGGGGATTGTCTCGCCGAGCCGGGCGCCCGGCAAGTCCCGCCGCTATTCGCAGCGGGACATCAACGTGCTCCGCGAGGTGCAGCGGCTCTCGCACGAGGGCGTCTCGCTGGAAGGCATCAAACGGATCCTCCAGCTGGAGAACCAGGTCGCCGCGCTGCAGCGGCGCGTCACGGAACTGAGTGAAGAGCTCGACCGTCGCCCCCGCAGCCTGGAGTCACGCATCTTCGCGGCCGGCACTGCGGGCGACGTGGTCAGCCTGGCCCGCGGCAAGCGGCCCCGGGCCCGTTCCCAGGCCGTCGTCGTGTGGAGGCCGCGGAACAGCGAGTGAAGACAAGGCAGTGCCCGGGACCTTTGGCCCCGGGCACTGTTGCGTTACTTGCCTTCCGTAATGAGCTCGTCGACGGCGGCGCGTTCGCGCTTTCCCCAGGTTTCCCGGGTGACGAGGGCTGCGATGAGCCCGATGGCTCCGCACGCCATGTAGACGATTGACACGCCGCTCCAGCCCCAGGCGGCTGCCGTGGCTGCTGCGATCAGGGGGATGAAGCCTGATATGGCGGCCGAGAACTGGTATCCGATGGATGCGCCGGAGGTCCGGGTGTTGGCGGGGAACAGCTCGGAGAACCAGGCGCCCTGGGAACCGGCGAGCATGTCGTGGAGGACCGGCAGCCCGATGATGTACACGAGGATAACCAGGAATGGGACGCCGGTGTTGACCATGAGGAACATCGGGACGCCGAAGAGAATGATGCCGGCAGATCCGATGATGTAGAGCTTGCGGCGTCCGATGCTGTCCGTGAGTCGGCCCCAGAGGATGGTGGTCACCACGCCCAATGCTGCGGCGAGTACCAGACCGGTCAGTCCCGTCTGGCGGTCCACCAGCTTGTTGGCGACGATGTAGGAGAGCAGGTAGGTGACGATGACGTAGAAGCCGCCGGATTCTGCCAGCCGCAGGCCGATGACCCGAAGGATGGTGCGCCAGTCATTCTTGATGACGGTCAGGAGCGGATTCTTGACGAGTTCGCCTTTGGCTTTCGTTTCCTCGAACTCGGGGGATTCGCTGACCTTCATGCGGATGATGATGCCGGCAATGATCAGGATGGAGCTGGCGAGGAACGGCACGCGCCAGGACCATTCGTTGTTCCACCCGGTGGTGGCAAGGAAGACGAGGTTGGCCAGCAGCAGACCAAGCGGGACACCTGCCTGCGGGATGCCGGTGTAGCGGCCGCGCTGCCGCCATGGAGCATGCTCAAAGGTCATCATGATGGCGCCTCCCCATTCGGCGCCGAAGGCCAGACCCTGGATGATGCGGATCGCAACCAGAAGGATGGGGGCCAGGACACCCACCTGCTGGTAGGTGGGCAGGACGCCGATCAGGAACGTGGCAAATCCCATCACCAGCAGCGCGCCGACCAGGACCGGCTTCCGACCGTACTTGTCGCCGAGGTAGCCGCCGATCAGTCCGCCCAGCGGCCGCATGGCAAAGCCCACGGCGAGGGTGGCGAACGCCAGCAGGGTCGCGGCCACGGGGTCTTGGCCGGGAAAGAACGCGGTGCCGAAGTAAAGCGCGGCGGCCGTTCCGTAGGCGAGAAAGTCATAGTTCTCGATGGTGGTTCCGACGGCGCTGCCGATCGCGACCTTGAGTTTGTCCGGCGAGCCCTGCTCGGCCTGCTTGGCGTGTGATTGCGTAAGAGCGCTCATGTGCGTCCATATCTCCTTCGATATAGGGCCGGGATTCTCCCTGCCCTGCTTGCCGCAGACGCTGTACCAGATGAAGCCGGTCCTCCGGCGTCACGAGGCTGGTTCAGGCCCCGACGTTTCCTATGTTGTAAAAGCTGCGAATGTGGTCACCTACGGACTGCCTGGCCGCGGCCGGATCCCGGCGTTGAACGGCATCGAGGATTTCCCGGTGTTCGCGGCGCACCACGGTGGCCGTTTCTTTCCAGTTCTCCAGCCGGGCATATGCTTCGATCATTTGCCGGTTGATGGCGATCCTGAGTGACCCCATCAGGTGTGAGGTCAAGGAATTGCCCGTCGACTCGGCGATCCGGACGTGGAAGGCTGCGTCCAGCCGGTTGAACTCGGCCGTCGTGATGTCCGGGTCGTCCATCCGGTCCAGGATCAGTCCGAGGTCCCTGTGGTCCTGCTCGGTCGCCCGTCCAGCGGCTTCCTCGCAGCACCACGTCTCCAATGCGATGCGGGTTTCGAGTACATCGGTCTGGTCGAACTGTCCCAGCGCCAGCTGGAGTTTCAGCAGGTTGACGAAGCCGGATCCCGGCTCGCCCACGAGGACGGCTCCTCCTTCAGCCCCGCCACCTGGGCGGATATCCACGATGCCCAGGGCCTCCAGGACCCGGAGGGATTCCCTCAAGGACGGCCTGGATACCCCCAGCAACACGGCCAGGTCCCGCTCGCTGGGCAGCTTGTCGCCGGCCTTTAGCCGGCCATCGAGAATCCGCTCCTCGATCTGGGCCATCACTTGTTCGTATGTCCGGATCCGTTGTACGGGTTCCCATGCTTCTGCCGTCATACCGACCACCTCCTCGATTTCCTGCCGTCAGCGTGCTGCCGACGGGCTGCCCTTCCATCGTAGTTGTTGGCCTGACGGTCTGACCTAGGTGCTCAGGAGCAATTCGGCGCGGAATTCGCTCTCAAGTTCCCGCCGGATCTGGACGGCGAGGAGGGTTTCGTCAGCATCAATGTCGTCCCACGAAACTGTTCCGTCTTTGGGGACGTCGCGCTTGAGCTTCATGCCATGGGCGAGGCCAAGAGGCAGGGCGTTACGTTCGAGCGAGATCCTGGCCGGGGCCAGTTTCCCAAAGGCGGTGTAGCCGCCTTCCCCGTCCAGCGTTTCGCCGGCTTTGAGGTCCTTCTTGGCAGTGGTCATGACGTCTCCGCGGAAACCGGTAGGCGAGCCGGTGGCTTCGCCGCGAAGGACCGCGGAGGCGATGCTGACCCCCAGCTCCAGCCCGATCATGTGGTACGGACGGTACAGCGAGCCGTAGCGCCCGGTCGAGTCGGTCTTCACCCCGTACTCGGCAAAGCACTGCGCCGCGTAGTCTGTCTTCGCCTCGAAGGTGACGTAGACGCCCCAGCGGAGATCGCGCTCCACTTCGGTTCCATCACGGTTCAGGCTTGAGGCAATTTCCACGGTGCCGCGCCGGGTCAGGATGCCGCCGACCGACTTCTCGCGGTAGATGTTCGGAAGGTCGTCCACCCCGGCCGGCGGAAAGAAGAGGCCTTCATCCTGTGGGGTGAGCCCCGTGCCGTTCGCGACGGCCGCCATTTCAATGGCCGATTTGGTGCCGTCCAGGAACGAATTGAACATCTTGGGGTTAAAGTCCCCGGACGCGAGCTGCGCATCGCTGAAGCCGTAGTAGTTCCAGACGGTGTCCGGCGTGGAGTAGTTGTATTCGGGCAGGTACTTGGTGCCCTTGCCGGCGGCGACGATGTCGAAGCCCACCGTGCGGCACCAGTCGACCATTTCGCAGATCAGGGCGGGCTGGTCGCCGTAGGCCATGGAGTAGACGACTCCGGCAGCTTCGGCCCTGCGCTGCAGGATCGGGCCCACCATGCAGTCGGCCTCGACGTTGACCATGATGATGTGCTTGCCGTTGTCGATGCTTTGCACGGCGTGCGCTGTCCCGACGATCGGGTTGCCGGTGACCTCCAGGATGACCTCGACCTGCGGGAGCTGGATGAGCTCGGCGGAGCTTTCGGTGACGTAGGTGGTTCCGTTGCGGAGGGCTTCTGCGAAGTTCTTGGCCGCATAGCGGTCGGCGGGCCAGCCCGTGCGCTGGAGGGCGCCTCGCGCCTTCGGCACGTCGATATCGGCGACGCCGACGACGTGGATCTCCTCGGTGTTGAGGGCCTGGGTGAGGAACATGGAGGCGAACTTTCCGGCTCCGATGACACCGACCCGGATGGGTCCTTGCGCCGCGGTTCGCTTCTGCATCAGCGAGTAGAGATTCATGGGGCTACTTCCTCGTAAGTTTGGCTGGTACACGTTCCGGTCAGTTGGTCTGACCATCTGTTGTTAAACCATGACATTCGTGCCGGGATGTGTCAACCATCACGTTTGGCGTGAAGAGGTCCTGCCTCTTGAATCCGCGTAGCAGGCCTGCCGCACCTGAGTACATCGACTGCTCCATGGGTAGTCCTCGCCGGCAAAGACAGGTACAGGGAGGGCGTGACTTCAAGCCCGCCCGGCCGTTTGAATGAACCTGGCAGGAACGACTGGCGCCACAGCCAGCGGAGCAGCGAGGACAGCCGGGGGGCACCGCATGTTTGATCCAACGACGCCGGGGAAACCGGCGCCTGGGCCCGCAGTGATCGCGGGCGGGCCATGAATTCCGGGCTCCACGCTTTCGCCGTGTTCGCGGGATCTCTGACGGGTTCGATTCTGTTGTCGCTGGGCCAGGCAATCGTCGTCGTGTGTGTCTGTTTCGACATGGTCCGGGCCCTCTCGGTGCCGCGGTCCCACCGCCGCTACGTGGCAAACACCGTCTTCACTACACTCGCCTGGCCCTCGATCCTGATCTGTGCGGTCAGCGTGCTGATCGACGCCGCCAGCGGGACGTGGCAGGACGTTGCCGGCGGAGTCTTCATGATGGTGATGGTGATCTTCCGGTGGCACCACGGCGGTGATGAGGACAGCTGGTGGAAGGGCAGGGGAAAGAAACTGGCCACCTGGTTCCGGAACCAGACGTCCTCCCGGTCCGTGTCCGCTCCGGCCGCAGCCTGACCCGGACCATGAGGATTTCAAACGGAACGGGCCCCCGCACTGTTGCGTGCGGAGGCCCATTTGCGGACGGTGGTGGTTCTGTGGCGGCCCGGCGGGCCGTCCCCTATTTGGCGTAGGGGTCGGCGATGCCGATGTACTGGGTGGTGGTGTATTCGGCGATGCCTTCGGTTCCGCCTTCGCGGCCGAGCCCGGATTGTTTGACGCCGCCGAAGGGTGCTGCGGCGTTGGAGATGACGCCGGCGTTGAAGCCCACCATGCCGAATTCGATCTGTTCGGCCACCCGCAGCAGCCGATTGAAGTCGCGGCTGTACAGGTAGGACGCCAGACCGTATTCACTGGCGTTGGCGAGCCGGACCGCGTCCTCTTCCGTGGCGAAGGTCGTCACGGGGGCGACCGGGCCGAAGATTTCCTGGCCGAGGATCGACGCGTCGTTGGGCACGTTGGCGAGCACGGTGGGTGGGTAGAAGTAGCCGGGTCCGTCCACGGGGGCGCCGCCGGTGAGGGCGGTGGCGCCGGCGTCGACGGCGGCGGTGACGAGTGCGTGGACGTCGTCGCGGGCGCCGGCGTCGATCAGGGGCCCGACCTGGCTGGCCGGGTCGGTGCCCCGGCCAACGGTGAGGGCGCCCATGGCCGCGGCGAACTTCCGGGTGAACTCCTGCGCGACGGATTCCTGGACGAGGAACCGGTTCGCGGCGGTGCAGGCCTCGCCCATGTTGCGCATTTTCGCGGCCATGGCCCCCTCGACGGCCTGGTCCAGGTCCGCGTCCTCGAACACGATGAACGGGGCGTTCCCGCCGAGTTCCATCGAGGTGCGGAGCACGTTCTGGGCGGCGTCGGCGATCAGGCGTTTGCCCACCGGGGTGGAGCCGGTGAAGGAGACCTTGCGGAGCCGTGAATCCTTCAGCAGGGGCCCGGAGATCCCGGCGGCGCTGGAGGAGGGGACCACGTTCAGGACCCCGGCGGGCAGGCCGGCGTCCAGCATGGTCTGCGCGAACAGCTGGGCGGTCAGCGGGGTCAATTTGGCGGGTTTGAGCACCATGGTGCAGCCTGCGGCGACTGCGGGGGCGACCTTGCGGGTGGCCATCGCGAGCGGGAAGTTCCAGGGCGTGATCAGCAGGCAGGGGCCCACCGGTTTGTGCTGGACCAGGATCTTGTTTTTGCCCTCGGGGGCGGTGAGGTAGCGGCCGTAGTCCCGGACTGTTTCTTCGGAGAACCAGCGCAGGAATTCGGCGCCGTAGGCCACCTCGCCGCGGGCTTCGGCCAGCGGCTTGCCCATTTCCAGGGTCATCAGCAGGGCGAAGTCCTCGGCGCGTGCGGTGACCAGATCAAAGGCGCGGCGCAGGATTTCGGCGCGTTCCCGCGGCGCCGTCCGGGCCCACGAGGCCTGGACCGTGTTGGCCGCGTCGAGCGCGGCCAGGGCGTCTGCGCTGGTGGCCGAGGCGAGGGTGGCCAGCACCTCCCCGGTGGCGGGGTCATGGACGTCGAACGTGCCGCCGTCGGACGCGTCCCGCCACCGGCCGCCGATCAGCAAGCCGGTCGGCACGGACGCGAGGAGCGCGGCCTCCCGCTCGGGTGGGACGGCAGGGGTGATCGCAGCAGATGTCACAGTCATGAGGGGAGTCCTTAGCAAATAGCGGTCAGTAGCTGGCGGGGGTGTCGCCGTCGGCGCGCTGGACGTAGTTGGCGGCGAGGGCTTCGGAGCCCCTTGCCAGCAGGGCGACGTCGGCGCCGACCAGGATGAAGTCGGCCCCGGCGTCCAGGTAGCGGCGCGCGGTGTCGGGGTTGAAGGCGTTGACGCCGGCGGGTTTGCCGGCCGCGTTCGCGGCGGTGAGGCAGTGTTCGACGGCGGTGCGCACCTCTTCGTGGTCCTGCTGCCCCAGCAGGCCCATCGACGCGGCGAGGTCGGAGGGGCCCAGGAAGATGGCGTCCACACCGTCGACCTTCAGGATGTCCTCCACTGCGTCGACAGCGGCGGCCGATTCGATCTGGACGGTGACGCTGATGGTCTCGCCGGCCCGGGCCAGGTAGTCCGGGACGCGGTTCCAGCGCGCGGCGCGGGCCAAAGCAGAGCCCACCCCGCGGACACCCTGGGGCGGGTAGCGGGTGGCCGCGACGGCGGCTTCGGCGTCGGCCGCGGAGTTCACCATGGGGACCAGCAGGTTCTGCACGCCCAGGTCCAGGTACTGCTTGATCAGCACCGTGTCGTTCACCGGCGGCCGGACCAGGGTGTGGATCGGGTAACCATGGATGGCCTGGAGCTGGGCGAGGATGGATTCGAGTCCGTTGGGGCTGTGCTCGGCGTCGACCAGGAGCCAGTCCAGGCCCGACCCGGCGCAGACCTCGGCCACCAGCGGGCTGCCCGAGCACACCCACATCCCCGCCAGCGGACGGCCGGCAGCGCCCGTTTCGTTGCGCAGCGCATCCCGGAAGGTGTTTTGAGGTTCTATTCGAAGCGGCATGTCACAACTCCCAGTGGTCCGTAGTCTGCGTGGACGGTGTCGCCCTTGAACACCCACATCGGCCGGGTGAAGGAGCCGGCCAGGATGATATCGCCCGCCTTCATGCTGTCCCCGTGCGCGGCGATCTTGTTGGCCAGCCAGTGCACCCCGTTGGCCGGGTGGTCAAGGACCCCTGCGGCAACACCGGTTTCCTCCACGGTCTGGTTCTTATACAGGATGGCGGAAACCCAGCGCAGGTCCACGGCGTCCGGCTTGACCGGGTTGCCGCCGATCACCATGGCCCCCATCGCGGCGTTGTCCGAGATGGTGTCCACGATGGTCCGGCCCTCCATCTCGATCCGGGAGTCCAGGATCTCCAGGGCCGGAACCACGTAGTCGGTGGCCCTCAGGACATCAAAGATCGTGCAGCCGGGGCCCTTGAGCGCGTCCTTCAGGACAAACGCCAACTCCACCTCCACCCGCGGGTGGGTGTACTTGTCCCACTCCACCGAGCACCCGGTCTCCAGCACCATGTCATCGAAAATGGCACCGTAGTCCGGTTCGGTGATGCCCGTGGCAGCCTGCATCGCCTTCGACGTGAGACCGATCTTCCGGCCCACCAGGGTCCGGCCCGCTTCCTCGTTACGGCGCCGCCACAACTGCTGGACCGCATAGGAATCCTCCACCGTCATCCCCGGGTAACGGGCCGTCAGGCGGGGGATTGGTTTCCGGTTGCGGCCGGCGTCGACCAGTTCATCCGCGATGGCCTCGATCGTCTTGGCATCCAGCATGGCTACAGCTGCGCCCCGAGCTTGAAGCCTGTCCGGTCCCCGTCGGGGTTCCCGTCCTTGCGGGTGTAGGAGAAGCCGTCGGCGCCCACTGTGACCGCCATTTCGCTCTTCTCTTCGCGCTCGATGACGGGCTGGGGATTGCCGTCGAGGTCCAGGACCAGGGAGGCCTCGGTGTACCAGGACGGGACCACGGGGTTGCCCCACCAGTCGCGGCGCTGGTTGTCGTGGACGTCCCAGGTGATGGTGGGGTTGTCCGGGTCGCCGGTGTAGTAGTCCTGGGTGTAGATCTCGATCCGGTGGCCGTCCGGATCCAGGATGTAGAGGTAGAAGGCGTTGGACACGCCGTGGCGGCCGGGGCCGCGTTCGATCCGGTCCGAGATGCGCAGGGCTCCCATCTTGTCGCAGATCTGGATGATGTTGTGCTTCTCGTGCGTGGCAAACGCGATGTGGTGCATGCGCGGGCCGTTGCCGCCGGTCAGGGCGGTGTCGTGCACGGTCTGCTTGCGGTGCATCCAGGCAGCGTAGGTCACGCCGTCGGAGTCCTGGATGTCCTCGGAGACCCGGAAGCCGAGGTCCTCGAGGTACTTGCGGCCGCGGGGCACGTCCGGGGTGACCTGGTTGAAGTGGTCCAGCCGGACCAGTTCGCCGGCGGAGTACAGGTCGTAGCGCTGGGTGAGGCGCTCGACGTGCTCGACGTCATAGAAGAATTCGTAGGGGAAGCCGAGCGGATCCTCCACCCGGACGGAGTCGCCGATGCCCTTGGTGAAGCCTTCCTTGCGCCGTTCCGTGCGGCAGCCCAGTTCCTTGTAGTAGGCCTCGGCGGCGTCCACTTCAGCAGGTGACTTCACCCGGTAGGCGAAGGCTGCGACGGCGGCGATGGGTCCCTTGCGGAGCACCAGGTTGTGGTGGATGAACTCCTCCAGCGACCGAAGGTAGATGTTGTTCTCATCTTCCTCGGTGACGTGCAGGCCCAGCAGGTCCACGTAGAACGCGCGGGACTTGGCGAGGTCGGTGACCACAATTTCCATGTAGGCGCAGCGGACGATGTCCGGTGCCGGGATGGAGGGGGTGGGGACAAAGTTGGTCATGATGCTCTCTCTTCTTTGAAAGGGGGTCAGGTGGTTCTGTTGGCGCCGGAACTAGGCGCCGAATTTAGGCGTGTGGACGGTGCCGAGGGTGATGTGGACGGCCTGCTGGTCGGTGTAGAAGTCGATCGAGCGGTAGCCGCCCTCATGGCCCAGCCCGGAGGCCTTGACGCCGCCGAACGGGGTGCGCAGGTCGCGGACGTTGTGGCTGTTGAGCCACACCATGCCGGCCTCGACGTTCTGCGAGAAGTTGTGCGCGCGGGTCAGGTTCTGGGTCCAGATGTAGGCGGCCAGCCCGTACCTGGTGTTGTTGGCCAGAGCCAGCGCTTCCTCGTCGCTGTCGAACGGCGTGATCGCGACGACCGGGCCGAAGATCTCCTCCTGGAAGATCCGCGCGTCCGGGGCGACGTCGGCGAAAACGGTCGGCGCGATGTAGTTGCCCTCGGGCAGGTGGGCCGGACGGCCGCCGCCGGCCAGCAGCCGTCCCTCGGACTTGCCGATCTCCACGTAGGAGGCCACCTTGGCGTAGTGCTCGGGGTGGACCAGGGCACCGACCTCCGTTTTCGGGTCGTGCGGGTCACCGACCACAATGTTTTTGGCGCGGGCGGCGTATTTTTCGCAGAATTCCTCGTACACGCCGCGCTCTACCAGGATCCGGGAACCGGCCGTGCAACGTTCGCCGTTGAGCGAGAAGACCCCGAACAACGCGGAGTCGATCGCGGCGTCCAGGTCGGCGTCGGCGAACACGACGCACGGCGACTTGCCGCCGAGCTCCATGGATAGGCCTTTGAGGTTGGCCGCGGCGTTGCGGAAGATCGTCTGGCCGGTGGTGGTTTCACCGGTGAAGGAAATCAGCGGGACGTCGGGATGCTTCACGAGGGCGTCGCCGGCTTCCTCGCCGAGGCCGTTGACCAGGTTGAAGACGCCGTCGGGCAGCCCGGCGTCCTTGAAGATTTGTGCCCAGAGCGAGGCGGACAGCGGCGTGAATTCCGCCGGCTTGAGCACCACGGTGTTGCCGGTGGCCAGCGCCGGGGCGAGCTTCCAGGACTCCAGCATGAACGGGGTGTTCCAGGGCGTGATGAGGCCGGCGACGCCGATCGGCTTGCGGTTCACGTAGTTGATCTGCGCGCCCGGGACCTTCATGGCGTCGTCGAACTGGGCCACGATCAGGTCCGCGAAGAACCGGAAGTTCTCCGCCGCACGCAAGGCCTGGCCCTTGGCCTGGGTGATCGGCAGGCCGGTGTCGAACGTCTCCAGTTCGGCCAGCCGCGCCTCCTGGGCCTCGACGGCGTCGGCGATCCGGTTCAGGACGCGGGCGCGTTCGCGCGGCTTCATCCGCGGCCACGGGCCGTTCACGAATGCTTTGCGGGCGGCGGCGACGGCGAGGTCGATGTCCTCCTTCTGGCCCGCGGCGGCGGTGGCGTAGTTGGTGTTGGAGACCGGATCCAGGACATCAAAGGTCTTGCCGCCCACTGAATCAACGAACTCGCCGTCGATGTAGTGCTGGATGTGGGTGGGAAGGTCCTGCGGGACGTAATGGGATGTGGTTTCTGCGGCAGTCGTCATCATTGAGTCCTAACGGTGGTCATTACTGCTTGGTTTGTGCGAGGTAGGCGTCCAGAGTGGCGCTGCGGTGGAGCCGTGCTGCTTTTTCGATGGTGTCGGCGTCGGCACCTGTTTCAATGAGCTTCAGGAGGGTTTCGTGCTCGTCCACCGAGTCGTGCGCCCTGCCGGGCACGAACCTGAAGGTCGAGGAGCGGAGTGATGCGAGCCGGTTCCAGCCCCTATGGACGAGGTCCAGGATGTGCGGGTTAGGGCAGTGCTCAAACAGGACGCTGTGGAAGTCCTGGTTCAGCCGGGTGAAACGGACGGGATCGAAGTGCTGCAGGCAGTCGCGCATTTCCTCGTTCACAGCACGCGCCCGGGCGATGTCCGCCGCCCCCATCAGCGGCGCTGACAGTGACGTGGCGGCGCCTTCGACGATGCTGAGGGTCTGCATCGTGTAGAGGTACTCGGTGGGGTCGATCCCGGCGACAGTGGCCCCGACGTTCCGCTCGAAGGTCACCAGGCCCTCGGCCTCGAGCCGGCGGATGGCTTCACGGACCGGCACCACACTGACACCCAAATCCTCCGCGATCTTCGCCAGCACCAGCCGGTAGCCGGGGGAGTAGGTCCCGTCCACGATCCGGGCTTTGACAGCGGCGTAGGCCTGCTCGGATTTGCTGCCGGTTCCGGCTACGGCGGTGGCCGTCTCAGCCATTGGCTTTGCCGGCTTCCCACGTCTCGTACTTGGCCCGCCATTCGGCGTTCAGCGGGTAGAGGCCGTCCACGCTGTGGCCCTGCTGCACCATCTCGGCGATGAAGACCTCCTCGCGTTCCTGGGCGATGGAATCGTCCGCCAGTTCCTCGGCCAGTGCCGGCGGGATCACCAGGATGCCGTCTGAATCGGCCACGATGATGTCCCCGGGCTGCACGGTGGTGCCGCCGCACGCGATGGTGATGTCGGTGTCCCACGGGATGTGCCGGCGCCCCAGTACTGCGGGGTGCGGGTTGGCATAGTAGGTGGGCATGTCCATCGCGGCCACGGCGGAGAAGTCGCGGACACCGCCGTCGGTGATGATGGCGGCGGCGCCGCGGACCTGGGCGCGGAGGGCCAGGATGTCGCCAATGGTGCCCGTGCCCTTTTCGCCGCGGGCCTCCATCACCAGGATTTCGCCCTCGTTAACCGAGTCGATCGCCTTCTTCTGGGCGTTGAAGCCGCCGCCGTGGGTCTTGAAGAGGTCCTCGCGGTTGGGCACGTAGCGCAGTGTCCGGGCCAGGCCCACCACACGTTTTTCCGGGCGGGTCGCGGACAGCCCGTCGATGCTGACGTTGTTCAGTCCGCGCTTGCGCAGCTGCGAGGACAGGGTGGCCGTGCAGACGCTTTCCAGCTTCGCCTTCAGCTCCGGCGACAGGATGGGAGCCGGCGCTGCCAGCCCGGCGGCTTCGCGGGAACCGTAGGCTTCCTCCCGCTGGAGATCATCGGTCCTGGGCCGGGCGCCGAAGTCGGCGAACGGCGTCGTGCCTTCCTCCACCCGGGTGACCAGCCTGCCCGAGGTGAGGTCCCCGGCGCTGACTTCAACCTCGACGACGTCGCCCGGCTTGGCCACGGAGGCCCCGGCGGGAGTGCCGGTGAGGATGATGTCGCCCGCTTCGAGCGTGAGCAGCTGGGACAGGTCAGCGACGAGCCGGGCGAACGGGAAGAGCAGGTCCCCGGTGGTGTCGTCCTGGACCAGTGCGCCGTTGTGCCAGGTGCGGATCCGCAGCTGTGCCGGGTCGACGGAGTCCGCGGCGATCAGCCCGGGACCGACCGGCGTGAAGCCGTCGCCGCCCTTGGACCGGAGGTTGGAGCCCTTGTCCGCATAGCGCAGGTCGTATACGCCGAGGTCATTGCTTGCGGTCACCCACTCGACGTGGCTCCACGCGTCCTCAAGGCCAACCCGGCGCGCCGGCTTCCCGATGATCAGTGCGATCTCGCCCTCGTAACCGAGGAGTTCGCAACCGGCGGGGCGTTCCACCGTTGAACCGCTGAGAGCCAGGGAGGACGATGGCTTCAGGAAGTACGAAGGCTGCCCGGGTGTACGGCCCCGCTGGGCTGCCCGGCTGGGGTAGTTGATATGCACCGCGATGACCTTGCGGGCCGCGGCCAGGATGTGGTCGGTGACCTGTTCCAAGAATCTCTCCTCATCGAGTACGAAATCGTATACGATGACTATGACTCAGGAAGCGCGGATCGTCAACCCCTGGTTCCCGGGGTGTTTTCAATGCATTTGTAACCTGCGTCATATCTGCCGTAGAGTTCTGGATCACAGACATCAATTCGATTATCGAACACTAAGTTCTATTATCGAACGCCAAAGCAGGCGGCAGACCGCCACACAACGAAGTGAGGAAAGCCCATGCATTTCCACCATCACGGTTACGTATCCGGTGACCCGCGCGTCCAGCCGGCCGCCGGCGTCGGTATCGACCGTCCCGCTCAGCTTCCTGACGAGGTCGACGTGCTCATTGTGGGCACCGGGCCCGCCGGTATGCTCGCCGCCGCCCAACTGTCCCAGTTCCCGGGCATCACGACCCGCATTGTGGAACGCCGCGCAGGACGGCTCGCCATTGGCCAGGCCGACGGGATCCAGGCCCGGAGCGTTGAGACCTTCCAGGCCTTCGGCTTCGCCGAGCGGATCATCGCCGAGGCATACCGGATCACGGAAATGGCGTTCTGGAAACCGGACCCCGCGGACCCGGCCCGCATCGTCCGCGCAGCCCGTGCCGTGGACGACACGACAGGCATCAGCGAGTTCCCGCACCTGATCGTCAACCAGGCCCGTGTTCTGGACTATTTCGGCGAGTTCATGGCCAACTCACCCACCCGCATCTCGCCTGACTACGGCTACGAATTCCTCGGGCTCGAGGGTGGCGCAGGGGAGTACCCTGTCTCGGTGACGCTCCTCCGCACGGCCGGCCCCGACGAGGGCCAGACGCGCACAGTCCGGGCTAAGTACGTCGTCGGAGCGGACGGCGCGCGCAGCAAGGTCCGGGAGTCCATCGGCTGCACCATGGCCGGCGACCAGGCCAACCATGCATGGGGCGTCATGGACGTGCTCGCGAACACGGACTTCCCCGACATCCGCCTCAAGTGCGCCATTACATCCGGCACGGGCGGCAGTATCCTGCTGATCCCGCGCGAGGGCGGCCACCTGTTCCGCATGTACGTCGACCTCGGCGAGGTCGCCGCGGACGACCGCGGGGCCGTCCGCAAGACCACCATTGAGCAGATCATCGCCAAGGCCAACGCGATCATCCACCCCTACACGCTCGACGTGCGCAACGTGGCCTGGAACAGCGTGTACGAGGTGGGCCACCGCCTCACCGACCGGTTCGACGACGTCCTCCCGGAGGAGCTCGGTACCCGCACTCCGCGCGTGTTCATCACCGGCGACGCCTGCCACACGCACAGCGCCAAAGCCGGCCAGGGCATGAACGTCTCGATGCAGGACGGCTTCAACATCGGCTGGAAGCTCGGCCACGTGCTTGAAGGCCGCAGTCCGGACAGCCTGCTCTCCACCTACTCGGCCGAGCGGCAGGTTGTCGCGAAGAACCTCATCGACTTCGACAAGGTGTGGTCGACGCTGATGGCAAAAAAGCCCGAAGAGTTCGAGAGCCCCTCCGAGCTGGAGGACTTCTATGTTCGCACCGCCGAGTTCCCCGCGGGCTTCATGACCGAGTACGCGCCGTCAATGATCGTCGCTGAAGCGACACATCAGAACCTGGCCACAGGCTTCCCCATCGGAAAGCGCTTCAAGTCCGCGCAGGTGCAGCGCGTCTCCGACACCAACCCGCTCCAGCTCGGCCACCAGGCCACGGCCGACGGCCGCTGGCGCATCTACGTCTTCGCGGACGGGGCTGTGGCCGGAGCGCCGTCGCCGACAACGGATCTCGCCGCGTGGCTGGCCAACGCTCCTGACTCGCCGCTCGCCGCCACCCCCGCAGGGGCGGACCGTGATGCGTGGTTTGACGTGAAGGTGGTTTACCAGCAGGAGCACACGGGCGTCGACATCAGCGCCGTCCCTGCCGTGTTCAAGCCGGAGGTGGGGCCGTTCAAGCTCACCTACCTGGAGAAGGTCTACGGCACCGATCCCACCGCGGACATCTTCGAGCTGCGCGGCCTCGACCGCGGCGGCGTCGTCGTAGTGGTCCGCCCGGACCAGTACGTGGCAAACGTCCTGCCCCTGACGGCGACGGCGGAACTCGGCGCGTTCTTCGCGCCCATCCTGCAGGCAGGCAACCGCGCCCCCGAATTCCAGGATCACGTGGGCTAAGCGACGTCACCGCGCCCTGCCGACGGCGTGGTGACGCTCCCGCCCAGTTGCTTCTGGCCGCACCTCTGACCACCCGCGGAATCCCGCGGGTGGTCAGACGTGCGGCGGGGTCCGGCACCGAGTAACTGGGCTGGAGCGTCGTCCCCGGCACGTCGTACTTTTGTGCGCGGCGAGGACCTCAGCTTGCGGCTGCCTGCGCGGTCCGGTATTCGGCGGCGGCATACACGCCCAGGATGCGCACTTCGGTGGTGAAGAAGCCCAGCTCCTCAAGGGCCAGGCGGACGGGCAGGTCCTCGGGGTGACCTTCGACGTCGGCCATGAACATGGTGGCAGCAAACTCGTCGCCCACCATGTAGCTTTCCAGCCTTGTCATGTTCACGCCGTTCGTGGCAAACCCGCCCAGTGCCTTGAACAGTGCGGAGGGGACGTTCCGGACCCGGAACAGCAAGCTGGTCACCGCCGCTTCCGGCAGGGCCTCCCGCGACGGCAGTTCCTTTTCCCGCGCCAGGACCACGAACCGGGTGGTGTTGGATGGGTCATCCTCCACCCGCGAAGCCAGCACCTGCAAGCCGTAAATCTGGGCCGCCAGCGGAGGAGCGAGGGACAGCTTGGCCGGATCGTTCCACTCCCGCACTTCACGGGCAGAACCCGCGGTATCGCCGGCAATAACAGGCTTCAGGCCGGCACTGCGGATCAACTTGCGGCACTGGCCCAGGGCGTGGATGTGGCTGTGGACCTCAGTGGCCCCCTCGATGGTGCTGCCGGGGATGCCCAGCAGGTCGAAATGAATCGGAAGAAAGTATTCGCCCACTATCTGCAGACGGGATTGTGGCAGCAGGATGTGGATGTCCGCCACCCGGCCGGCGATCGAGTTCTCAATGGGAATCATGGCCAGGGCAGCCTCACCACCGGACACCAGTTCTAAAGCGTCCTCAAAGCTGGCGCACGGGACGCTTTCCAGTTCGGGAAACATCTGTGCGCACGCAATATTGGAATTGGCGCCGGGCTCACCCTGGTACGCAATCTTCTGGACCATGGTCGGTATGGTTTCATGCCGGGAGCCCACATACCCAACTGGCCCGCATTCAGCGTCACGCTTAGGGAGGCTGTCGCGCCGGCACGCGCCACTCAGAGGGGATAACCGGGAGGCCGGGGCGGACGCCCCGGCCTCCCGGTCAGGTTACCGTAGGCCGGTCAGCCGTTGATGACCTGGGGTACGCCGAGGGCCTTGAGGCCTTCGACGCCGAATTCCAGGCCATAGCCGGATTGCTTTGCACCGCCGAAGGGGACCCTCGGGTCAACGGCGCCGTGCTTGTTGATCCAGACGGTGCCGGCCTGGATCCGGGTGGCCACCCCGCGGGCCGCGGCCGGATCGGAGGACCAGACCGAGGCGCCGAGTCCGACGTCGAGGGCGTTTGCCATCGTGACGGCCTCGTCAACCGTGCTGTAGCGGATGATGGGCAGGGCGGGACCGAACTGTTCCTCGGCCACCAGCGGATTGTTGTTGTCGATGTCGGCAACCAGGGTGGCAGGGTAGAAGTATCCGGGCTGGTCCGTGTCCGGGTTTCCGCCGAGGAGGATCTTGGCCCCGGCGTCGCGGGCGGCGTCGACCAGCCGGGCCACGATATCGAACTGCTGCCTGTTCTGCAGCGGGCCGAGCACGTTGGCCTCATCCAGTCCTACGCCCATGGGCATGGCGGCGGCGACGGCCGTGAGCTCCTCGCAGACTGCATCATAGATGTCGCTGTGGACGTAGAGGCGCTTCAGGGCCGCGCAGGTCTGGCCGGTGTTGATGAAAGCGCCCCAGAACAGGCCTTCGGCGATGGCTTTGGGGTCGGCGTCGGGCAGGACAATGCCGGCGTCGTTGCCGCCGAGCTCCAGGGTGAGGCGTTTGACGGTGTCTGCGGAGGACCTGATGATGGCCTTGCCGGTGGCGGTGGAGCCGGTGAACATGATCTTGCCGATCGCGGGGTGTCCGGCGAGGGCCTCGCCGACGTCGCGGCCGCCGGAGACCACCGTGAGGAGGCCCTCGGGGAGCTCTTCGTTGAGGACCTTGGCGAGGGCCAGGACGGACAGCGGGGTGTATTCGGAGGGCTTGACCACCACGGCGTTGCCCATCCGGAGTGCCGGGGCGATCTGCCAGATGGTGATCATCATGGGCCAGTTCCAGGGCCCGATCGCGCCGACGACGCCGATGGGCCGGTGGTGCAGTTCGGCGCGGGTCTCGCCGTCGTCCACCACGGTTTCCGGCTCCATTGGAGTGCCGGCGGCGGCGCGGAGCCACGCCGCGCACGCGCCGACCTCAAACCGGGCATTCGGGCCGTTGAGCGGTTTGCCCTGCTCGCGGGAGAGCAGCCGGGCGAGTTCTTCGGCAGAGCGTTCGACGGCGTCGGCGGCCCTGAGCAGGGCGGCGCTGCGGGCGTCGTGGCCCAACGCTGCCCACTCCGGCTGGGCAGCCGCGGCGGCGGCAACGGCACGCTCCAGGTCCTCCAGCGCGTGCACCGGCGCTTCGCCAACGACGGTGCCGGTGGCGGGGTCAAGGATGGTCCGGGATTGCCCGGAGGTTGGGGCGATCGAGGCCAGGAGGGCGTCGTAGGTTTCCACGGGGGTACTCCACTTCGAGTAGGTGATGCAGGGTAATTGAAGGGCTGGGGGTGTTGACGTGCGGTGCGGGATGGTTCCAGTGCGGCCGCACTGTCACGTCCGAGTGTCCTCCGGCGCGGGGCGCCAGTCTTGTCATTGCGCGAACTGCAGTTGACCCACCGCGAAGGATCGCGACGGACTTGGATGCCGTTGCGCTGAGGAACAACAACCGATCGCTGATCGACAAAAGAGTGACGGGCGTCACCTGCCATGCTGGTTTGCACAGTGCATGCACCCCCAGTTCTCAGACCACCATTTCCCCGACTCATGACCGTTAAGAAGGATCCGATGAGTATTTCAAATTCCGAGACCCGGACCGCGGAAGCCAGTCCCCGCGAGGAGCACTCCACCGCGCTGCGCGCTGGCAGCGTCGGCGTCATGGGCATTCTCTTCTTTGTTTTGTCCGCCCAGGCCCCGCTGACCGGAATCGTCGGGGCGTCACCGCTGGCCGCAGCCCTCGGCAACGGTCCCGGAGCGCCCGGGGCGTATCTCGTGGTGGGCATCGTCATCGTCATCTTCGCGGTCGGGTTCGTGGCAATGAGCCGCAAGATCCAGGCCAATGGCGCCTTTTACGCCTACGTGACGGCAGCCTTTGGGCGCAATACCGGAGCGGGAGCCGCGTGGCTCGCTCTCCTCGCCTACAGCACGGTCCAGGCCGCGATGTACGGGCTGTACGGCGCGGCGTTCTCGGGGCTCCTCGCGTCCGCCGGCATCGTGGTTCCCTGGTGGCTGCTGGCCGTGGTCACCATGGCGGGCGTGCAGGTGCTGGGATCGCTCAACATCGAACTTGGGGCGAGGGTCCTTGCCTTGCTCGTGGGCCTGGAGGTCGCCATCCTGATCATGTTTGGCTTCACCGTGCTGTTTCGGGGCGGCGGGCCGGAAGGAATCAGTCTCGCGGCTTCCTTCTCTCCCGCGGCGATCGCCACGGGCGCCCCTGGCGTCGCCATCATGTTCGCTGTCGCCTCCATGTTCGGCTTCGAGTCAACGGCCATCTACTCGGCCGAGGCCAAGGACGCCCACCGCACGGTGGCCCGTGCCACGTACCTGTCGGTCGGGGTCATCTCGGTGTTCTTCTCCTTCATTTCGTGGATGCTGGTCAGCTACTACGGCCCCTCACATGTCATCGATGCTGCAGGGGCGGCCCTCGAATCCGGCGATTCCACCTCCTTCGTGTTGACGCCGATGGTGGAGCTGTTCGGGCCGTGGGCCGGAATAGCCACCGGCATCCTGCTCGTGACCTCATTGCTGGCCGGCATCATCGCCTTCCACAACGGCATCAACCGCTACCTGCATTCACTGGCGCTGCGCGGGTCGATGCCCGGCGCCGTGGCCCGCACCAACCGTCACCGGGCGCCCGCCGTAGCTGCGCGGATCCAGACCGTGGTCGCATTCCTGCTCGTGGCGCCGTTCGCCCTGCTGTCCCTGGATCCTGTCCTGACCCTCTTTTCCTGGTTCAGCGGGCTTGCCGTGGCTGCGCTCCTGGTCTTGTATATCCTCTGCTCCCTTGCCGTCGTGGCGTATTTCCGGCGCGAAAAGGTTGCCGGCCAGGTGTGGCAGACCAAAGTGGCGCCGACACTCGCCACCTTGCTTCTTGGCTGGGTTCTGTCCCTCGTTGTCAGCAACTTCACGGCACTGATCGGCGGCAGCCCCGAAACGGCCGTGGGTCTGCTGATCGCCGTGCCCATCGTGTTTGCGGCCGGCGTGCTGGTGGAAATCGGCGTGGAGCGCCGGGCCGCACGGCAGGGAGTCCCCGCTTAGCGACCGGCCTTAAATGCAGGGGGCGGTGCCGGACGGATCCGGCACCGCCCCCTGCATCCCTGCTGGCGTTACTGCCGTCGGGTGCTGCCAGCGCAACGGGAACTGTCACTGCGGGAGCGGTGCCCTTCCTAAGCGCCGCGCCGCCAGTCGCTGGGGGATTCGCCGAAGGCGTCCCGGAACGTGCGGCTGAAATGCGCCGCATCCAGGAAACCCCACCGCCCGGCCACGGCTCCTACGGGCAATCCGGCCAGGAGTGGATCCCGCAGCTCGCGGCGCACGCCTTCCAGCCGCTGGGTCCGGATCCAGCTCGCCACGGTGGTTCCGGACTCATGGAAGACGTTGTGTAGGTGCCGCGTGGAGATGAAATGGGCGGCCGCAATCGAAGCGGGCGACAGCAGCGGATCGGCCAGGTTTGCGTCGATGTATTCGCGGACGGATGCCGCCAGCAGGGCCTGCGGCCTCATTCGGTCCGGGGACATGTCCAGTTCCGAATGCAGCATCGTGGAGACGAGATCGAGGGCGTTCGTGGCGAGGCGGGAACCGCTGGGGCCGCTCAGTGCATCCAGATTCTCCGCCAGATGGGCGATGAACGGCCCGACGATCGCGGCGAGGCCTGAGTCAGCGGCCATCCGCACGGCCGAAAGCTGCGCGATGCAGTCCGGCGGCAGGGACAAGGCGTCCCAAGGAAACATCAACACCATCAGGCGGGCGTCGCCCTCGAAGGCAAGTGTGTAGGGGCGGCTGGTGTCATAGATGGAGATGTCGCCCGGCTGCAGGACTGCCTCGCGGTTGTCCTGGATGAGGAGACCGGTGCCCTGCATCTGGAGATTGAGCTTGAAATAGCGCTCGTTGGACTGCGCAATGAGCGCCGGCGTGCGGTGGACCTCATGGCTCGTGGAGGAAACCTCCACGACCGCCACGCGGTCCAGCCTGCGGGCCCTCATGCGGCCGCGGAAGTTGTCCGCATCCCTGCTCGACGCGGCCAGGGGAACGAAGGACTCCGCGACGAGGTGCCTCCAGTGGTCGAAGGAGGCCGCCGTACTGGTGTGGACGGCCTGCCCGGCGGCACTAAGCGATGGGCGGGCTGCAACTGCGGTCATCGAAGATCCTGACGCCGTCGTATTTCGGGGACTATGTCATGGGACACAGTCCTTTCAGGGTAGCGTCGCAGCACACCACTGTCACCTTTTTTCGACAACCGGCGAAAAAAGATTCCCCGCGGGCCTAGCAGGCCAGGAGGGTCAAGAATCCCTCCAGTTGCTCGTTCAGCCCGAGCTCTAGCTGGCCTTCCGGGGCGAGTGCTGCAGCGATCTGCGCGCCGAGGAGGAGGTTGAGCAGTTGCCCGGCCAGGGCGGCGTCGTCGACGGCGGTCGTGACGGCGCCGGCCTGCCGCGCCTCGGCCAGGTACTGCCGCATCGCGGCAAGCCACTGCTCCATCGATTCACGGTGGATGCGGGCCTTGCCGGGATCGTTGATGGCCTTCTGCCAGAACGGAATGACAATCCGGGCCTCGTTGATCCGCTCCTCATCCAGGGGTAGCACCTCGACGCAAAACGCCCGCAGGGCCGCCAGTCCAACCTGCCCGGCGGTAACTGAGGCGATGCGCTCGTTGGTGCGGTTGAAGACGTGCCCGAATGCGAAGGTCAGCAGGTCATCCTTCGTGGGGAAGTACGGCTTGAGGGCCCCGTTCGCGAAGCCGGCCTCGAGGGCGATCTCCCGCATGGTGGCGCCTTCGATGCCCAGCCGGGCGATGATCCGCCAGGTAGCATCCACCAGTTCCAGGCGCCGCACATCATGGTCAACAATCTTTGGCACGCTGGTGATCCCCCGGAACTTTTTTGGCTCGAACTCTTGTGACACATCTTACGTACGGTTATTCTCTGCAACTATAGAAAATAAAAATACGACCTGCCAAGGTCCCGGACAAAAGGCCGTCACGACACTCTCCACAACTGGCACGGTGACGCCGTACCGCCTTGCAGCGGCCGCGGAAATCACGGAAGTCCAAGGCATTCTCCGCGCCGGGGGACTTCTCGGGCCCGAGAAGCGGATCGCGTACCTCGGTCTGCTGGATCCCGCCCGGGGCGCGGCGGTGGATACCGAGGACCGTCGCTTCCGGGTATTCATCCATGATGTTTCAGGCGGCCGTCCCCTGGACGTCGCTGTTTCCGTCACGAGCGGCGAGGTGACCTCCGTCGTCGAGTTGGACAAAGCGTTAGCCGGTGAGCTTCCTGTCCTGGAAGAAGAGTTCGACGTCGTCGAGCAGCTCCTGGCGGCGGACGAGCGCTGGCTTAGGGCGCTGGCGCACCGCGGGCCCGACGTCGGCAAGGTCCGCGTTGCCCCGCTGTCAGCAGGAGTCTTCGAATACCCGGAGGAAAAGGGCCGCCGCATTCTGCGTGGCCTGGCCTTCGTGCAGGATTTCCCCGAAGACAGCGCCTGGGCGCACCCGGTGGACGGTCTTGTGGCGTACGTGGATGTGGTCAGCAGGGAGGTCACGCAGGTGCTGGACCTGGGCGCCATGCCGATTCCCGCCGAGCACGGCAACTACCATGGTGGCGGTGTGCCTGCCGTGTGCTTTGCACATCTGGCGGCAGGGGCGGGTCAGCGCCCTGCGCCGGGTCATGGCCTCGGCAGTGGCGATGACCGGGGTGCACGCAGTCCTGCTCTTGGGCGTCGGGTCCGGAGCGGTGTCGGCGGGCCACGCCCACTACGGAGCCGCCGCCACCGCCGGAGCCGCACCGTCGGGCGCCGGGGCGCTCCTGGCGGTCATTGCACTGGAAATGACGACGTCGCTGCTCGCCGCGACGCTCCTGGCCCGGCTCCGGGTGCAGTCCAGCGGTTGAAACGCGACAGCCAGGAACTCAGTCGTTGAACAGCCCGGCCAGGTCCTCCGCCGTGAGGGCTCCGCCGGAGAGCGCGTCGCCCTCCATGACGTCGGCGAACAGCTGGGACTTCCTGGCCTTGAGCGCCATGACCTTCTCCTCGATGGTGTCCTTGGCGACGAGCCGGTAGACCATCACGTTGCGGGCCTGCCCGATCCGGTGCGTGCGGTCCACGGCCTGCGCCTCCGAGGCCGGGTTCCACCACGGATCCAGCAGGAACACGTAGTCCGCCTCGGTCAGGTTCAGGCCGAAGCCGCCGGCCTTGAGGCTGATCAGGAACACCGGGGCGGCGCCGTTCTTGAACTCATTGACGACGTCGGTGCGGTTGCGGGTGCTGCCGTCGAGGTAGCAGAACTCAATGTTCTCCTCGACCAGCCGCTCGCGGACCTTGCCCAGGAAGCCGGTGAACTGGCTGAAGATCAGGGCCCGGTGCCCTTCCGCCACCAGGTCCTCCAGCTGTTCGAAGAGCACATCGAGTTTGCTGGACCGGACCCCTGACAGCGAAGGATCGATCAGCGAGGGATCCAGGCTGAGCTGCCGCAGCAGCGTGAGGGACTGGAAGATGGTGAAGCGGTTCTTGTTGACGTCGTCGATCAGGCCCAGGATCTTCTGGCGTTCGCGCTGCAGGTGGGTCTGGTAAACCTTCTGGTGCCGCGGGTTCAGCACGACCTCGAGGATCTGCTCCTGCTTTGGCGGCAGGTCGTGGATGACCTGCTCCTTGGTGCGCCGCATCATCAGCGGACGGACCCGACGCCGGAGCTTGTCCAGCTGCGCCTTGTCACCGTTCTTTTCGACCGGTTTCTGGTAGTACTCGGCGAACCGCTTCGGACTGGAAAACAGCCCCGGCGCGACGATCGAGGTGAGCGCCCAGAACTCCATCAGGTTGTTCTCCAGCGGGGTGCCGGTGATGGCCAGTTTGAACACCGCGGGAAGTTTCCGGGCGCACTGGTAGGCCTTGGACTGGTGGTTCTTGACGAACTGGGCCTCGTCCAGGACCAGGCCGGCCCATTCCTTGGAGGCGTAGGCCTCATAGTCGATCCGGAACAGGGCGTAGGAGGTAATGACGATGTCCGCCCCCGCCATTGCTTCCGCAGGGCTGGAGCCGCTTTTGGCGAAGGTCTCGCTGATGGCGCGCACCGTGAGGCCGGGGGCGAACCGTGCGGTCTCTGCCTCCCAGTTTCCGACGACACTCGTGGGGGCGACCACGAGGAACGGGGCCGCGCCCGGCGCGGCAGCGGCGCTGTCCTCCGCTGGTTCCGGGGCAGCGTCAGGGGCGGCCGCGTCGCCGTCGGGGGCAGCAGCAGCCCCTCCGGCCGCGACTTTGGCGGCGCAGATCAGCGCCAGCGCCTGCACGGTCTTTCCCAGGCCCATGTCATCGGCCAGCACGCCGCCGAGCCCGTGGCGGTAGAGGAAACTCAGCCAGTTGAACCCCTCCAGCTGGTATGGGCGCAGCTCGGCGTTCAGCGTTACCGGCAACGGCAGGCCCTTCACCCCGCCTTCCAGCAGCCCGCCGACGGCCTCGCGCCAGGCCGCGGCCTGCTGGTCCACGATGCCGAGCTGGGCCAGTTCATCCCAGAGCCCGGCCTGGAAGCGGCTGATCTGCAGCGGCGCGTCCTTGTTGCCCTGGTTGTCCTGAAGGATGCGGGCTTCGTCAATCAGTGCGCGGAGCTGGTGCAGTTCTGGGAGGTCCAGCGAGAAGTAGGCGCCGCTGGGCAGCAGCATGCGGGTCTGCCCCGCGGCGAGGGCGGAGAACAGCGCCGCGAAGGACACCGGCTGGCCCTCCAGGGTGATCACGATGCCAAGATCGAACCAGTCCCGGCTGTCGGTGGCCTTGGTTGAGATCGCCACGACCGGGGCCTCTTCTGCTTCGCGGTAGTCGGCGATGTCGCCGGCGGTATCCACTGCGACGCCGGGGATCTCACGGAGCCGCGGGAGCAGCTCCTCGGTGAACGCCAGCGTGTCCAAGCCGCTGAGTTCAGCCGATGCTGCCAGCCGCGGTGTGCCCCAGCCGCCCGTCGCGGACTCGCCCAGAGCGGGCACCAGGTCCCAGGGCTGCCCCACGGCTTCGAGAAGCCGGGCCTCGGCAGGGTCGTCCCGATAGCCGTGATCGCCGGGGTGGCGCCACAGCGGCTGGGCGGTGACGAGCTTGCCGGACTTGTAATGCCATTCCCAGTGCAGCCGGACCCGGTGGTCGGCGCCGTAGTTCGCCAGCAATGAGAGCGTGGGAACGGCCAGCTGGGGCAGTTCCACGGACTCATCGGAGGCGGTCACCCGGGCGCTCTGCTTGAGTTTGGGATAGAAGCCGGTCAGGAAGCGGCTCTCGTCCCGGGCCGGAATATGCAGCGTGGTTCCCGCCGTAACGAAGGTCAGGAGCTCCTCGCTGAGTCCGGGTTCCAGCGGGGCGAGCGTGATGACAGAGTCCGTCGGCGCGACTCCGGGCAGGGCGTCCGCTCCGGAGGTCAGGAAGATCCCGTGCGCCGGGCGCCCGATGGTCCCGACGGAAGCCGGATCGACTACCTCACCCTCAACCGTGATGGTAGGGGCGAGGGACAGCCCGCCGCCGTCCCCGCCGCCGGCCGGCGTAACGCCGTCGCCGTCGTTCGCCCCGGCCGGGACCGGTGCGGCGCCGAAACGGGTCAGGTTGAGCCCGACGGCGGCCGGCTGCTCAACGAGCCGCACGGGCTCCGGACCCCGGCTGTGGACGAGGGCGACGCCGACCTTCCGGGCCTGCGCCAGCAGGCTCCACAGGTTCTTGCCGGCATAGGTGTTCAGGCCCAGCCACAGCCCGGTCCCGGCATGCTGGCGGTTGGCCTGGGCGGTGTGCGAGGCGAGGAACTCCTGCATCCACTCGACGTGGGCCTCGTTGCATTCGCGCCGGTAGCTCAGGTAGCTCAGGGTGTTCCAGGAGACATCGCCGCGGATCCACTTGCCCTTGGTTCCCATGATCACGGGACGCGCCTTAAGCTGCCGGACGCTGCGGAGCGGATCTCGGCGGCCGGTGTAGGAGAAATGCGGGGCGGGTTCTTCGATTTCGAACTGCAGCGCCAGTGGGATGCCGTTCGTGGACTGTGTGATTCCCGGCCGGGCGATCAGCGGGCTGAGAGCCTGTTCCCAATCCGGCGCCTCTTGCACCGGCGCCTGCCGGGACAGCCGGCTGGTATCGGCCGGCGCCAGCAACTGGACACGGATCGCCGGGCTGTCTTCAGCGGCGAACAGCAGTGCGGCCACATGCTTGCAGTCCTTCCGGACCGGGCAGCTGCAGACGCCCACGGTGCAGCTCCAGCCGCCCGACTTCCGGACCAGCTTCGCCGTCGTTGAATACGGCACATCGGTGCTGCCCCGCACCTTGCCGAGCATGAGTCCGGTGGCGGCATCGAAGGAAATCCCGGAAACTCGGCTCCCCATGGCGTAGGCAAGTCCGGCCGCGAGGGAGCGGTCGTTGATCGCGGGAGTCTGTATTGCCAGTGCCGCACTCTCGTCCGGATGGGATGGCATGTGCGCACTACTTTCAGCAGTTGGTCATCTGATCCATCTTAGCGAGCCCGGCAGGAGTCCCCGTACCCGGCCGTCGGCCCACGTGGACAACGCGAGGGCGACGTGCACACCGGGACACCCAAACTTCGCCGGACGTTCAGCTCCGGCTCAACCGCGGCGCGGGCAAGGCCCCGTAGCGTGAAGGGGTTCGGAGCGCCACCCGCCTTCAGCAGTGAGGATTTTCCATGAGCAACGGCCTTGCCACCACCCTGCCCGCCACAAATTACGCGCCGGTCCTGCCGCGGGAGAGCATCAACGGCAGCGACGCGGATGTCGTTGACGCGAACGTGGACGTGGTCAACTCCATGTACGCGGAGTTGCTTGACATCGAGGAAATCGCGCCAAACGCACTGCGCAGCTACTACGTTGACTTCTACCTGACGCAGACTCTGGGCGGCGGGTTCGCCCAGTACGTGTTCACCACGCCCGATCGCGAGGACACCGACGCGTACGTCCGGGCGGGGCTCGAAGGTATGGGGGCCACCGCCCACCTGGACCTTTTCAACCGCACCGTCGCCGCCTTCGATTCCCTTTCCGAGGAGGAAGCAGACGCGTACCTTGACGGGGACGCGGACCTGGAAGATGCCACGGACACGGCTGTTCCGGACGCTGTCCGTTTTCTGGAAGAGCTCGACGGCGAGTTCGGAACCCTGCTGGAGACCGAAGACCTCATCGTCCTCAACGCCGCCTGGCTCCGCAGCCAGGCGGACCTCCTCCTGCTGGACGAGGAGGAACTCGACCGCCACATAGCCGAGCGCGTGTCCCGCATCCCGAACTTGGCTGAACGCCAGGCCGAGGCCGCCGAAGACGACCTGCTGGACACCCCGGAATTCGAGATAATCATCCGCGAGCTCTGCGCCGTGGCCGGCCACACGCTCCTGAAGATCACCATGGGCGACCCCAACTATGACCACGACGGCCAGACCACCCTGGCCTGGCATTTCAGCACGGACCAGGGCGAGTTCCTCATGCTGGAGGATGAACGCGAAGCGGTCATGATCCACCCGGACACGAAGGAGATCCTGGCAGCCGTCGAGTTCGAGGACGAGGACGACTGAGCCTGGCCTGCCGCCGCTGCCGCCGGCTAGTACCCGGCGGCGGCGGCGGTGATCATCTCTCCTGACGGTGCCACGAGATACCAAACGCCGCCGACGCCCTGGCCCAGGATGTCCCCGGTGGCCAGATCTTTGGCGTAGTAGTACACCGGCATCCCGTTGATGGTCAGTTGCTTCTTCCCATCGGGGGTGGCAATCGTTCCCACGGTGCCGGTGACACCCTCGACCGTCGGGGTGTCGGCGGCGGCGAGGACCGCGGGCCACGCGTCGAGGCAGCCGCCGGTGCACGTGCTGGTTCCGGAGTCCTTGACGTCCTTCGTGTAGTAGTAGACGCTCATTCCTTTGCCGTCGACCACGATTTTGCCGGCTGCGGAATCCGCGACCTTGAGGTCCGCCGTGGACACGGCCGGTGCCGAGGTCGACGCCGGAGCCGAACCCGGTGCGGCACTGCCGGGCGCCGTCGTCGTGGCTGCCGGCGGCGTGGAGGTGTTGGTTCCGCTGGTGCCGGCACAGCCGGAGAGTAGTGCGGCGAGGGCGAAAGCGGACAGGCCAATGCTGAGGTGCTTGTTCATCTGCTGCTCCTTGACTCGAACCGGCCAACTGGCCTGGCCGGCGCTAACCGGTACGACGCCCCTGGGGGAAGAATGGTTCACAGCAGATCGCGGACCGTGCCCGGGATTCCGCGCGTGTGAACCTTTCCGGCGGTCCGCACGTCATAGGGGTAGCGCGGACCGCATGAGCCAGGGAGGACGGTTATGTCGCTGGATGAAGACGTGGTGGCGGCGATCTACCGCGACCACGGGCCGGCGCTCAGGCGTTTTGTCCTCAGTGCCTGCCGGGATCCGCAGCTGGCCGACGACGTTGTGCAGGAGACCGTGCTGCGGGTCTGGCAGCAGGCGCCCCACATCACCGGAAGCCTGCGCAGCTACCTGTTCCGGACGGCCCGCAACATCATGATCGACAATTACCGCAAAGCCCAGCGAAGGCCCCGCGAAACGGCGGACCGTGATCTGGCCGACCCGGCCGACGGCGAGGAACGCGTCGACGAACTCCTGAACCGCGTGCTGATGGAAGAGGCGCTGCTGCGGCTCAGCGCGGAGCACCGGGAGGTTCTTGTGGCGCTCCATTACCGCCGCTTCACCGTCCAGGAGGCATCGGTCAGTTTGAATATCCCGAGCGGAACGGTGAAGTCCCGCGCGTTCTACGCCGTGCGCGCGCTCCGAACGATCCTTGACGAGATGGGGGTGCAACGGTGAGCGCCACTGAACTCCACCAGCTGCTCGGCGCCTACCTGCTCGGCGGGCTGGAGCCCGACGAGGCCGCCGCCTTCGAACAGCACCTGGGCAGCTGTGCGGACTGCCGGCGGGAGCTGGACGAACTGGCCAGCCTACCGGCGCTGCTGGACGCGCTCCCGGTGCCCGACGCCGTCGCCCTCGGCGCCGTTGCGGTCCGGGACCCGGCCCCGCCGGTTCCCGCGCCGGCTGCGGTGCCGCAGCGGATGCTCGACGAATTGTCCGCGCGCCGGCGAAAGGCGCGGCGGCGCTGGACCGCGGCGCTGGCTGCGGCGGCCGCGGCGTGCCTCACGCTCGGCATCCTGGCCGCGCCGCTGGCCAACCAGCCGCCCAAACCGGACGCCAGCTATTCCGTCCAGGCCGGCGACGGGCTGCAGATCACTGTGGGCATGGTCAAAAAGACCTGGGGCACCGAGCTCGCGGTCGAGGGACGGAGCCTGCCGGTGGACGGCACCTTGTCGCTGTGGGTGAAGGACACCGGCGGCGGCGAGGACCGCGCCTGCGCATGGTCTGCCACACCCAGCGGGAGGGTCAGGATTACCGGAGCCACGCCCCTGCAGCTGACCAACATCTCCAGCGTCGAGATGCGCGACGGCCAGCAACAGACCGTGGCTGTCATTGCCGTGCCCCGCGGGTAGGTAAGCGGCGGCGCTTTACCCGCATTAAGTGTCAGACCTCCTGCTCTACTCATGCTGGGGGAGCTGACCGCCACGAGGGTCGGAATAGCGGCCATCTGTGGAGAACCGATGGAGCCAAGCCGGGGAACGCGCCCACCCGGCCGCCCATCTGACACGAATGGCCGCCACCCGGGACGTCCGGCCGCCCATCTGACACGAATGGCCGCCATCCGGGACGTCCGGCCGCCCATCTGACGCGAACGGCCGCCACGAGGGGTGGAGTGGCGGCCATGTGTGGAGAATCGATGGAGCCAGTCCGGAGAATGCGCCACCCGGCCGCCCATCTGACACGAATGGCCGCCATCCGGGACGTCCGGCCGCCCATCTGACATGAATGGCCGCCACGAGGGACACACTCTCGCCCATCTGACGCGAACGGCCGCCACGAAGGTTGGAGTGGCGGCCATGTGTGGAGAATCGATGGAGCCAGTCCGGGGAACGCGCCCGCCCCGCCGCCCAGCTGACGCAAATGGCCGCCATCCGGGACGTCCGGCCGCCCATCTGACGCGAATGGCCGCCACGAGGATTGGAGTGGCGGCCATGTGTGGAGAATCGATGGAGCCAGTCCGGAGAATGCGCCACCCGGCCGCCCAGCTGACACGAATGGCCGCCACGCGGGACACACCCTCGTCCATCTGACGCGAATGGCCGCCACGAGGGTCGGAATAGCGGCCAGCTGTGGCGATTCGGCGCTGAACGAGGTGGCATAGGGGCCGTTCGTGGAGAATCGATGGAGCCAGTCCAGAGAACCCGCCCACCCTCGCCCAGCTGCACGGCTGTCACGGAAGGCCGCACCGTTCGAGCGTCGGGTTGGACACCGCGGGGCCCGCTGCCGGACCCCGTGGTGCCTGGCTAGGCCCGCAATGGAGCCAAACCGGTCGGCTTCACCGTTGCCGCAGCCGACAGCTCACTGAACGCCCCGCGGTACCGCGCTGCCGGGTGGCTTGACTCAAGTTTCGGGCCGCGGCCGAAGACCTTCTCACGCAGTGTGCCCGGCGCGTATTCCGTCTGGGCCAGTCCGCGGCGCCGCAATTCGGGCAGCACGCCCTGGATGAAGTCCGTGTAGGAACCGGGGATGATCTGGTTGATGATGTTCAGTCCGTCGATCCCGGCATCCTGCCAGCGTTCCAGTTCGTCCACGATCTGTTCCGGCGTGCCGGCGATCTGCTGGGCCTTGGCGCGGTAGCGGGCCAGGTCACCGATCGTTGGTTTGCCGCCCGGAACGGAGGCAATCGCCGCCTGGAGTACGCCCTGGGCACCCTCGGTCTCGATCTCGCCCAGCGGGGTGTCGAGCGGGAGGCCGCCCAAATCGACGCCAATCCCGCCGCCGATATGCGCGATGATCGTGTCGAGATCCAGGTACTCGTCATATTCGGCCTGCTTGCGCGCGACCTCGGCCTCGGTGCTGCCGATCACGAAGGATAGGCCGCCGAAGATCTTGACGTCGCCGGCCGCCCGGCCCGCCGCGGCTTCGAGGGCGCGGATCGAGGCTGTTTGCTTTTTTACGTATTCAACGTTGGGGGCAAAGAGGAATGTTGCCTCGGCGTTCTCCGCGGCGAACTTCTTCCCGCGCGACGAGCTCCCCGCCTGGAACAGGAAGGGGGTGCGCTGCGGGCTCGGCGAGACCAGGTGCGGGCCGTCAATGGAGTAACGGGGCCCGCGGTGGTTGATCTTGTTGACCTTGGCAGGATCCGCGTGGATGCCGCGGACCTTGTCGGCCAGCAGCGCGTCGTCGTCCCAGGAACCCTCCCAGAGCTTGTAGACGGCCTCGGTGTATTCTTCGGCCCAGTCGTACCGGTCGTCGTGCGGGGTGAGCCCGGCGTTACCGAAGTTCCGGTGGGCGTTCTCCAGCACGCTGGTAACGATGTTCCAGGCAACACGGCCATTGGAAATATGGTCCAGGGTCGACAACTGACGGGCGAGCTGGAACGGATCGGACTGGATCACGGAGCTCGTCATGGCCAGTCCGATGTCCTTTGTTACGGCCGCCAGTGCGGAGCAGAGGACCAGCGGATCATTCGAAGGTACCTGCAGCCCCCGCCGGAGCAGGGAGGCCCATCCGCCGTCGTGGTCGCCGTACAGCCCCACGACGTCGGCGAAGAACATCGCATCGAACTTTGCCTCCTCCAGCTCCCGGGCCAGCTCGACCCACAGCTGGAGTTCGTTGAAGCGGTGCTGCTGCGCCTCCGGATGGCGCCATTGACCGCCGAGGATGTGGTTGGTCGTGTTCATCACGAAAGCACTCAGGAGCAGGCGGGGACGTGCGTCGAAGGTTCCCATCAGGAATCGCTCCCCTGGCTGGTCTTGGTTGAGGGCACGGCATCGCCGATGCTGTTGAGCCCGGTGGGAATGGTCCCGTTGATGTGATAGTCGCCGACGGACCGCGCCTTGAACACCACCGGGTTGTGGGTGGCCACCGTCCGGGCGTTGCGCCAGTGCCGGTCCAGCCCTTTGCTGAGGCTGGTCGACGAGGCGCCGGTGACGTCGAAAAGCCCGTTGGCAGCGGCCAGGACCAGGCCGGGGACCGTCACATGGGCCTGCTGCACTCCCAGCTCGGCCCGGAGGAAGGCTGCTTCCTCATCAAGCCCAAGGGAAGGATCGACGGCGGCGTCCAGGTCGCGTGCGGCTGCCAGCACGATGGACTGGGCGGCGTAGACGCCGGCGGCGATCTGGCCGACGCGTTCCTGAATCAGCGGATCGTCACGGAACAGTGAACCGGAGCCGGTGTTGAAGGTGCGTGTGCGTTCCCGGACGAGTGTGCTTGCGTCGCGAAGCGCAGCGTGGCCGATTCCGACGAGCACGGTCAGCAGTGCGAGCTGGAAGAAGGCCGGTTCCAGGGTGCTGGTGACCTTGCGCTGGATGATGTCCTGGGGGTCGACGACCACGTCGGCAAAGATGGCGGTGCCGGTGCCGGTGAGGGGCTGGCCGAAGCCGTCCCAGTCATCGAGGATCGTGACTTGGGGGTCATTCACGCGGACCAGCGCATACTGCCGGCCCTCCAGTCCCTCCGTGCTCGCCATGACCACGACCCAGTCGGCGAAGATACTGCCGGTTGTGTAGTATTTTTCGCCGTTGAGCAGCCAGTGGCCATTCTCCTCACGGAGTTTCGTCTGGGTGGTGCCGAGTGCGTTGCCGGAACGTTCCGTGGCGGCGTTGCCGAAGATCTCCCCGGCCAGGACCCGCGGGAACCAGCGGCTGCGGAATTCGACGGGCTGAAGTGCGATGGTTTCCACGAACGAGAAGTGCGACCGCAAAAGATGCGAAACGTTGGAGTCCGCGGCGGCGAGTTCGATCAGCAGCCGGCTCAGGTGCTCGTAGCTGACCGGGTCCCCGCCGTGCTCGGCGGGGACCCGGATTGTGGTGAAGCCGCTGTCCCGCAGCCAGGCGACCGGTTCAAAGGGCAGGACGTGGTTCGACTCGCGTTCCAGTGCGCCCTCGGCGATGCGCGCGAAGACTGGCTGGAATCTGGCGGATAACGCCGCGTAGCGGGCCTCTTCGCTGAGTTCCCGAACTTGTGTGGAGATTGTCATCTTGTTCCTAACATGGACGTGGTTCTGAGTTCCAGGGGTTCTAGTGGGCGGTTGACGCAACGAGTTCGCGCAGGCGCCGGCCGGGATTGGAGTCCAGCAACAAACGCGTGTATTCGCTCTGTGGGTTGGCGAAGACCTGCGCAGTCGGGCCGACTTCCCGCAGCTGTCCCCGGCTCATCACGCCCACGTCTGAGGCGAAGCGTTCGACGACGTGCAGGTCGTGGGAAATGAACAGGTAGGACAGCCCCAGGTCGCGTTGCAGGTTTTCGAGCAGGACCAGAATCTGGGCCTGCGTCAGGACGTCCAGGGCGGAGAGGGCCTCGTCCAGCACAAGGGCCCGGGCGCCCAGGGCGAGTGCCCGGGCGATGGCCACGCGCTGGCGCTGGCCGCCGGAGAGCTCCTTGGGCCTGCTGCCGGCGACGCGCGCGGGCAGGTTCACCTGGTCAAGGAGCTCGGCAACCCGGGCACGGCGTTCCAAACGCGACCCGACGCGGAAGCTGGCCAGGGGCTCGGCGACGATGTCCCGGACGGTAAGCCGGGGATCAAGCGCCGAATCCGGATTCTGGTACACCAGCTGCAGGGAGCGCCACAGTTCCCGTTTGTCCTTCCCCTGGGTTGACGTGACATCGGTGCCGTGCACCCGCACGGTGCCTGAACTGGGGTCCAGCAGCCGCATGATCATGCGGGCCGTTGTCGACTTGCCTGATCCGGATTCGCCGACCAGTGCGAAAGTGGTTCCCTGGCGCACCGCGAAAGTGACGTCATCCACGGCACGGTGTTCGGTGTGGCCCCGGCCGAAGACTTTGGTGAGTCCGCGGACGTCGATCGCCGCGACGGGCTCGTCCCGGGCCGAATCCACGGCGGCCGGGACCTCCTTCGGGCCGGCCGGAGAGGCCTCCCGGAGCAGCCTGACCGTGTAGTCGTCCTCCGGATGCGCCAGGATGTCGGAGACCGGACGGTCTTCGCGGATTTTTCCCTGCTGCATCACCACAATCCGATCGGCCAGATCGGTGGCGACGGCCAGGTCGTGCGTCACGAAGATGACAGCCGTACCGTGGTCCCGTGCCAGCCTGCTGAAGACTTCGAGGACGCGGCGCTGCACGGTGACGTCCAGCGCCGAGGTCGGCTCATCGGCAATCAGCAGTTTCGGCCCGAGGCTGAAGGCGATCGCGATCAGGACGCGCTGCTTGAGTCCGCCGGAGAGTTCGTGGGGGTACTGTTTCAGCCGCTCCGCGGGACGGTCGATCCCCACCAGTTCGAAGAGCCGGATGACCTCCGCCCGGATCTCGCTCTTGGAGCGTTTGCCTTCCTCCGGGTGCAGCCGGAACACCTCGGCCACTTGGGACCCGACCGTCTTCACCGGATCCAGCGAGGCCCCGGGATCCTGCGGGACCATGCCGATCCGGCGGCCGCGGAACTTCTCCATTGCGCGTTCGGAAAGGCCGGCCAGATCAACGCCGTCGAAGAGGATGGATCCGGCGGAAACGGTGGCCGACTCGGGGAGCAGCCCGATGAGCGATTTGGCGAGGGTGCTTTTGCCCGACCCGGATTCGCCGACGAGGGCAACGATTTCGCCCGGTTTGAGGACGAGTCCAAGTGAGTCTGCGGCCACGATCGCCTCTGGGCCGTGGCCGTATTCGACATGTAGTCCACGCACCTCAAGCAAAGGCGCGGCGTCGCCGCTGGGTTTCACTGCGTTGATGGTCATTTGGGGCTCCTGACTAGAACCGGAAGATCTTGAGAAGTTGGCGTCCGAGTCCGGCCAAAAGAACGACCGTCAGCACGATGACCAGGCCCGGCAGGCTGGTCATCCACCACGCGCCGGCGAGGTATTGCCGCCCTTCTGAGATCAGCAACCCCCATTCCGGGGTGGGAGGAGGAGCTCCGAAGCCGAGGAAGCCGAGCCCGGAAATTGCCAGGATGGCGGCGCCGAGGTCGACGGCGAGCAGGGCGAGGACCGGGCCGCAGGAGTTCGGCAGAACATGCTTCCAGACGACGGACCAGTAGGATCCCCCGTTGAGGAATGCGGCCTCGATGTAGTCCAGGTTTCGCACGCGGAGGACTTCCGAGCGCACCACCCGGGCGAACGAGGCAATCGAGGCGATTCCCACGCCCACCCCGAGTGAGATGGGTCCGGGCGCAAACGCCGTCACGATGATCAATGAGATCAGGAACCCCGGCACTGCCAGGAGCACGTCAACGAGGCGCATGGTACTGGCATCGGCGGCGCGGCCGGCCGTCGCAGCGAAGAGGCCAAAGGCTGTTCCCACCACGACGCCGATCAGGACAGCGAGCCCCGCGGTGAGCAGCGTCTGCGAGGTGCCGTGGACGACCCTCGCATAAACGTCCCGGCCCAGGTGGTCGGTACCGAACCAGTGCCCCGAACTTGGCGGCTGGAATTTCTCCTTCGGAATGCCGCTGATGGGGTCGAAGCCGCTGAACAGGCCCGGCAGGAAGGCCCACCCTACGACAACCAGCAACGGAATGACGGTCAGCCACAGGCCCGCTGAGCGCAGGATGGTTCCGCGCTTTCCCTGGCCAGTCCGGACGGCGCCGCCGCCGGCCGGCGGCAGCGCCACCTCATGGACAGGGGCTGTTGGCAATAGCTCGAGGCTCACAGGATTCTCCGTTCGGTCTCAGGCGGTCAGTGCTCGTGGCGAGCCGTGGGCGCTGCTCTTGAGGATGCGGGGATCCAGCAGCGGGTACAGCAGGTCGACGATCAGGTTCACGGCGACGAAGGCCGAAGCCGTCAGCAGGACCAGGCCCTGGACCAGCGGGACGTCCTGGACGGTGACGGCCTGAAGGACCACCGATCCCAGGCCGGAGCGGGCGAAGACGGTCTCCGTGATGACGGACCCTGCGAGCAGGGTTCCGACGGTGATACCGGCAATGGTCATGGCCGGCCCCGCCGCGTTCTTCAGTGCGTGGCGGTAGAAGATCCACGCCGGGGAGGCGCCCTTGGCCCGCAGCACGTCGATGAACGGCTGCTCGTACACGTGGGTGGTGCTCTTGAGCAGTACCTGCGCGATCGGGGCGGAAACGTGCAGGGCCAGGACGAGGACGGGAACGGCCAGCGACGCGAAGGAGCCGTCCGGGAAGAGCGACATCACACCGAGCTGGATGGACAGAAGCTGCAGCAGCACGAGCCCGAGCCAGAACACCGGAACGGCTGCGAACAACGGCGGGAGGTTGGTGATGAAACGCTTCAGTGCCGACGATCGGCTCAAGGTGGCCGCGGCAACGAGCGCCACCGCAAGAACAACGGCCAACACGAACGCGCTGGACGCCAGCGCCAAGGTGGATCCGGCAACCGCGCCGATGCGGGTCGCCACCGACTGCCCGGAGGCCAGGGAGTACCCCACGTCCCCACCGAGCAACTGCCCGAGCTGGTTGACGTACTGCACCAGCAGCGGCTGGTCATAGCCGTATTGGGCCTTCATGGCATCAATCGTTGCCGGGTCGGCCGCAGCGTCCGCCGACAGGAAGATCGTGACCGGATCGCTGGGCAGCAGCTGCACCGCAAGGAAGACGAGGGTGTACGCCAGCCAGATGACAAGGAGTGCCTGTCCGAGGCGCCGCGCAAAGTAGAGGCCCATGACGCTCTACTTGCCGGTCTTCCAGGCACCCTGGAAGACCGGTGCGGTGCCGGAGGTGAACTCGACGTGCGACCTCGCGTTGGCGCCGTAGACCTGGACTTCGTCCCAGAGAACGAGGGCCAGCGCTTGGTCGACAACCAGCGCGCGCTGTTCTTCGGCGACGAACTGCTTGTGCGTGGCGGTGCTGGTGGCGGCGCGTTCCGTGGCGAAGAGCTCGTTGAGCTGGTTGTCCGCAGTCAGTGTCTGCGTGTTGGTTGCCGGGCCGAAGACCGGCCCCAGACCGCCGTACGCGAATTGCCGGGTTCCGAAGAATTCCACGCTGGGGTCCTTCATGGCAGTCGCCAGGAACGCGTTGTCCGCCGCGCGGTTGACCAGCTTCACGCCGATCTCGCGCCACTGCTGCTCGATCAGTTCGAAAGCGGGCTTGATCACGACCGAGTTGTTTGATGACGTGACCGTGACCTCGAGCTTCTGGCCGTCCTTGGCCCGGATGCCGTCGGCGCCAACTGTCCAGCCGGCCTCCTCCAGCAGGCTCTTCGACTTCTCCGGGTTGTAGGCCAGGTCGGCGGAGAGATCAACGAAGTCAGGTGCTTCGCGGTTCAGGATGGAGCCGGCGATTTCGTAGCTGTCGGAGAGCACCGTGTCTTTCAGGGTTTGCCGGTCGATTCCGAGCTGCAGCGCCTGGCGAACCTTCGCGTCGGCGAGCTTGCCGCTGCCGATGCGCACGGCGGCCATGTTTGCCGTCAGGTCGATGCCTTTGGCCGGCAGGACCTGGTTGCCGCTCCCGGCAAGGGAAGTTTCATCGGCCGGCTGCAGGCCACGGACCAGGTCAACCTGGCCGGTCTGCACGGCCCCGGCACGGTGTGCCACCTCCGGCAGGTACTTCACAATGACTTTGTCCAGGTAGGCGGCTCCCTGGTTGGCGGCGCCTTCCGGAGCCCAGGCGTAGTCGGGCCGCTTCGCCAGGACGATTTCCTCATCGGCCTTCTCCGATTCGAAGGTGAAGGGACCCGATCCCGAGATCTTCGCGATGGCCGACTGGCCAGCGTTATCGAGCGTGAGGGTTTTCGGCGAAACGAGTCCGGCGGTGACGGAGGAAGTGGCGCGCAGGAAGTTGGCGTCGGGAGAGGACAGTGTTACTTCCACCTGGTCCTCGCCGATGACCTGTGAGGACTGGTACGTGGAGAAGTCAACGTTGGGCTGGATCTTGGCGCTCTCGATGCCTTTTCCCAGCGCCTCGAAGTTGGCCTGGACCGCCTTGGCGTCCAGCGGCGTTCCGTCACTGAAGCTCACTCCCGGGCGGATCGTGAAGGTGAACTTGGTCTGATCCTCGCTCGCGGTGAACTTGCTGGCGATCCAGGGGACCAGTTCGCCCTTCTTGGCATCGAAATAGGTCAGCCGGTCCAGCACGCTGTTCAGGACGTTGGCCTTTTCGTAGAAGCGCGCCGCCTGGGTCTGGAAGTTGTTGATGGGGGTGACTTCGGCGAACACGAACGTTCCGCCCTGCACCGGCGTTCCATCCTGGCTTTGCGCTGCCGGGGTACCGGCCGTGTTGGCGCCGCAGGCGCTCAGGGCCAAGGCCGCGGCTCCCATCAGCGTCAGCAAACGCAGCGGGCGGCGTTTTGCTTTTGCGTTCGTAGTGGCCGGGCGCGATTCGTTGGTATCCATCGTGGATCCTCTCGGTCATGACCGAGGAACTCCAGAATCACCGGTCCCCCCAGCCGACGCGGCGCGCCGGTTGGTGGAACGTGGGATCTTGGCAATCTCCATCGGTCCTGGCATTAGCACCGTGCCCGAAGGGTGGTTGCTACGGCGTCATCGAGCCAGGTCTCTCAGCCGATCTGGATGGTTGTTTATTCGCCCAGGAGGACTTTTGTCGTTGCCGCAACCGTTCCGGGTCGAGGCAAGATCCACTTTGCTGCAGAATCTTCGATTTCCCAACAATTGCGACACGTTCTGCAATAAACGATTCCCGGAGAGCCACATCACCGCCGCATGGCGTCATGAGCCTGGTCAGGTGGGGCGCACCAGGGGTTGCCCGCCGCGCAGGACCGCAACCAGCCCGAACTCCCGGTCCACCGCCAGGATGTCGGCGCGCAGGCCCGGCCGCAGGCTCCCGATCTCGGTTTCGAGGCCCAGGATTCCCGCCGGTATCAGGGTCGCAGCCTTAACGGCGTCTGCGGGTGCCACCCCGGCCTCGATGGTCCGGCGGACCACTTCGAGCAGCGTGGCCGTGCCGCCGGCGAGGGCACCGCTGCCCTTCAGCGTCGCCACGCCACCGTGCACCACGACGGCGGAGCGGCCGAGCTCGTAGTCGCCGTCGGGCAGGCCGGTCGCCGCCATCGAATCCGTGACCAGGATGATGTTGTCGGCGCCGACCAGCCCGAACACCATCCGGACGGTCTCGGGGTCGAGGTGGACGCCGTCGCCGATGAGTTCCACGGCAACGGTGCCCTCCGCCGCGAGGCGCAGGCACGCCGCCGCAGCTCCGGGGCTCCGGTGGTGCAGCGGCGGCATGCCGTTGAACAGGTGCGTCACTGTTGGACGCCGGCCGGGCGGCGTCCCCAACGACGCGCCGGAGCCGGCCGTGGGGGACCCGGCGGACGCGGTGACGGCCGTGCCGGCCCGCAGTGACTCCGCCGCGTCCGCCAGCGAGCCTGCGGTGGTGCGGGCGTCGGCGTCGGTGTGGCCCAGCGACGGTATGACACCGTTTCCGGTGAGCATGCTGACCAGCTCGCCGGCTCCGGGCAGTTCCGGCGCATACGTCATCGACTTGAGCGTGCCGCCGGCCGCGTGGAGCAGCCGGCGGAGCAACGCCGGATCGGGGTTCCGGAGCCACTGCGGGTTCTGCGCCCCGCAGCGGGCCCGGGACAGGAACGGGCCTTCGGAGTGGATGCCGGCGATGAGCCCCTCGTCCGCGAGCGGCCGCAGCACTCCGATTCCCCGGATCAGATCCTCCGCCGACGCCGTCACGAGGCTGGCCAGCAGCGTCGTTGTTCCGCTGCGGTGCAGGAAGCCGGCAGCGTCGCGGCACAGCCTGCTGTCGCCGGTGGGAAAGCCGCCGCCCGCGGCGCCGTGGCAGTGGAGGTCAACGAGCCCGGGAAAGATCGAGCTGCCCGGCGGAAGGTCGAGCTCCTCGGCGCCGCGGAAGCCGGCAGCGTTGAAGCCGCTCCGGGGCCCGGAGTAGGCGATCCTTCCGTCGGCCACCGCCACAACTGAATCAGCCGCAGCGTAGCCGTCCGAGATCAGGGTTCCGGCCAGGACATAGGCGTCCGGCATTACATCTTGGCGAGTTTGGCCCGCACCATCATGAAGATCCCGTAGCAGATCAGGCCGACGCCGACGGCGGCCAGCATGTAGATGCCGAACGGCTGGTCGCGGAGGGCCTTCAAACCGCCGTCGAGCCCGGTTGACTCCTCGGGGTGCACTTTGATGGTGGCGATGATGACCAGCAGCCCCACCAACAGCAGGGCGATGCCTTTGGCGGCGTAGCCAACGACGCCGAGGATGGTCACTGCCGAGCGCGCCCGCGGCGAGGCCGGGAGCCGGAGGTGTTTGGCGAAGGACTGCCGGAAGCCCCGGATGGCGTAGACGATTCCGGTGATCGCCACGGCGGCGCCGATGGCGAGCAGGAGCAGATAGCCTCCCGGGGCTTTCATCACGGACGCCGTGAGGTCGCTCGTGGAAGTGGTGTGGTCCTTGCCGGCGCCGTTGGCGAAGGAGTACAAGGTGATGGCGAGTCCGGCGTAGACCACCGCCTGGAGAACGGCCTTCGCCTTCTTCCCCAGTTTTTTCTTGGCCGGAAGGTGTTCAAAGTCGAAGATCGCGTCACTGGCCTGCCAGATCGCGAGTGCCACACACGCCGCGAAGGAAGTCCAGAGCAGCAGCGGCCCGGCCGGCTGCCCGGCGAGTTGCTCCACTGCCCCGCTGACATCGGCCTCGCCCTGGCCACCCATGGCAAGTCGGATCGCGACGAGTCCGATCAGCAGGTGCAGGATGCCGCTGACTGCAAACCCGGCACGGGCCACCAGCTCCAGCGGGCGGGAATTGGTGATCTCTTCCGCCGCGTCCGCGGCGTCCTTCAGTTCTCGTTTGATGGTGGATCCCTCGACTGCCTCGGTGGTTCTGCCGGGTCAGCTCCGCCCGGTTGATGCCTTTCCGTAATCGTGCCACGCGGAGCCCGCCGGGAACAGCACCATTTTGTGGCTGCCTAGCGGCGCCGGTAGCTGAGGTCGAAGATCAGCCGCCCTGCCTCGTGCGCCTTGTTCTCGAAGCTCGTCAGGATCCGTCCGTCGAACCGCGGTGCCCAGCCGCCGGTCTCATCGATGCCCTCGTTCGGACCGGTGTGTTCGGTGCTGACGGGTGCCCGGCCCTCCTTCACCGGGGCGCCGCCCACGAGGGACTCGACGCCGGATTCCCAGACCTGGGTGAGCGGGCTCTCCGCACCGCTGCGCTCCCCGTCGTGCAGGTTTTCGAAGTCGGGGGAGCCGGCGAGGACCTCGCGGACGTGGACGGCATAATTGGACCAGTCTGTGGCGATGCGCCAGATGCCGCCCGGCTTGAGGGCCCGTGCGGCGAGCTCGGCGAAGGCGGGCTGGATGAGGCGGCGCTTGTGGTGCCGGGACTTGTGCCACGGGTCCGGGAAGAAGACCCAGAGTTCCGTCACGGATCCGGCCGGCAGCATGGTGGCGAGTACCTCTGGGGCATTCGCTTCCACGACGCGGACGTTGCCCAGGCCGCGGCTGTTGATCTTGATCAGCGTGTTGGCCAGCCCCGGGGTGTAGACCTCAACGGCAAGGAAGTCCTTGTCGGGGTTCTCTTCGGCGGCGTAACAGACGGCGTCGCCGAGTCCGGAACCGATCTCCACGATCAACGGGGCCTTGCGGCCGAATTCGGCTTCGGCGTCGAAGAGGTAGTCCGGATGCACGGAGGTGTTGGCGATGTGGCGGGGGACCTCGACGGCCCACCGGTCGGAATGTTCCTCCCACGCGACCTGCCGGCGGCCCTGCAGGCGCGTGCCGCGGCGCACAAAGCTGACCGGACGGCCGCCGTACGTGCCGAAGGAAGCTTGGCTGCCGGGCGTCACCGGGCGCGACGGCTTTGGTGTTTCGGGGGATTCTGGGGATTCACTCATCCCTTCCAGAATAGTGGAGTCCCGGCGTCCGCCCGGCTGGGCAGGATTGCCCGGCCGGCCGCCGGTGGAACGGCAGGCGGTGGGGGAGCCTGCCAGAATGGGGCCGTGACTGCACCGAAAAGCTCCCAGGACCCGGCCTTGACCGGCCTCGACGTCGAAGACCGCCGAAGCATGCTGGTGGACGCCGAGATCGACGACGTCCCCGCGGCGGAGCCCACCCGGGTCGGCAGCCGCCGCAGCCTGGCCTACCTGGGCGTGTGCCTGGTTTTGATCGGGCTGAATCTGCGCACGGTCTTCTCCAGTTTTTCCGCGGTCCTTCCCGAAGTGACGGCCGACGCCGGGCTGCCAGGCTGGGCTGTTGTCGTCCTCACCACGGTGCCGGTGACGCTGCTCGGCGTGTTCGCTCCGATCGCTCCCGTCCTGGCCCGCCGCTTCGGCGCCGAGCGTGTGCTCCTGGGCGCGATGGCCGTGCTCACGGCCGGACTCCTGCTGCGGCCCCTGGAGGCCGGGGGAGCCGGGCACCTCCCGGCCCTGCTGGCCGGGACGGCTGCCTGCGGTGCCGCGATTTCGCTCTGCAACGTGCTGCTGCCGGGCGTGGTCAAGCGTGACTTCCCGGACCGGCTCGGCCTGATGGGCGGCCTCTACACCACGGCAATCTGCGCCTCCGCGGCCCTCGGTGCCGGCTTCACGTACCCGGTCTACGCCGCGACGGGGGAGTGGACCGCGGCGCTGCAGGTCTGGGCGCTGCCCGCCGGCGTCGTTCTGCTATTGTTCCTGCCGCTGGCCATCAGGCAGCGCCACGGCCGTCACCAGGCCGCCCGCGGCGGCGTGAATGTGTGGCGCTCGGCGGTTGCGTGGCAGGTGACCCTCTTTATGGTGCTGCAGGCGATGATGTCATTCAGTGTCTTCGCCTGGCTCGCCCCGATCCTGCGCGAACGCGGGGTGGATGGCGGCACGGCCGGGGTGATCGTTTCCGTGTCGATCCTGCTGCAGATGCTCGGGTCCCTGTTCGCCCCGGCGCTCGCCACCCGGTTCCGCGACCAGCGAGCGATCAATACCGTGGTGGCGCTTATGACCGGAGGCGGCTTCGCGCTGAGCATCTTCGGCCCGCTGGAGCTGGTCTGGCTGTGGACCGGGCTGCTGGGCCTGGGCCAGGGCAGCCTGACCGCCGTCGCGCTGACCATGATCATGGTCCGCACCCGGGACGGGCACACCGCCGCGCACCTGTCCGGCATGATGCAGGGCGTGGGCTACGGGGTGGGGTCCACCGGCACCCTGATGGTCGGCCAGCTGCACCAGGCCACGGGTTCGTTCGCGGCGGCAGGTCTGCTCTTCCTCGCCGTCGGCTCGCTGGCCGCGGTCTTCGGCTACCGCGCCGGGCGGAACCGCTTCATCGGCTGACGGCCGGGCCGGGTCAGAACCGCCGGACCTGCAGGTACTGGTCGATCAGGTGGTCGGCGATGGCCAGGCACGATGTGGCCGCGGGCGACGGCGCATTCCGCAGCAGCGTCACCGGGCCGATCTGGTCCACGGCGAAGTCATCCAGCAGCGACCCGTCGCGGCCCCAGGCCTGGGCCCGGACTCCCGCGGCGGTCTTCGCCGTCAGGTCCGACATGGCCAGTTCCGGGATGAAGCGCCGGGCCTTGCGGTAGTAGAGCGGTTTGACGAACGATGCGCTGATCTCGTCGATCCCCATCCGCCAGTGCTTCTTCGCCAGCGGCCCCGCCCCGGGCCACCGCAACGACTCCCAGGTGTCTTTCGCCGAGACCGACAGCCACCCGTAGCCCTCCCGGGCGAGCGCCGGTACGGCGTTGGGTCCCACGTGCACGTCGTTGTACACGCCGCGGGTGAAGTGCACCCCGAGGAAGGGGAAGCGCGGGTCAGGGACCGGGTAGATCATCCCGCGCACCAGGCCGTTCCGCTCCGGGGCCAGGGACCAGTATTCGCCCCGGAAGGGGAGGATTTTCGGCGAGGGGTCGGCACCCACGAGGCGGGCCACGACGTCGGACTGCAAACCGGCGCAGGCGATCACCCGGTCGAAGCGGTGCTCCGACCCGGCTGTGCCGACCCGCACGGTGGCGCATTCGACGGCCATCGACACCACCTCCTGCCCCAGCAGGATCGTGCCGCCGGCTTCCCGGACGTCCTGTGCCATCGCTTCTGTAATCGCCGCAAAGTCGACGACGGCGGTGTGCGGGGAGTGGACCGCGGCCACGCCGGCGACGTGTGGTTCGATGTCATGGAGCTCTGCGGCGTCGTCGATCCGGGCAAGGCCGGGCACGCCGTTGGCCCTGGACCGTTTTTCGATTTCCGCCAGGGCCGGCAGCTCGGACTCGTCGACAGCGACCACGAGTTTGCCGACTTCCCGGTACGGGAGGTTCTGCTGCCGGCAGTAGTCCCGCAGGGCCGACCGTCCCGCCACGCACAGCTGTGCTTTCAGCGACCCCGCGGCGTAGTAGAGGCCGGCATGCACGACGCCGGAGTTATGGCCGGTCTGGTGGGCGGCAAGCCGGTCTTCCTTTTCGAAAACCGTGACCTCACCGAGCCCCCGCTGCACGAGTGCGCGTGCCAGCGCGATGCCAACGATCCCGCCACCAATGATTCCGATTCGTTCACTCACGTCATTGTGTCCTTTCGCCGCGGTCTTCCCGTGAGTATAGAACCGGAGCGCGGGGTGTGCCCCGCCCGCCGGTTGTGGCATGCTTCCCCTTTAGCCACTATCGATCAGGCCACGCCCTTGCCCCGTTCCGTCCCCGCCCCGACCCTGGAATCAGCCGGCATCTTCCACCGCGCCTACCTGCTGGTGACACTGGGCGCCTGTGCGCTCGTGTTCCTGGCCGCCTTCGAGTCGCTGGCGGTAACCACGATCATGCCGGTGGTCAGCCGCGAACTGGATGGAGCCAGCCTCTACGCCCTGGCGTTCGCCGGCCCGCTCGCCACTGGCGTAATCGGGATGGTGGCCGCCGGCAACTGGTCCGACCGGCGCGGCCCGGTCGGGCCTCTTTACGCCTCCGTCGCCATGTTCGTGCTGGGCCTTCTGATCGCCGGGACGGCAGCGGTCATGCCTGCCCTCGTGGCCGGCCGGCTGGTCCAGGGCCTGGGCGGCGGCGCCATGACGGTGGCGCTGTATGTGGTGATTGCCAGGGTCTATCCGCCGGAGCTGCACCCGAAGATCTTCGCCGCTTTTTCCGCAGCCTGGGTGATCCCCTCGCTGGTCGGTCCCTTCGCCGCCGGCCTGGTCGCTCAGTGGCTCAGCTGGCACTGGGTGTTCCTCGGCGTGGTGGGGCTCGTGGTTCCGGCGCTGCTGATGATTGTGCCGGCACTGCGCGGGTTGCACGGCACCCAGGGCGGTGTCCCGGCCGGCGCGGCACCGGAGGGCATGTCCACTCCCGGTCCGCGGAAGTCCTCGGGCTCCGGCCGGCTGGCCTGGGCCGCCCTGGCGGCGCTCGCCGTGCTCGGCCTGAACCTCTCCGCCGGACTTCCGGTGGCCGGCGGGATCGTGGCCGTGGCAGCCGTCGTCGTCGCCCTCATCGCCGTCCGCCCGCTGGTGCCGCGGGGAACCCTGACCGCCCGCCGCGGACTCCCCAGCGTTATCCTCACCCGCGGCCTGGCATCTGCCGCGTTCTTCGGCGCCGAGGTGTACCTGCCGTACCTGCTGGTGGAGCGCTACGATTTCTCACCCACGCTCGCGGGCCTGACCTTGACCGGCGGGGCCGTCGCGTGGGCGGCAGGTTCCGCGGTCCAGGGCCGGCTCGGGCCGCGGCTGGATCACCGCCGCGCTGTCCGGATCGGGGCGGCCCTCGTGCTCGGCGCCGTCGTCCTGGTCCTGGTGACCACGGTCCTCAGCTGGCCGGCCGCCGTCGTGATCATCGCCTGGGTGTTCGCCGGAGCCGGCATGGGGCTGATGTATGCGCGTTTGAGCGTGATGACCCTGGCTCTGTCCAGCAGGGAAAATGAGGGTTTCAACAGTTCGGCAATGTCCATTTCCGACTCGCTCGGCGGGGCCCTTTCGCTCGCCACGACGGGCATCATTTTTGCCGCGTTCCCGACGTCGGCGGCGTCCTTCAGCGGGGTCTTCGCACTGACAGCGTTGATCGGCGTCGCCGCGGTGGCCGTCGCCCCGCGGGTCGCCGGGCGCCGGTAGGTCCTGCCACCCCGCCCCGAACCGCTACCGGCGAGGTCGGCGCATCAGTGGGCCGTGAGGCGGGTGGCGCGCAGCACGGCGTCGGTCAGGGCGGCAGCCTCGCCGTCGGGACCGGTGACACTGCGGTGCCGGGTGTCGACGACGTCGAGCCGCCACTCGGGTGCCTCGATCCCCAGCTCGCGGGTCAGCTGCTCGGCCGTGTAGAACTTCTCCGGCGCGTGATCGTGGTGTTGCCCCCACGGCGGCAGCCCGTCGGGGTGGTGGCCCACGATCAGCAGTGTTCCTCCGGTCCGCACCGCTGCGGCGGCCAGCTGCAGGGCCTGCTGCCAAGGCATCACGGTGGAATGCAGGAACTGCGCCGTGACCAGATCGAAGAGCTCGCCGGGCACCCAGGTGGCAAGATCCTGCCGCACCCAATTGATGTTCCCGCTTTGCCCGCGCTCCTGTGCATGCGCATTGGCCCGTTCCAGCGCGACCGCGGACACGTCGAGGGCGGTGACCGTCCAGCCGCGGCTGGCGAGCCAGATGGCATCCGCACCCTCGCCGCAGCCCAGGTCAAGGGCCGTTCCGGGATGAAGGGCCGCGGCCTCGGCGATCAGCTGGGGATTCGGCTCCCCGCTCCAGATCCTGGCCCGGCCGCGGTACTTCTCGTCCCAGACCTGGGCCGCGCTGACGCTGCTGTTGTGTTCGGTGTGCTCGTGCTCCGTCATCTTTGTCCTTGGGGTCGGAATGTCGTGGGGTATTCCACATCATGGCAGGGGACGGCCCTGGCCGCACCAGCGAATCGGGCCGGTCCCGAAAATCGACATGCGAAGATCACCGCACGGAAACGCTCCCGAAACCTCGGTAGTGAAGGCTGGTGCCGGGAACCGGAATGACACTGGGGTGAATCCGAATCTGAGAAGGGGGCAGGCCATGGCTGCGGAAGATGCGCTGCAGGTTCAATCGTGTGGGGAGCTGTCGGTGGGGGACGAGATTGAAGCGTGGCATAACGGACGACTTTTCCACCGGGGCGAAGTAATCCGGACAGTGCCGGCCACGGACCTGTTCTGGATCCTGGATGAGCGGACCGGCACCCGCCGACTGATCGACGCCGAAGCGCTGGTTATCCGGCGCGTCGCGGTGCCGGCGGGCAAGACCGGTCCGGTGGCTGCAGCGGGGCCGGCCGCCAGATACGGTTCGGTGGCAGGTTCGGTGGCCGGAGATGGGGCGTCTGGGCTGCCGGCGGAGGAGTCCCCAGTGCCTGGGCTACCGGCGTCGCACGTCCCGCTGTTCCAGGCGCCCAGCCTTGCGTCCTGAGCGCTGAAAACGGCACTGGCCTCGCCGGATGATAGACTGATGGAACTTGATGTGCAGTGATGCCCACTGATGTTCCGGTTCATCAACCGGTTCCCCTGATGGATTCCTTTCGGATTCCGCCCTCAGGGAGTGGGATTTTTTCATGTGAGAGGCACATCCTGCGTCGATGAACGCGTTCTATTTGGTCCTGGCCGCCGTCTTAACTTACGGCTGGCCGGTTGATCACCTGACTTTTCTTCGGCGAACCCCTGGGCCAACCGGCGCCGGGGGCCGATATCCGCATGGATACCGCCTGAAAGACCTTTGAAACATATGACTACTTTTGCTGCCCTCGGCACGCCCAAGGCCCTCGCCGACACGCTTACCGCCCAGGGGATCGTGGAACCGTTCCCCATCCAGGTCAAGACCCTGCCGGACACCCTGGCCGGCCGCGACGTCCTGGGCCGCGGCCGCACCGGCTCCGGCAAGACCATCGCCTTCGCCATCCCGCTTGTGGCACGACTCGCTGAGCGGGAAGCCAAGCACTTCCGCAAGCCCGGCCGCCCGATGGGCCTGGTCCTCGCGCCGACCCGTGAACTGGCCACCCAGCTGAACGCGACCATCGAGCCGATGGCCAAGGCCATGGGCCTGAACACGACCGTCATTTACGGCGGCATTTCCCAGGCCCGCCAGGAAAAGGCACTGCGCGCCGGCGTCGACATCGTCATCGCCTGCCCGGGCCGCCTGGAGGACCTGATCCGCCAGCGCGTCCTGACCCTCGAAGGGGTCGAGGTCACCGTACTGGACGAGGCCGACCACATGGCCGACCTCGGCTTCCTCCCCGTGGTCAAGAAGCTGATGGACATGACCCCCAGCCAGGGCCAGCGCATGCTGTTCTCCGCCACGCTGGACAACGGCGTGGACAAGATCGTCCAGCGTTACCTGTCGAACCCGCTGACCCACGCCGTGGATGAGTCACAGGCCGCGGTGACCACGATGGAACACCACGTGCTCGTCGTCAATGACCAGACCGTCAAGAAGCAGCTGATCGTCGAGCTCGCCTCGGGTGCCGGCCGCCGGGTGCTCTTCCTGCGCACCAAGCACCACGCCCGCAAGCTGGCGAAGACCCTGACCGACGCCGGCATCCCCGCCGTCGACCTGCACGGCAACCTCTCGCAGAACGCCCGTGACCGCAACCTGGCCGAGTTCGCCTCCGGTGAGGTCCGCGTCCTGGTCGCCACCGACGTCGCCGCCCGCGGCGTCCACGTCGACGACGTCGAGCTCGTCATCCACGTGGATCCGCCCACAGAGCACAAGGCCTACCTGCACCGCTCGGGCCGCACCGCCCGCGCCGGTTCCGACGGCACCGTGGTCACGCTGACCCTGCCGGAGCAGCAGTCCGACGTCAAGAAGCTCATGAAGGCTGCCGGCGTCGAGGTTAACTTCGAGCGCGTCACCGCCAACTCGCCGCTCGTGGCCGAACTGGTCGGCGAAATGGCCGACAAGATCGATCCGCGCACCCGTGCTGCACTGCTGGCGGCCAAGTCCAACCAGGGCGGCGGCAGCTCCACCGGCGCCAACGCCGAGCGCAAGCGGGCCCGCCGCACCACCCAGGCTGCACCCACCGCGGGTGGCCGTGGCGGTCGTGGCGGACGCGGACGCGTCGGGGCCGAGGCGCCCCGCACCGACCTGCCCCGCGCCGAGCGCCGTGCTGTGGCCTACGAAGGCCAGGCCGCTGCGCGCAACGCCGCAGAGCGCGTTATCGAACGGAACGAGGACCGGATGGATGCCGAACGCGCCGAGCGCCGCAGCGTCCGCAGCCGTTCAACCTCGTATGGCACGCACCGCAACGATGTTCCGGCTGCAGGTGGCCGCGCCGCGGCCGGCCGTGGTTCCGACGGCCGCGCAGCAGAAGGGCGCAGCGACGCCCGGGGCGCTTCGGCTCCCCGTAGCGGCGCACCCCGCAGTGGCGCACCCCGCACCGGCGGCGCACCCCGCACGGGTGGCGCAACCGGTGGCCAGCGCGGTGGACGCCCGGCAACGGGCCAGCGTGCAGCTGCCGGCGCCAAGACCGGAAACGCCGGTGGCAATGCGGCTGTTTGGTCCTCGAATACCGGCGGCACCTCGGGCGGCTCCTACGCAGGTGGCGGCAACGGCCGCTCCGGCGAAGGCCGTCCGGCACGCAGCGGCGGCCCCCGCCGCGCGTCCGCCCCGGCGTCGAACGAACGCCGCAGCCGCTAACCCCGCTTAACCACCATCGAGTGCTCCGTAACTGCCGTTTAGAGGGTTCATAGCGGCAGTTACGGAGCACTCGATGGTGTTTCCGGCCCTACCAGCCGCGGGCGCGCCACTCCGCCAGGTGCGGACGTTCCGCGCCCAGGGTGGTCGGGTTCCCGTGGCCCGGGTGCACTACGGTGTCATCCGGATACACAGCGAACAGCCGCTCGCTCACGTCGCTGATCAGCTGGGCAAACCGCGCCGGATCCTTCTGGGTGTTGCCCACGCCGCCGGGAAACAGCGAGTCGCCGGAGAAGATGTGCGCCGGGCCTTCCGGGTCCTGGTACACCAGCGCGATCGAGCCCGGGGTGTGGCCGCGCAGGTGCACGGCCGTCACGTCGAAGCCGTCGAAGTTGCCGACGTCGCCCTGGTTCAGCAGCACATCCACCGGCACCGGCAGCTCCGGGGCGTCATCTGTCCCGGCCGCCGTCTTCACTCCGGTGGCCGCCACCAGGCCCGGCAGCGCCCGGACATGGTCCCAGTGCTGGTGGGTGGTGGCAACCAGCGCCAGCTTCGGCGTCGCGGAGGTATCCGCGGTGGCGTCGGCCAGCAGCCCCTGGATGGCGGCCAGATCATCGGCCGCATCGATCAGGAGCTGCGCGCCGGAAGCCTTGGCCGTGAGCAGATACACGTTGTTGTCCATCTCGCTGACCGAAATCCGGCGGATGGTGATGTCACGTAACGAGTGAATAAGCGAGTCCATGGGCATCAGTCTACGGAGGCGATTGTTCGCGGCCCTCGGACACCCAGTTGGGGTCCGAGGAACGGGAGCCGACGACGGCGTCCGCGGAGGCGTCGAGTTTCTCGAGTTGCGCCGCGGTGAAGTCGAGCGTCAAGGCGCCCAGGTTCTCGTCGATCCGGTCTGCCCTGCGCGTGCCGGGGATGGGGACCACCGGCAGTCCCAGCTTGCGGGCCTGCGCGAGCAGCCAGGCGAGGGCGACCTGGGCAGGAGTTGCAGCCTGCCCGGAAGCGGCAAGTTCAGCCGCGACTGCCTGCACCGCGGCCACCACACCCTGGTTGGCGTCCATCGCCGCCTCGGCGAAGCGGGGGATGTTGCGGCGGAAGTCGCTGCTGCCCAGCGTCGAAGCGTCCACGGTGCCGGTGAGGAATCCCCGGCCCAGCGGTGAGTAGGGCACAAAACCTACCCCAAGCTCGGCTGCCGCAGGAACGATGTTGCGTTCCACATCGCGGCTCCAGATGGACCACTCACTCTGGACCGCGGCGATCGGGTGGATGCTGCTGGCTTCCCGCAACTCCCCGGCCGTCACCTCAGACAGGCCGAGATGCCGCACTTTGCCGGCCTGCACGAGCCCCGCCATGGCCTCCACGGTTTCCACTATCGGAACGCGGAGGTCACGGCGGTGCATGTAGTACAGGTCGATGGAGTCGGTGCCGAGGCGCTGCAGGCTGCGGTCCACGGCCTGCCGGACATAGGCGGCGTCGCCCCGGATGTCGGAGTAGCCGGTGGCCGGCGTGCCCACCAGACCAAACTTGGTGGCCAGTTGCACCTCGCCGCGGCGGTCCTTGAGGAGCTTGGCGATCAGCTCCTCGTTGCTGCCCCCGCCGTAGATGTCCGCCGTGTCGATGAAGCTGACGCCGGCATCCACGGCGTGGTGCAGGGTGCGCAGGGCATCGGCCGGATCCACCTCCCCGTACACCGGGGTCAGGGCCATGCCGCCGAACCCCAGGGGGCTGACGGTCAGACCGTCGCCGAGCCGGACTTTCGCTGCCTTCATGGGGCCTCCCTTAGTTGTTTCTACCGCCAACCCCGGTCCGCGCCGGTGTATTCCGACGCTCCCGCCCGGTTGCTTCCGGCGAACGGGCCGCAGCCACGGCGTGTCGCCGCGGACAACCCCGCCGGGCGCGGACTAACTGGGCGGGAGCGCCGGGGAAACCTCAGACTTCGGAACCGGCAGCAGCTTCAGACCGGCCGCGCAGCCGACGATCCCCGCGATGAACAGCAATTTGAGCGGGCTGGCGGGCTCGACGCCGGTCGCCATCGCCCAGCCGACGGTCAGCGCGGCGCCGATCCCCACCCAGACGGCGTAGGCCGTGCCGAGCGGGATGCTTTTCACGGCCACGCCGAGCCCCGCCATGCTCAGGGTCGCGGTCAGCGCGAACACGAGGGTGGGCAGCGGGCGGGTGAAGCCGTCGGACAGCCCCAGGGCCGTGGCCCAGACCGCCTCCAGCACGGCGGAGGCGAGCAGGATGAGCCATGCGAGGGTTGCCGTGCGCGTTCTGCCGACTGACTTCGGTGTGCGGTTCGAGGCCATGGTCACGCCACCAGCTTCAGGCCGGCCACGCAGGCGACGATTCCGCCGAGCAGCAGGATCCGTGCAGCGGTCGCCGGTTCAACCCTGGTGCTCATGGCGTAGGCGGAGGTCAGCACGACGCCGACGCCGACCCAGACGGCGTAGGCGGTTCCGGTCGGGATGGACTGCATGGCGACCGCGAGGCCTCCGGTGCTGGCCAGCACGGAGATGAGGAAGACGGTGGCCGGCGCAATCCGGCGGCGGCCGGTGGCCTGCGCGGTCCGGTGCAGGGCGGCAGCCCAGACGGCCTCCAGGGACCCGGAAAGGATAAGAATTAACCACGACATGACAGCTCCTGTGGCCAGTCTTGTCGCGTGCCGGGTACTGAACCGTCGTCCGGAGGCCCCTGAGGAGGCGGCCTTCATTCCAAGCCTAGCAACGCCCCGGCGGAGAGGCGAACTCCCGGCTCGCTGGCCCGGTCCAGCACTCGATGGGACGGCGCCGGGTCAGAGCGCCGTGGCGCCGCTCCAGATCCGGAACTTCCGGCCCACGGGGTAGACCCGGCAGCCCTCCTCGGCGGCGGCGAGGTCTCCCGCGGCGATGTCCGGGGCGGCCGAGACAATGGCGCGGCCGTCCGCGTTCACCAGCGTGGCCCGTTCGCCGATCCGGCGGAGGCCGGGCAGGGCCCCGCGCTCCAGACGCTGCACGGTGACGTCCATCCCCACAATGCCGGCCACGGGGCCGTCCGGCCGGCAGAAGACCGGGTGCGTGAAGGTCAAAACGTATTCGTCGGTGCACAGGAAATCCACGTACGGGCCGGTCACATGGGCATGTCCGGTTTCCACCGGGACGCGGAACCACTCGGACCTGACGTAGCGGCTGATGGAGTTGGGGCTGAAGTTGGCGAGGGCATCCACATGCTCCAGCTCCTCGCCCTGCCACCACGCGATGTAGCTGCGTTCCGGCCCCAGCAGCCCGGCGTTGGCCAGGAATCCGGCGCCGGCAACATAGCCATCGGGCGTCCGGACCAGTTCTTCGACCACCGGCCGGATGAGCTTGTCCACGGTGCTGCCCGTGACCTTGACGGAGAGGGCCGCGAGGGCGGCGCCCGTCGATGCCGCCCACGCAGCGAGCCTGTCCTCGATGCCGGTGATGACGGCGTCGAGTTCCGCGGCGGCGTGCAGGGTGAGCGTGTCCGCGGCGTCGGTGGTTTCAGACATCGGAATTTCTGCCTTAGCTGGATGGAACCGGGAACGGTCAATAACGTTTGGACTGCTCGGTCAGCAGCCAGTCCGTGGTGGCGGCCACCAGGGCCTTCACTGCGGCCTCCGCGGCGGCCGGCTGGTGGGCCTCGACGGCGGCCGCAACCTCCTCGAGGAGGCCGATGGTCGTCCTGCGGTAGCCGGAATCGGCGCACGGCAGCAGGGTGAGCGTGCCGAGGTCGGCCTGCAGCCGGATCAGCTCCCGGGCGAGCCGGGCCGAACGGGCGATGGCGGCCACCTCGAGCAGGAACTCGGAGAGGGCCAGCCGCCAGTGCAGCGGATCCTCCTCGGCCGCGGGGATGAAGGAACGCAGGGTGGCCACGTCCGCGGCGTCGGACCTCCGGGCCGCGACGCTGGCGCACGCGGCCGCTATGGCCTGGTAGTGAAGTCCCAGGTCACTGATCTGGAGCCGGGTCAGTTCCCGCAACTGGTCCAGGGCGCGTTCCCGGGAGGGAAGCACGCCGTCGGCGATGAAGCTCCCGCCGCTGCGGCCCCGGGCCGTGCGGATGATGCCCGAGGTCCGGAGCTGCGACAGCGCCTCGCGGGCAGTCACCGCGGAGACGCCCAGGGCTGCGGCCAATTCCGTTTCATTGGGCAGCCGTTGTCCACTGGTGAGCAACCCGGTTTCCACCGCCTGCTCGATCCGGCCGCACACCTCGTCCACCAGGCCCCGGGACCTAATCGGGGTGAACACGGCCGCCAGGCTCCGGGACGCGCCCTGCGGTGTCAGCAGCATCCGGGCCTCCCTGTCTGTTTCTGGCTTCGATTCGCTGGCATCCGGGAGTGCGCAGCGGCTGCCTGCGGAGGAGTTGATGCCATCCTAAACCGGGCTTTCGCGGGGGTCTATACACAAAACCTATGGAGTAATAGTATTTGGCCCAGCAGCCCGATGTGGCTTGGGTCACATCCAGTTGCGCCGCAGCTACGACGAACCGGCAACGGAGTTAGGCGCACCCCATGACCGAAACGCTCGCCGCCGGCCGGCAGGCCGGAACGGACGCGGTTCCGGCGATCCGCCTGCGGAAACTCACCAAGGTCTTCGGGGACACCGTCGCCGTCAACGCCGTGGACCTGGACATCCGCCAAGGCGAATTCTTCTCCATGCTCGGCCCGTCCGGATCCGGCAAGACCACGGTCCTGCGCCTGATCGCGGGCTTCGAACTGCCCACCTCGGGCCGTGTCGAACTCGAGGGCAGGGACGTCACCGGGCTGGCCCCTTTTGAACGTGACCTCAACACCGTCTTCCAGGACTACGCCCTGTTCCCGCACATGTCCCTCGTGGACAATGTCGCCTACGGCCTGCGCGTGCGGGGAATGCCCCGGAAGGAGCGGCAGGAAAGGGCCCGCGAAGCGCTGGAACGGGTGCAGCTGGGGAAGTTTCTCGGCCGGAAGCCCGCCCAGCTCTCCGGCGGCCAGCGCCAGCGGGTGGCCCTGGCCCGGGCCCTGGTGGTGCGGCCGAAAGTCCTGCTGCTGGATGAACCACTCGGCGCCCTGGACCTGAAGCTCCGGCAGCAGATGCAGGTTGAACTCAAGGAGCTGCAACGCTCGCTCGGGATCACCTTCATCTTCGTCACCCATGACCAGGAGGAGGCCCTGACCATGAGTGACCGGATCGGTGTCTTCAACAACGGCAGCCTGGAACAGATCGGCACGGCGCACGAGATCTACGAATGTCCCGGTGGCGCGTTCGTGGCGAACTTCGTCGGCACCTCCAATATTTTCGACGCCGCCCACGCCCAGCAGCTCTACGGCCGCGCGGAGCAGGTCTGCATCCGGCCGGAACGGCTGCGCCTGTCCTGGACGGCGGCACCGGAAGCGCGCCCCGGCGTCACCTCCCGGCCCGGCACCGTCACCGCCCTGGTCTACGTGGGGCACGCCACCCAGGTGGGGGTGCAGCTCGACGACGGACCCGCCGTCGTCGTGCTGGCCCCGGAGACGCTGCCCGGCGGCGACGCGGAACTGCTGGACCGGCGCGTCACCGTGAGCTGGGACGACGCCGCCGCCGTCTGGCTGCCGTCGCACGGATCCTGAAACCCCTGCGGTCCAGAGCGGTGTCCGATTCACCCCCGCAACGAAAGGTAAGGATCATGGCATCAAGGAATAGGGCCGCCCTCGTAGTCGGGATGGCCGCGGCAGCAGCGCTCGCCTTGGCGGGATGCGGCACCACCGGCGGGGGATCCGCCACCCCGTCCGCGCAGCCGGTCAAGACTGAGATCGGCCCCGGCGAAGGGCAGCTCTCCATCCTCGGTTGGCCGGGTTACGTCGAGGACGGCAGCAACGACCCCGCCGTCGACTGGGTGACGCCCTTCGAGGCTGAAACCGGGTGCAAGGTGAGCTTCAAGCCCTTCGGCACCTCGGACGAAGCCGTGACCCTGATGCGAACTGGCCAGTACGACGTCGTCTCGGCCTCCGGTGACGCTTCCCTGCGGCTGATTGCCGGCAACAACGTGGAGCCCGTCAACACCGGCCTGTTGAAGAACTACCCCGACGTGTACCCGTTCCTGAAAGACAAGGCCTGGAACACGGTGGACGGCAAGAACTACGGGATGCCGCATGGCTGGGGCGCCAACCTGCTGATGTACTCCGTGGATACCGTCACCCCGGCACCCACCTCCTGGCGCGCAGTGTTCGACGACGCCGCCCGGCACAGCGGAAAGGTCACGGCCTACGACTCGCCGATCTACATCGCGGACGCCGCCGTGTACCTGATGGCCCACAAGCCGGAGCTCGGCATCAAGAACCCCTACGCGCTGGACAAGGACCAGCTCGCCGCCGCGGTGGACCTGCTGAAGCAGCAGCGCCAGCACATCGGCGAGTACTGGAGCGACGTCGTTAAAGAGGTCCAGGCCTTCGCCAGCGGCAGCACCGTGGTCGGCACCACATGGCAGGTCGGCGCCAACATCGCCGCTGCGAACGGGACCAATGTGCAGACCCTGCTCCCCGAAGAGGGCGCCACCGGCTGGTCGGACACCTGGATGATCGGTTCGGAGTCCAAGAACAAGAACTGCGCCTATTTGTGGCTCGACTACATCGCCAGTCCCAAGGCCAACGCGGCGGTGGCGGAGTACTTCGGTGAATCGCCGGCCAACCCCAAGGCCTGCGACCTGACCACGGACAAGGCGCACTGCGAGACCTACCACTCCGGTGACGAGGCCTACGCGGAGCGGATCTGGTACTGGACCACCCCGGTGGCAAAATGCCTGGACGGCCGCACGGACGTCAAGTGCACGGATTACTCGGAGTGGACGAAGGCCTGGACGGAGATCAAGGGCTAACATGACGCTCCAGACGCAGCACCCGGTCCCCGGGGCCCCGCCGGCAGCTTCTTCGGTGCCACCGCCCAGGGCCAACAAGGTCTCGGCGCTGCTGCACCGCTCGCCGAACCTTCGGTTGGCGGGGCTGGTGACCGCCCCCGCCGGCTGGCTGGTGCTCGTCTACATCGCCGCCCTGGCGGCGCTGCTGATCACCGCGTTCTGGACCGTGGACACCTTCACCGGGAAGGTCTCCACGGACTGGACCACCGAAAACGTGGTGACGGTCCTGACCGATCCGGTCTACCAGCGGATCACCCTGCGGACGCTGTGGATCGCCATCGCCGTGACCCTGATCGACCTCGTCCTTGCGCTGCCCATGGCGTTCTTCATCGCCAAGGTGGCCAGCCCCCGCTGGCAGAAGCTGCTGGTGGTGGCCGTCCTGATGCCGCTGTGGGCGAGCTATCTGGTCAAGGCGTACGCGTGGCGGAACGTGCTCGCCGACGGCGGGCTGCTGGAATGGCTGGGCGCGCCGGTCGGGCTCGAGTCCCCGGGGTACGGCGAAACGGCCGTGATCCTGACGCTGTCTTACATCTGGCTGCCGTTCATGATCCTGCCGGTCTACGCCGGTTTCGACCGGGTGCCCGATTCACTGCTGGAGGCCTCGGCGGACCTGGGCGCGAAACCGCTGACCACCGTCCGCCTGGTCATGTTCCCGCTGCTGGTCCCCTCCATCATTGCCGGGACGATCCTCACGTTCTCGCTCTCGCTGGGGGACTACATCACGGCCCAGATTGTCGGCGGGACCACCCAGATGCTGGGCACAGTGGTCTACGCGAATGTCGGTGCCGCGAACAACCTGCCGTTCGCTGCGGCGGTCTCGCTGGTCCCGATCGCGATCATCACGCTCTATCTCTTCATAGTCCGGCGCTCCGGCGCCCTCAACAGCCTGTGAAACCCGGAACGCCATGAGACTCTCCCGAAGCGCCAAAGTCCTCCTCGGCATCGTTACCACCCTGGTTTTCCTGTTCATCTACACGCCGCTGCTGCTGGTTGTGGTGAACTCCTTCAACGCTGACCGGACCTTTGGCTGGCCGCCGCGGGGACTGACCCTGGAGTGGTGGGGGCGCGCCCTCGATTCCGCCGGAGTCCGCGAAGCCTTGGTCTCCTCGCTCTGGGTGGCGGCTGCCTCCACCGTCATTTCGCTGGTGCTGGGGACGCTCCTGGCGCTGGCCCTGCTGCGCTACAAATTCTTCGGCCGGGACGTCATCAGCCTGCTCGTGATCCTGCCGATCGCGCTGCCCGGAATCGTCACCGGCATCGCCTTGAACAACATGTTCACCACGATCCTTGGTGTCTCGCTGAGCCTGTGGACCGTCGTGATCGCGCACGCCACGTTCTGTATGGTGACCGTGTTCAACAACGTGATTGCACGGCTGCGCCGGATGAGCGGCGGACTGGAGGAGGCGTCCGCAGATCTGGGCGCCGGTGTGTTCACAACGTTCCGGCTGGTCACGTTCCCGCAGCTCCGCTCCGCCCTGCTGGCCGGCGGGCTGCTGGCCTTCGCGCTGAGCTTCGACGAGATCATCGTGACCACGTTCACCATCGGTGCCGGCGATACCACCCTGCCGATCTGGATCCTGCAGAACCTCTTCCGGCCCAACCAGGCGCCGGTGGTCAACGTCGTGGCCGTCGTCCTGATTGTCGTCTCGATCGTGCCGATCTGGCTCGCGCAGCGGCTCTCGGAGGATTCGGTGGGCATCGGCGCCACCCGCGTGAAGGCTACGAAGGGCTAATCCGCGACCCGGTCGATCGATACGACCGCGAGGAAACCGCGGCCCAGGATTTCCGGGGTGTCGGTGTCGGAACCAATGACGGCGTCATAGCGGCCGAGCGTCGTCGGCGCGGCGGCCGCCGTCTCGGACGTGCCGGCCGCGGTGCCGGGAGCGGCGGTCGCCTGGCCCTGCAGCAGGATCCCCAGCTGGCCGCCGAACACAGGGTGCGCCCGCTTCTTCGAGAGTTCGATGATGGAGGTGTAGCCCTTGAAGGCGCCGCTGCGGGTGATGACGTTCAGGTCGCGGATGTCGCCCGTCGGCAGCGCCCCGGCCGCCGCGGCGTCGCCGGAGAACCGGAACGGACGGTACTTCTCGAGCGGGCGCTCCGCCCCGTCGACGCTCAGCAGCAGCAGTTCGCCCTCGACCACCGTGAGCACGCGGTCCATGCCGGGGAAGGCCGAGAAGTCGCCGGCCTTGGAGATTTCGGCGATGCTCACCCGCCAGTCCCAGCCGGATGCCTGCCCCGAGCCGTCCGGCGCGGGAACAGCAGTGGGCTGGCTGGCCAGTTCGCGGGTCACCCCGCCGCCGTTGCGCCAGGGTTGGGCTTTCAGCTCGGCATAGCGGATGATCTGCATCCCTCCACCCTATCCGCCGGGACCGCCGGCGGATTCGGGACCGCACGGCGCCGGCGGGGACCGTAACCTCGGGGCACGGCGCGCCACCGGGCCACTGTCCTTGCTAACGTCAGGAACAGACAAAAACTGCAGAAGGAGCCGGATGTTCGTCAAGGTATGCGGGCTCAGCACCCCGGAGTCGGTCCGGACCGCGGCGGAGGCCGGGGCGGACGCCGTCGGCTTCGTCCTGACCCGGAGCCCCCGCGAAGTGACCCCCGCGCAGGCCCGGGACCTCCTGGCCCACGTCCCGGCGGGCATCCCCGCCGTCGGCGTTTTCCGGCACGAAGCCGCGGGGGACGCCGTCGCCCTGGCCCGCGAAGCGGGGCTGAAGTGGATCCAGCTCCACGGCGACCGCACGCCGGCAGATGTGCGCACCGTGCACGACGCCGGGCTCAAACTCATCCGGGCCGTCACCATGTCCGGCGCGCCCGAAGCGTTCGCGGACTGGGGTGAGGACCTGCTCCTGATCGACGCCGCCGTCCCCGGCTCCGGCGAGGCCTGGGACTACGCCTCGGTCCGCGCCAAGGGGCTGGCCGGGCGCCATTGGCTGCTGGCCGGCGGGCTGGCCCCCGCCAACGTCGCCGGCGCCGCCTCGCAGGCGGGCGCCTGGGGTGTGGACGTCTCCTCCGGCGTCGAGTCCTCCCGAGGGGTCAAGGATCTGGCCAAAATCCGGGACTTCGTGGCGGCGGCCAAGTCCCCGGCCGCAAAGCCCTGAACGCGGCGGCAGGAATGCCGCCGGACCGCGCCGCGTTGGGCCTGACATGAAGCGCATCGGATTTTTGTCCTTCGGGCATTGGGGCCCCGGCGAGGGCTCCCGCACCCGGACGGCCCGCGACGCCCTGCTGCAGGGCATCGAACTGGCCGTCGCCGCCGAGGAACTGGGCGTCGACGGTGCGTACTTCCGTGTGCACCATTTCGCCCGGCAGCAGGCCTCCCCGTTCCCCCTGCTGGCCGCCGTCGCCGCCCGGACCAGCCGGATCGAAATGGGAACCGGCGTGATCGACATGCGCTACGAGAACCCCCTGTACATGGCCGAGGAGGCCGCCGCGACCGACCTGATCAGCGGCGGACGGCTGCAGCTCGGGATCAGCCGCGGCTCACCCGAACCTGCCCGCGACGGGGCCGCCGCCTTCGGCCATGTGCCGGCCGACGGCGAGACCGCCGCGGACATGGCCCGGCGGCACACCGCAGTGTTCCGCCGCGCCATCTCGGGGGCCGGCATGGCGGAGGCAGAGCCGCGTTACGCGGGCGGCGGATCCGGGCTGCTGCCCGTGCAGCCGCATTCGGCGGGCCTCGGCCAACGGATCTGGTGGGGCGCAGGCTCGCGGGCCAGCGCCGTCTGGACGGCGGAACAGGGCATGAATCTGATGAGCTCCACGCTGCTCACCGAGGACACCGGGGTGCCCTTCGACCAGCTGCAGGCCGAGCAGATCGCCAGGTACCGCCAGGCCTGGGCCGGCGCCGGCCATCAACACGAGCCCCGTGTCTCGGTCAGCCGCAGCGTCCTGCCGATCGTCGACGACGAGGACCAGCGGTACTTCGGCCTCAGCGCCCTGCGGGAAAAACGCGACCAGGTCGGCGTGATCGACGGGCTCGTGGCCCGTTTCGGCCGGAGCTACGTCGGCGCACCCGACGCCATAGCCGCAGAGCTGGCCGCCGACGCCGCCGTGCTGACCGCAGACACGCTGCTGCTGACCGTCCCCAACCAGCTCGGCGTTGATTTCAACGCCAAGCTGCTGGGCACCGTGGTCCGGCACATCGCTCCGGCGATCGGCTGGGCACCCTAAGCACCGGCCGTAACCGGGCGTAAGGGGCACTGCCGGTGCGGCGGCGCGGAAGGCTAGCCGCGCCGCCGCACCGTGGCTAGCATGGCTTGTTGGGGGAGTACCCCGATGACCCGGCGGGCGCGGCCCGCCACCCGTGCGAAGGAGACCGTTGTGACTCTGCCCGAAGGTTTGACCCCCGGCGTCTGGACGCTGGACATGTCCCACACCGAAGTCGGCTTCAGCGTCCGCCATGCCGGCATCAGCAAGGTCCGCGGCCGCTTTAACGAGGCAGCGGCGGAGGCCCGGGTCGGTGACTCCCTCGCGGACTCCAGCCTGCACGCCAGCGTCAAGACCGCCAGCTTCGACTCGGGCGATGCGAACCGCGACGCCCACGTCCGCGGCGCCGACTTCTTCGATGTTGAAAAGTACCCGGACATGACCTTCCGTGCCACCGGAATCAGGGGCGACGGCGAGGATTACGTGCTGACCGGAGACCTCACCATCCGCGATATCACCAAGCCGGTGGATCTGGAAGTCGAGTTCACCGGCGTCGCTGTGGACCCGTTCGGCGCCACCCGCGCCGGGTTCAGTGCGGAGACGGACATCAGCCGTAAGGAATTCGGCCTGACCTGGAACGCCGCCCTCGAAGCCGGCGGCCTGCTGGTCAGCGACAAGGTCAAGATCAATGTCGAGGCCGCCCTGGTGAAACAGGCCTAGCAAGCGGGCCTGCCGGCGCTTAGAAGAGCAACAGGGCAAAGCCGCCGACCGTGGACAGGATCCCCACCCCGGTGAGGATCCAGCCCAGGGTCCAGGCCGCGTTGTCATGCCGCGGCGGTTTGAGCCCCCAGCGGGAGGGGTGGCAAACATCGTAGAAGAGGTCTACGTCGGACCCGACCACCAGGCCGTGCGACTCGGCTGCCGGCAGCAGCGAGCGGTGGTCCTCGTCGTGGTGGTCCGTCCAGCGGTATCCCATGAAGCCGCCGGCGCTGATCACCGTGCCGGTGGTCCCAGTCCACGTGCACCGGTGCCGCCGGGCATTCCCGCCCCACACGAGCAGCGGCAGGCCCAGGACAAAACCCACCCACGTCATGACTTCGAGAATGGGGCCCAGAAGATCCCCGATGGTTGTCATCTGCGCGTTCCGGGCGGCGGTGTCAGCGTGTGACGCGTGAGCAACGGGCGAGGGCAACGATCGGGGCAAGCTTCAGGAGTCCAGGCATGATCCCAGTATTATGCCCTTCCGGGCGTTCGCAAAGCTGCCCGCCCTCCGGCCGCGTCACCGGACGCATTTCAGGAAATGTTCAGGGTGAACCCCTAGGCCGGATGGTCGTCCGTCGGGGGAGAATAGAGCCATGAAGACCTTGCTCAACATTATCTGGCTGCTCTTTGGCGGGCTCTGGCTCGCCCTCGGTTACTTCGCGGCCGGGATCATCTGCTGCCTGCTGGTCGTCACCATTCCGTGGGGCCTCGCCTCGTTCCGGATCGCGAACTACGCGCTCTGGCCGTTCGGGCGCACCGTCGTGGACCGCCCGGGAGGCACGGGGGTGTTTTCCCTGCTCGGCAACGTCATCTGGCTGCTGGTCGCCGGCATCTGGATCGCGATCGGCCACGTGGTCACCGCCTTCGCCATGGCCATCACCATCATCGGAATCCCGCTGGCGATCGCCAACCTCAAGCTCATTCCGGTCTCGCTCATGCCGCTGGGCAAACAGATCGTCCCGAGCGACAGGCCCTTTGTGACGACCTACAGCAAGGGCTACCACTAGCCCGTTTTTGATGAGGAGTACCGCAATGTCCGAACATGTCACCGCTGTTCCGGCAACCTCCGGCCAAGGCGAAGCCCCCGCTGCCGGCGAAGACCTCGTGCTGGTCATCACGCGCGAATTCCCGGCGCCCATCGCCCGCGTCTGGGCCGCCCTGACCGACGCGGAGCAGGCCCCGGAGTGGTGGGGGCCGCGCGGTTTCCACACTCCCCGCGAGAGCATCGATGCCGACCTGGAGATCGGCGGGCTCTACCGGGCCTGCATGGTCCGGGACAGTACCGGCGAGGAGCACTGGTGGAGCGGCGTCCACACGGACGTCGAGCCGCCCAATCTCCTGGTCTTCACCCACGCCTGGGACAAGCCCGACGGAACCCGCGGCTTTGAGACAGAGGTGACCTTCCAGCTGGAGGAGATCGACGGCGGCACCCGGATGACGTTTTTCCAGGGCCCATTCGACACCATCGACAACCGCGACGGCCACGGCGTCGGCTGGCGCGAGTCCTTCGACCGCCTCGCCGAACACCTCCGCCGCACCCCCTGACCCCGCGTTGCGGTCAACCGCCTACCCGAGCTCGTCCCTGAGGTTCCGCTGCGCCGCCTCCAGCCACAGGGCCCGGCCCCGCGCCGTGTGGAAGAGCGGATCCAGCTGCAACAGCTGGCGGACGACGGCGGCGCGTCCGGCGGCGAAGTCGTCGTCGCCGATGTGCGCGAAGTCCTGCCGGACGGCGGCCAGATACCGGGCATAGGCTGCCGGCTCGCCTCCCAGTACGGAGAGATCGGCGTCGCTGAGCAGGGCGGCGGCGTCGTCGCCGGCCTCCGGCTGGTGATCGGCCGTCATCCGCACCAGGCGCGCCACCTCATCCACCTCGGACAAGGGAAGGCCGGCTTGGGCCAGCCGGTCCTCAGCGAGGCGGGCCGACTCCTCCTCGTCCTGGCCCGCGATGCCGCGGTAGACGGCGTCGTGGAACCATGCGGCCAGCAGCACGGTGCGGGGCGGAGCGGCGGGCTCGGTCAGGAGGTCCAGGGCCTCCAGGACCGCGAGGAGGTGGGTGCGGCCGTGGTACTTCCGGTGCTCCTCGCCCCAGCGGTCCAGCAGGTCCAGGAACAGGGCATCATGGCCCGGGAGAACCTCGTTCCAGCGCGTCAGCAGCGGGAGCTTAAGTGAGCTGCTCCGCCGTCGGGCAGGGATCCGCAGGCCGCTGGCGATCAGTTTGCGGACCAGGATCCGCCCCTCCACCGGAACGGCCCCGGCCGCCACGAGGGCGCGGTACCGGTCTTGGGCGACGTCGTAATGGTCGCCGTCGAACGCCCGGTCCGGGATGCCGGCCGCCGCCGCGAAGGTGTGCAGCTCCTCCAGCGAGGTGTCCGAGATCAGGTGCGAGAAGTGCGTTCCATGCGCCGGCCAGAGCGGGGGATCGAGGTAGATGGCCATGGGGGAAGTCTAATCCGGCCGCGGGGCGCGGGCCGCAGCGGGCGCGGGGGCTCAGCCCTGGCTGGCGTCAGTGGCCGCGGTGTCGGACTGTTCCTCCGCCTGCGTCCGCGCAGGCTTCGGCTTGGAGCGTACCCCTTCGCCCTTTTCATTTTGCCGGGTCTCATGCTCGGCCTCCGCGATGGCCTGGGGAGTGACGTCCGCTGAATTCCAGGCCTTGATGGCGGCCCAGCCCACGGCAACGAGGGGCACGGCAAGGATCGCGCCGATGATGCCGGCGAGGATGGTGCCGGCCGTGAGGGCCAGCAGGATAACGAGGGCGTGGACGTTGAGCGCCTGGCCCATGACAACGGGCTGCAGGAAGTTTCCCTCGAGCTGGTTCACCACGATCACCACGATGACGACGATCAGGGCCGCGAGCGGACCGTTGGCGACCAGTGCGACGAGCGCAGCGAGGACTCCTGCCAAAGTGGCGCCGATCAGCGGGATGAACGCTCCGATGAAGGTCAGCGCGGCCAGCGGCAGGGCGAGCGGCACGCCCATGATCACCAGTGCCAGGCCGATGAAGAACGCGTCCACGAGGGCCACAATCGAGGTTCCGCGTACATAGCCGCCGAGTACGGTGAGGCTCCGTTCCCCCGCCCGGCGCGCCCTGACCAGGTTCCCGCCCTTGAACGCCCGCAGCATGAAGGCCCAGATGCTCTCGCCGTCCTTCAGGAAGAAGAACAGGATCACCGCCATAAGCAAGGCGCCGGTGATGAAATTGCCGGCCGCGCTGAGCCCGGAGATGGCACCCGCGCCGACGGTGCTGCTGGTGGCGAAGTCGATGACGGCGTCGCGAGCCTGCTGGATCTGCTGGTCATCGACCGGGATGGGGCCCGTGCGGATGAAGGCGTAGACCCGGTCGAAGCCCTCGGTGGCCTTGCTGGCCAGTTCATCGGCCTGGCTCATCACGGCAAAGACGATGCCGGTGATCACGGCGCCGAACGCGAGCAGGAGCACCACAAACGACAGGCTGGTGGCGGCCGTGCTGGGCCAGCCGCGGCGGCGCAGCCAGTGCACGAACGGTGCGATCGCGGCAGCGAGGATCAGGGCCAGCAGGCCGGGAATCACCAGGAGCTTCACTTGGATCAGGCCGTAGACCACCACCACGGACAGGACCAGTAGCAGGAGGACCTGCGCGGTCCTGATGCTGGCGCGGCCCAGGCTGTCGCTCCAGGGTGTTGACTGTTCCGGACTGCCCATGCTGGTTTGTCTCCCACTGTCGGGTGGTCACATTACTTACCAACCGTCTCACAGCCGGGGGATGCAAGCACGGGGACAGGCCCGCGGATCAGGACTCGGCGGGCCGGATGTTCTGGTTGCCCCGGAAAGTGTTCTCCGGGTCGAACTCCCGTTTCACCTGGCTCAGCCGCGCGTAGTTTTCGTCCCCGAAGGCCGCACGGACCCGGTCCTGGCCCTCGTCGCCGATAAAGTTCAGCCACACCCCGCCATTGGCGTAGGGCGCGATGTCCTGGCGGAACCTCTTGACCCAGGCCTTGGCATCCTGGCCGCCTTGCGGTGAATCACCCAGGCCGAAGGGGTGGGTCACCCAGCTGGCGTTCCTGTTCAGCAGCGGTGTTGCCGTCGCGGCCGGGCCGCCCACCGCCCCGCCCCAGTGGGCAATCAGCTGCTGGGAACTCGGCCCCGGCAGGTTGCGTGCGGAATCGATGATGATGTCCAGGGCGGCATCGGAGAGTTCATCGTGGTAATCCGCGCTCCAGTAGTTGTACTTGCCCGGCGGGTCGTCGAGCGAGCACTGGAAGTCGGCGTAGCCGATGTCCTCCACGAGGTCCACAGTCGGGCCCAGTTCCCGGTAGGGCTTGGCGTGTGCTGCGCCTTCCGCAGCGTCCCCGGCGTAAGCGTAGACGACGCCAACCGCCATCTTGTTGACCATCTCCGGAGGCATCAAGGGTTCGGGCGGGACCGTCAGATAGAGGATGGTCGCGCATTCCTCGTTGGGCGCCGCGAGTGCCAGCTCGCGGTAACCCCGGCTGATCTCGGGAGCCGCGTCACCCGGCCACAGCAACAGTCCCGCATGAACCTTCGGCCCGAGCCGGTGCAGCCCGAACGTGAAGGATGTGGCGACGCCGAAGTTCCCGCCGCCGCCGTGCAGGGCCCAGAACAGCTCGGGGTTCTCCGCCGCGCTCGCGGTTATTTGTTCCCCGGCGGCGGTCACCAAGTCCACGGAGATGAGGTCGTCGCAGGCGAAGCCGAAGGCCCGCTCGAGCCAGCCGGAGCCGCCGCCGAGCGTGAAGCCGGCCAGGCCCGTGGTGGAGACGCGGCCGCCGGTGAGGGCGAGGCCATATTCCTGGGTGGCCCGGTCAAACTCCCCGCACGTCAGACCGGCCCCGGCGGTGACGGTGCGGGCGTCCGGGTCCACACTGACTGACTTCATCGGCCGCACATCGACTACCAGGCCGCCGTCGTTCATTGACATGCCGGCCACCGAGTGACCGCCGGCGCGGACGGCGACGGCCAGGCTGCGGTCCCTGGCGTACTGCAGGGCCTCGGCGACTTCCGCCGGGGTGCTGCAGGGTGCGATCACCGCAGGTCGGCGGTCGATCATGGCGTTGAACAGAGTTCTGGACTCGTCGTAGCCGGGGTCAACAGGTGTAATCCACTTCACGGCGGTGCTCCTAGGCGACCGCGGCTCCACCCCCCCGCGGAAATCTTAAGTCCGACGGCCGCACCCCGGCTAGAGGACCCGGGTGCAGGAACGCCGGCAACCACACCCCCGGGGATTCCAGGCTTCCGGATCTACGGATGCAATACCCTCTCAACTCCGCAAATGCGGGCTAGTGTTGCCATATGCCTAATATTCGCGTTTCCGAGGCGGCCCGTCTCCTGGGGGTCAGCGATGACACCATCCGGCGCTGGACCGAGAACGGAAGCCTGAGCCCGCTGAGGGACGACGCCGGCCGGCTCGCCGTCGACGGGCTGGAACTCGCCCGGCTCGCCCGGGAACAGTCCCAGCTTCCCGATGACCCGGCCAAGGCGGGCAGCTCCGCCCGCAACCGCTTCGTCGGCCTCGTCACCGCCATTACCGCCGACACCGTCATGGCCCAGGTGGAACTGCAGTGCGGGCCGTTCCGCGTGGTGTCCCTGATGAGCAGCGAGGCCGTGCGGGAGCTCGGGCTGGAGCTCGGCTCGGTCGCGACCGCCGTCGTCAAGGCGACCACGGTGATCATCGAAACCCCCAAAGGCAAGGGCGTCATATGAGAATCCCAGGCCGGCGCATCCCGGCGTTCCTCCTGGCAGGCGTGGTGGCCGCCGGCCTCACCGGCTGCGCCCCGGGCGCTCCCGGCTCGCCGGGCAGCTCAAGTTCCCCCGCTGCCGGCGCCGCGGAGCAACTTTCGGGGACCATTACGGTCTTCGCCGCTGCTTCGCTCAAGGCCAGCTTCACCAAGCTGGCCGAGCAGTTCGAGGCCCGGAACCCGGGTGCCAGGATCATGTTCAGCTTCGCCGGGTCCTCCGACCTCGCCACCCAGATCAGCCAGGGCGCACCGGCCGACGTGTTTGCCTCTGCCGACACGAAGAACATGGCCAAGGTCGCCGACGACTCGCTCGTGGAAGGTTCGCCCCAAAACTTCGCCAGCAACGTGCTGACCATCGCAGTGCCCCCGGCGAACCCCGCATCCATCGCAGCCTTCGCGGATCTCGCCAGGCCGGGAGTGAAGGTTGTCATTTGCGCGCCTCAGGTTCCCTGCGGCGCGGCCACGAAGACGGTCGAAAAGGAAACCGGCATCGCACTGCAGCCGGTGAGTGAGGAATCATCCGTGACCGATGTCCTGGGCAAGGTCGTCGCGGGCGAGGCTGACGCCGGGCTGGTCTACGTCACGGACGTCAGGACTGCCGGCGGCAAGGTGACGGAAGTTCCGTTCGCCGAGTCCTCGAAGGCCGTGAACATTTACCCCATCGCCACGCTGCGGACCAGCAGGAACAAGGACCTCGCGGCCGCCTTTATGGCAGAGGTCCTCGGTCCCGAGGGCCGGAAAATCCTCGGCGACGCCGGCTTCGGCACCACCTAGGACCGCATGACACACCGAAGACACAGTGCCTATCACGGGATTCCGCGTTGGGTCACAGGCATGGCGGCGGTCGGGGCGCTGTTGGTGCTGCTGCCGATCGTGGCCATGGTGGGCAGGGTCAACTGGCCGCAGTTCATCCCGCTGGTCACCTCAGAATCGTCCCTCACCGCCCTGGGGCTGAGCCTCCGCACCGCCGCCGCGAGCACGCTGCTGTGTGTGCTGTTCGGAGTGCCGCTGGCACTGGTGCTGGCCCGCGGCGACTTCCCCGGCCAGCGGCTGCTGCGTTCCTTCGTCCTGTTGCCGCTGGTGCTGCCCCCGGTCGTGGGCGGCATCGCACTGCTCTATGCCTTCGGCCGGCAGGGCCTGCTGGGCCGGACCCTCGAAGTCGCCGGCATCCAGATCGCGTTCTCGACGACGGCGGTGGTGCTCGCCCAGACCTTCGTGGCCCTGCCGTTCCTCGTGGTCAGCCTCGAAGGCGCCCTGCGGTCGGCCGGCAGCCGGTACGAGGCGATAGCCGCAACCCTCGGCGCGCGGCCCGGTACGGTGCTGCGCCGGGTCACCCTTCCGCTGGTCCTGCCCGGGCTCGCCGCCGGAGCCGTGCTCTCCTTCGCCAGGAGCCTGGGCGAATTCGGCGCCACCCTCACCTTCGCCGGGAGCCTGCAGGGAGTCACCCGCACGCTGCCGCTGGAAATCTACCTGCAGCGCGAGACCGACGCCGATGCCGCCGTCGCGCTGTCCCTGCTGCTGGTTGTGGTGGCGGTCATCGTCGTCGGACTCGCCTACCGGGGTCCCGCGCCGGCGGGCAGCGCCACCAGGACGTCCGACAGTGGCACGCCCGAGCGGGTGGCGTAATGACGTTCACGTTCGACGCCGCCCTCGCCGACCGCCGCTTCGACGTGTCGCTAAGCCTGGCGCCCGGCGAGACGGTCGCCGTGCTCGGCCCGAACGGGGCCGGAAAGTCCACCCTGCTCGCCGTGATCTCCGGGCTGCTCCGGCCGGACAGCGGCCGCTCCGAAGTGAACGGCCGGATCCTGTTCGAGCTCGCCGCCGGCGTGCATACCTGGACCGCGCCGCACCGCCGCGGAACCGCCCTGCTGGCCCAGGACCCGCTGCTGTTTCCACACCTGAGCGCGCTCGAAAACGTCGCCTTCGGACCCCGGAGCGTGGGGGTGCCCAAACGCCAGGCCCGTGAGACCGCCCGGCACTGGCTGGCCGAGGTCGACGCCGCCGGCCTCGCCGACCGGCGGCCGGGGGAGCTCTCCGGCGGGCAGGCGCAGCGCGTGGCGGCCGCGCGTGCCCTGGCCGTGAATCCGGAGGTCCTGTTGCTGGACGAGCCCCTGTCCGCCCTGGACATCCATGCGGCTCCGCTGCTGCGGCGGCTGCTCAAGCGCGTCCTGGCCGGGCGGAGTGCCATCATCGTCACGCACGACGTGCTGGACGCCTACATGCTCGCGGACCGGGTGATCGTGATGGAGGAGGGCCGGATCACCGAGGCCGGACCGACCCGTGACGTCCTCCGGCGGCCCCGCAGCCGGTTCGCCGCCGGGCTGGCCGGGCTGAACCTGGTCTCGGGGACGGCGACGTCGGCCGGGATCCGCTCCGCCGAGGGGCTCGAGTTCGCCGGCCAGCACGACGCGCCGCTTGTCGCCGGACAGGCCGGTGTGGCCGCCTTCGCGCCGGCGGCGGTGTCAGTGTTCCTGAGCGAGGCGCACGGCAGTCCGCGGAACTCGTTCCGCGTCACGGTCACGGACCTGGAACCGCACGGGGACCAGATCCGGGTTCGTGCCGGCGACCTGTCCGCGGACGTAACCCCGGCTGCCTCCGCCGATCTTGGCCTGGCTCCCGGCCTCGAGGTCTACTTCGTGGTCAAGGCGGCTGCGGTGTCGATCTACCCGGCGTGACGCGTGGGGACCAGTCCGGCTAGCCGCGGTCCTTGCGGACCGGGTGCTGGCTGACGATCGAAACCCGGTTGAAAGCGTTCATGGTGATGACGAGCCAGCTGATGGCGGAGAACTCCGCGTCCGTGAGGTGCCTCCTGGCCGCCGCGCCCTCGTGCTCGCGGGCGCCGGCGTCCGAGATGTTGGTGATGGCCTCGGCCAAGGTCAGGGCGGCGCGCTCCTTTTCGGTGAAGAGGTCGGTGTCCCGCCAGGCCGGGAGGACGGCCAGGCGCTGGGCGGATTCACCGTTCTTCACGGCGTCGCCCACGTGCAGGTCGAGGCAATAGGCGCAGCCGTTGATCTGCGAGATCCGGACATTCAGCAGCTCGATCAAGGTCCGGTCCAGGCCGGCATCTTCCGCGGCCTCCTTGGATTTCAGGCCCAGCCCGTTGAGGGCCCGCCAGGCGGCCGGGTGCTCCTTGTCCAGGAAAACGGATCGGGTCGTGGGGTGCTGCGCTGCCGCTGTCTCGTTCATGTTCAAAGACTACCCACGGGAAACATCCCAAAAGGAACGTGACAGATTTGTCATATGTGTGACATAGTGCATGAACAGCGCAATTCCTGCAGGAGCGGTTCCCCGACCCGCTCTCCGGAGCCTGTCCGCCGACATCGGACCGGCCCCATCATTCGACGGTCGGTTCCTTGGGGGGACCGACCGTCGAATGGGTTTAACGGGACATGTCCAGCCTTGGGCCGCGCTCTGTGGGGACATGTCCAGCCTTGGGCCGCGCTCTGTGGGGACATGTCCAGCCTTGGGCCGCGCTCCATGGGGACATGTCCAGCCCTGGGCTTGGGCAGTGGACATATGGGGACTATGTCCAGCGGTACCCATGCGCGGAGGGCATTTCCCGCGGGATGCACCATAGCCCCCGGGGGGGCATGTTCGGTCCTGGACTTGGGCGGTGGACATATGGGGACTATGTCCAGGGGTGCGCACAAGCGGAGGGCATGTCCCGTCCCGCCTGCCCCGTGTCCACGGCCAGGAGGTCTGCTGCGGGACGTGCCAGGCGCACCGGGGACATGTCCAGTGCTGCGGTCCGCGTCTTGAGGGCGTGTCCCGTCCTGGTCTTGGGCAGCGGACATATGGGGACTATGTCCAGGGGTGCCCGCACGCGGAGGGCATGTCCCGCTCCGCAGGCCCCGCCCGCAGGTCCCCGCGGGATGCCCCGGGTGTCCGGGGGACTCCGGCCCTAGACAGCCGTTTCGCTGTCGGCAAACATGGAGCCAAAGGGACCCGATGCAAAGTTGAGCGGAGTACACTCAACTTTAATACCAGCATGTTCCCGAAAGGAGCTCCCTTTGGACGCCAAATTCACCACTAAGAGCCAGGAGGCTCTTGCCGCAGCCGCCATGAACGCCTCTACGGCGGGCAACCCCCAGCTCGAGCCGGCCCACCTGCTCAAGGCGCTCATGGACCAGCGCGAGGGTGTCGCCGTCGCGCTTCTGCGCGCCACCGGGGCGGACCCGGATTCCGTCAGCGTCCAGGCCAGCACCGCCATCAAGGCCCTTCCGGCCACCTCCGGCACGTCGGTGCAGCAGCCACAGCTGTCCCGTACCGCCCTGCAGTCGATCAAGAACGCCCAGAACGAGGCTGAGCGGCTCGGCGACAGCTTCGTCTCCACCGAACACCTGCTGCTGGGGCTCGCGTCCGGCAGCGACGCCGTCGGGAAGCTGATGCGCGATTCCGGCGCCTCCCATGAGGCCCTGCTCGCAGCCCTCCCGGGCGTCCGTGGTGACCGCAAGGTGGACAATGCGGATCCGGAGAACTCCTTCCAGGCGCTGGAGAAGTACGGCACCGACCTCACCGCGATTGCCCGCTCCGGCAAGCTGGACCCGGTGATTGGCCGCGATGCCGAGATCCGCCGCATCATCCAGGTGCTGAGCCGCCGGACCAAGAACAATCCCGTCATCATCGGCGAACCCGGCGTCGGCAAGACCGCCGTCGTCGAAGGACTTGCCCAGCGGATCGTCGCCAATGACGTACCCGAAAGCCTGCGCGGCAAGACCCTGATCGCCCTGGACCTTGCCTCCATGGTGGCCGGCGCCAAATACCGCGGCGAATTCGAGGAGCGGCTTAAAGCGGTCCTGGCGGAAATCAAGAGCTCCGAAGGCCAGATTGTGACGTTCATCGACGAACTCCACACCGTGGTCGGGGCCGGCGCGACCGGAGACAGCTCCATGGACGCCGGCAATATGCTCAAGCCCATGCTGGCCCGCGGCGAGCTGCGGCTGATCGGTGCGACCACGCTGGATGAGTACCGCGAAAACATCGAAAAGGACCCGGCCCTGGAACGCCGGTTCCAGCAGGTCTTTGTCGGGGAGCCGAGCGTGGAAGACACCATCGGCATTCTGCGCGGCCTGAAGGAACGCTACGAGGCGCACCACAAGGTCTCCATCTCCGACTCCGCCCTGGTCGCCGCCGCCACGCTCTCCAACCGCTACATCTCCGGCAGGCAACTGCCGGACAAAGCGATCGACCTCGTGGACGAGGCCGCGTCCCGGCTGCGGATGGAAATCGATTCCGCTCCCGAGGAGATCGACCAGCTGCGCCGCCAGGTGGATCGCCTGACCATGGAGGAGCTGGCCCTGGTTGGCGAGACCGATCCGGCGTCGGTGGAACGCCTGGCGGCCCTGCGCGCGGACATGGCGGATAAGAAGGAGGAGCTCGCGGGGCTCAACGCCCGCTGGGAGGCCGAGAAGGCGGGCCTGAACCGGGCGGGTGACCTCCGGGCCAAGCTGGATGAGCTGCGTTCCAAGGAGGAAAAGGCCGAACGGGAAGGCGATCTGGAAACGGCCTCCCGGTTGCTCTACGGCGAAATCCCCGCCCTGGAGCGGGAACTGAACGCCGCCGCCGAGGCAGAAGCGGCCGTGCCGGACAAATCCAGGCAGATGGTGGCCGACCAGGTCACCGCCGATGACATCGCCGAGGTCATCTCCGCCTGGACCGGCATCCCCGCTGGCCGGATGCTGCAGGGCGAGAGCCAGAAGCTGCTGGAGATGGAGCACGTGCTGGGTGAGCGGCTGATCGGCCAGACCAAGGCTGTCACCGCGGTCTCCGACGCGGTCCGCCGCGCCAGGGCCGGAATCAGCGACCCCAACCGGCCCACCGGCTCCTTCCTGTTCCTGGGCCCCACCGGCGTTGGCAAGACCGAGCTTGCGAAGTCCCTGGCCGACTTCCTCTTCGACGACGAACGCGCCATGGTGCGGATCGATATGTCCGAATATTCGGAGAAGCACTCGGTGGCCCGCCTCGTCGGCGCCCCTCCCGGCTACGTGGGCTATGAGGAGGGCGGGCAGCTCACCGAGGCCGTCCGCCGCCGCCCGTACTCCGTGCTGCTGCTCGACGAGGTCGAGAAGGCCCATCCCGAGGTGTTTGACATCCTCCTGCAGGTGCTCGACGACGGCCGCCTCACCGACGGCCAGGGCCGCACCGTGGACTTCCGCAACGTGATCCTGGTGCTGACCTCCAACCTGGGCAGCCAGTTCCTGGTCGACCCGATCCTGGACGCCAACGCCAAGCGTGAAGCCGTGATGGCCACCGTGCACGCCTCCTTCAAGCCCGAATTTCTGAACCGGCTCGATGAAGTGGTTTTGTTCGACCCGCTGAGCGTCGAGGAGCTGTCGCGGATCGTCGAGCTGCAGGTCAAGGAACTGGGCGAACGCCTGAAGGGCCGCCGGCTCAACCTCGAAGTGACCGAGGGTGCCCGCGCCTGGCTCGCGGTGACCGGCTTCGACCCGGCCTACGGCGCCCGGCCGCTGCGCCGGCTCGTGCAGCGCGAAATCGGCGACCGGCTGGCCAAGGCCATCCTGGCCGGCGAAATCATCGACGGCGACACCGTGCTCGTGGACACCGCCCCGGACTTCACGGAGCTCACCATGGGCGGCGCCACGGCGTCGGACCGGCCCGACGGCGGCGCCTCCACCGGCAGCGGGCTGTCCGTCAGCCGCAAGGGCTAAGGTACGCCGGCCCCAAACAGCAACTGCCGGCCGGACAAGTGTCCGGCCGGCAGTTGCGTGCGGGGCCGAAACCTGGCGTGGACCCGCGGTCGGTCTTCTACGGAACCAGCGATTCCATGATGACGTTCCCGGTGTCCGCGGTGACGTAGCAGTCCACGCGGCGGTCGCCGTTGTTCCAGCTCGCGGGGCTCGGGTAGGCGTTGCGCTGCTTCAGCTCGTAGCTGGAGGCGGAGGCGGCCAGCTTCGCGTTGCGACAGGTCTCGCGGCCTTTGTCCTTCAGCGCGGTCAGGCCGGGATAGGAGGCCGATTCCTGATAATGGTGGACGGCGATCAGCTGCGCGGAGTGCCCTGCAGCGCAGGCCACGATCGTGGACTGCGGCGCCTCCGGGTCGAAATCCTGGAAGCAGTCGCCGAGCTGGAACTCCAGCGGGCCGACGCCTTCCAGCGGCAGCGTGCTCCGGCTCGGGGGCGCTGCCGGTGTCGTGGCGGCAGCGGGGGAGGCCTCCGCGACGGCCTTGTTGGTGCCGCCGCCCAACGAGGTCAACCACCAGATCAGCAGACCCATAACGACGACGGCGACGACCGCGGCGCCGATCCGTGCGGGAGCCTGGCGGCGTACGAGGCCGCCCAGCTGCGAGGCCTTTCCGGAAGCGGCCTTGGTGGCCCGCGCCAAAACGGCACCTGCGGCGCCCGTGGCCTGGGCGCCTCGGGGCTCGCGCGGGCCGGGCTGCCCGGCGAGGGGCCGGCCCGCCGGCGAGCCGGACGGCCGGACGGGCGGTGTGATCGGGGTCGCGGAGGGGACAACCGGAGTCGCCGACGTCGGCGGCGTCGAAGGTTTCGGGGGCACGGCAGACGGCTCAGCCGGCGGGACTGCCGGGGCGGACTGGTCGCCGGGCCCGCCGGCCGGGGGAATCCCGGACCCGCTGATTCCGCCGGGCGTCGCGTTCTCTTCGGTCACTGAGACTTCACCACTTCCGTGCATTTTTCCGCGGCTGGGCGCCCGACGGAGGGACCCGTTTCCGGAAGTCCACTACGGAACTCTATCTAAGTTGCCGGGTGGGCCGCACGCCGATTGGGCGCAGTCCGGAGCAGGGGCACATGCGACACTGCCCACAGCGGCCGTCGCGGGGAGCAGTTACCGCTGAAAGCATGTAATCTAGGTGTACGACAAATTGACCAAACATTCCGGGGCCTCACTAACGCCAATGGTGACCACCTCCGGTCCGAGTACAAAAGGGGGTCACGCCATGGGGCGCGGCCGTCAAAAGGCAAAAGCTACCAAGCAGGCTCGGGATATTAAGTACTACTCCCCGAACACTGACTATTCTGCGCTTCAGCGTGAGCTCAAGAGCTCTGAGGTTCGTGCACCGAGCCGTTTCACGGGCGAGCCGGTTGAGCCAGACTATTCGGCTTATGTGGATAAGTACGCGGACGATGTGGAAGAGGACGACGACGAGGTTGATTCCCGTCGGATAGGTTAGTCGACACTTCTTCCCGGCATGCTCTTCCGCTAGCGGATTGCCGACCACATGAATTCAGGCCCGCCGGCCACTCCCAGTACGGGGGTGGACGGCGGGTTTTCTGCTGCCTGCGGATCCCCGGGCGGCAAACCGTCCGCAGTTGTCCCAGCAGGGCCCTCAGGCTAGGTTGAACCTGCCGGCACCACCGGCCCCGCACCACTTTTTGTTCCGGAGGGATTGCCATGACCATGCACACGGGGTTCACCGAAGGAGAGGTCTGCTGGACGGACCTTCAGACCAGTGACGTCGAAGCGGCCAAGGCCTTCTACGCCGCCATTTTCGGCTGGCGCTACGAGAACCTGCCCACCCCGGACGGACGCAGCTACGCGCAGGCATTCCTCGGCGAGGACCTGGTCACCGTGATCGCGCCGCAGAACCCGCAGCAGGCGGCCGCCGGGGCGCCCGGGCAGTGGAACGCGTACTTCGCCACCGCCGACGCCGGACGGCTCGCTGACAGCATGGTCGACGCCGGCGGCACGCTGGAATTCGGCCCCGAGGACGTGGGCGGCACAGGAGTGATGGTCTTCTTCGCCCCGCCCGGAGGGGGCACCACCGGCGCTTGGCAGGCCGGAAGCCACTTCGGTACTGCCCGCAGCGGGGAACCCGGCTCCCTGGCGTGGGCCGAACTGCTGACGCCCGAGCCGCAGCCCGCCGTCGGATTCTTCCAGCAGCTTTTCGGTCACAGCGTGACCGAATACCCGCAGGACGACGGCGGCAAGTACACCACGCTGATGGTAAACGACGCGGAAGTGGCCGGGATCGCTGCGGTCCCCGCGGAGGCCGAGGGCACGCTCAAGCCGGGATGGCAGGTGTACTTCGGGGTGTCCAGCGTCGCCGACGCGGTCGCGGCGGCGGTGGCCGCCGGCGGCACGGTGCTGATTGAACCGGACGAGGCCGAGGAAGCCGGCACCATCGCCACTCTTGAGGATCCGCAGGGCGGCGTGTTCAGCGTCCTGGAGGTTTAAACACAGATCGAGTGCTCCGTAACCGCCGTTTTGAGGGGGCTAAACGGCAGTTACGGAGCACTCGATGAGGGTCAGGTGGGGGTCAGGCGTAGGCGTTGACCAGCCGGACGGCGCCGCCGTCGACACCCTTGGCGCCCTGGACGTAGTCCGGGCCGGTCTTCACGATCGAGTCCGAGTTTTCCTCCACAGTGCCCATCACCCACGCCGGCAGCCCGCGCTCGTTGAGGCGGTTCACTGCGGCGTCCGCAGCCTTGGGGGAGACGATCGCAACCATGCCCACACCAAGGTTCAGGGTGCGCTCCAGGTCGGCCAGCGGGACGTTGCCCAGCTCGGCGACGAGCCGGAAGATGGCCGGGAGCTGCCAGGTGGCACGGTCCACGGTGGCCAGCAGGCCCTGCGGCAGGACGCGGGCCAGGTTGGCGGCGAGCCCGCCGCCCGTTACGTGGCTGAAGCCGTGCACCGCCTGGCCGGCGGCGGAGCCGTTCACCGGGAAGGTGCGGGCCAGGTCCAGGCAGTCGGCGGCGTAGACGCGGGTGGGCTCCAGGAGCTCCTCGCCCAGTGTGCGGCTGAATTCCGAGACGTGGCGGTCCAGGGCCCAGCCGGCGTGGTTGATGACGCGGCGGACCAGGGAGTAGCCGTTGGAATGCAGCCCGGAGGAGGCCATGCCGATCACCACGTCGCCGGCGCGGACGCGGTCCGGGCCCAGCAGGTCGGCGGCTTCGACAACACCGGTGGCGGCACCGGCGACGTCGTACTCGTGCTCGCCCAGCAGGCCGGGGTGCTCGGCCGTTTCGCCGCCCACCAGGGCTGTGCCGGCCACCGAGCAGGCGGCCGCGATGCCCCGGACGATGTCTGCGATCCGCTCCGGGACCACCTTGCCGCAGGCGATGTAGTCGGTCATGTACAGCGGCTCGGCGCCCACCACCACGATGTCATCGACCACCATGCCGACCAGGTCGAAACCGATGGTGTCGTGGATGTCCATGGCCTGCGCGATGGCGACCTTGGTGCCGACGCCGTCGGTGGAGGTGGCGAGCAGCGGGCGCTTGTAGGTCAGCAGCTTCGAGACGTCATACAGGCCGGCGAAGCCGCCGACGCCGCCAATTACCGAGGCGTTGTGGGTGGCCTTGACGGCGTCCTTCATCAGTTCGACGGCGCGGTCGCCCGCTTCGACGTCGACGCCGGCGGAAGCGTAGGTGATGCCGACGGTGTTCTGGGCGGCGTTCATGTCAGCGGCCGGGGAGGCGGAAGTCATACGGGCTCTTTCTTGTCGGCAGCAATGGTGCGATCAATGCGATCGGCATCGGTGAGCAGTTCTTCGAATTCGGCGTCCGGGCCCGGGTCGCAGCCGGTGGCTCCGGCCTTCTCGGCCGGGTCATCATCCCGGGTGGTGCCGGGATCGACGTCGGAGGCGGCCGGGACGGCTGCCGGCGGGGCGGGGGAGCTGACAGCTGTGGGGAGACCGCCAAGATCGGTGCGTTCGAGCAGGTTCTTGCCGAGCTTGTCCGCGGCGGGAAGCTCGATCGGGTACTTGCCGGTGAAGCAGGCGGTGCACAGGCGTTCGCGCGGCTGCCGGGTGGCGTCGATCATGCCGTCTTCGGAGATGTAGGCGAGCGAGTCGGCGCCGATGGCCTGGGTGATTTCGTCGATCGTGGCGCCGTTGGCGATCAGCTCGGCCCGGGAGGCGAAGTCGATGCCGTAGAAGCACGGCCACTTGACCGGCGGGGAGGAAATCTTGATGTGGACGCTTGCGGCGCCCGCTTCCCGGAGCATCCGCACGATGGCGCGCTGGGTGTTGCCGCGGACGATCGAGTCGTCAACGACCACCACACGCTTGCCGCGGATGACGGATTCGAGGGCGTTGAGCTTGAGCCGGATGCCGAGCTGGCGCAGCGTCTGCGAGGGCTGGATGAACGTCCGGCCCACGTAGGAGTTCTTGACGAAACCGTGGGCGAACGGGATGCCGGATTCCTCCGCGTAGCCCACCGCCGCGGGGGTGCCGGATTCCGGGACCGGGATGACGATGTCCGCTTCCTGGGTGTTTTCGCGGGCCAGCTGGCGGCCCATTTCCACCCGGGACTCGTACACGGAGCGGCCGGCGATGGAGGCGTCCGGGCGGGCGAGGTAGACGTACTCGAAGACGCAGCCTGCGGGCGTCGCCTCGGCGAAGCGCTGTGAGCGGACGCCGTCCTCGTCGATCGCGATGAACTCGCCGGGCTCGATTTCGCGGATGAAGCTCGCGCCGACGGTGGCGAGGGCGGACTGCTCGGAGGCAACGACCCAGCCGCGCTCCAGCCGGCCGAGGCAGAGCGGGCGGATTCCGTACGTGTCGCGGGCCGCGTAGAGGGTGCCTTCATCCATAAAGACAAAGCAGAAGCCGCCCTTGATCTTGGGCAGCAGTTCCATGGCCGTCTCTTCGAGCGACTTGCCCTCTTCGCCCTCCAGCAGGGCGGTGACGAGGGCGGTGTCGGAGGTGTTGCCCTGCTTCATTTCGCCGCTGAGCTGGCCGCCGTTGCGGTCCTCGATCATGGCTTTGAGCTCGGCGGTGTTGGTGAGGTTGCCGTTGTGGGCGAGCGCCACGGTGCCGGTCGCAGTCGCGCCCAGGGTGGGCTGCGCGTTGGCCCAGTGGCTGGCGCCAGTGGTCGAGTAACGGCAGTGGCCGACGGCCAGGTGCCCGGTCAGGGTGTTGAGCGTTGTCTCGTCGAAGACCTGGGATACGAGCCCCATGTCCTTGTAGACGTTGATCCGCTTGCCGTCGCTGGTGGCTATACCAGCAGACTCCTGACCGCGGTGCTGCAGTGCATACAGCCCGTAATAGGTGAGTTTTGCAACCTCTTCGCCGGGAGCCCAGACCCCAAAGACGCCACATGCGTCCTGAGGGCCTTTTTCGCCAGAGAGAAGGTCATGAGAAAGTTTTCCATCGCCGCGTGCCACTGGTCGATTATCTCACGTTGTGCGCTAGGACTTTCCCGGCGGCCGGTTTGTGACCTGCGGCCGGCTCAGGCGCCCTGCTCATCCTCGGGGTCAAGAGCGGAATCCGGGACGGATTCGACGACGGCGCGCTTGGCCCGGCGCACGCTGAGACGGTCCAGGATGAGCGCCGCGAGGCCACCCAGAATGACGCCGCCCGCACCGCACAGGATCATAAAGAAGCCGAACACGGCGCTGGCATCGTAGCTTTCGTCACCCGGGAGGCCGTAGGCGAGGAAGGCAGCCACGCCGAAGCCCAGGAGCCCGCCCAGGACGAGGAACGGCACGTACTTCGGCGCCCGGCGCACACTGACCTGGCGCCGTTCGGGGACGTGCTGCTCGCCTGCGGTGCCGGAGTTTTCGGGGGTAGACATGCCGTTAAGCCTACTGCCCCGGCAACCATTGCTACCGCCGCGTCGGCGGGGGCACACTAGGGGGTGGGGAGGGCACGGAACGGCCTAGGAGCGCCATGTCAGCCTCAGCAGAGTGGATCAGGGACCAGCAGCGCAGCACCTGGGATGAGTTCTCCACAGGCTGGCGGAAATGGGACGCGGAAGTGCTCGGCTGGCATGCCCCCTTTGGCGATGCAGTGATCGAGGAGGCGAGGCTCCGCCCGGATGCCGCAGTCCTCGACGTCGCCGCCGGAACCGGCGAACCTGGTCTCACCGCGGCCGCCCTCGTCCCGCACGGCAGCGTCGCCCTGCTGGATATTTCTGAGGGGATGTTGCGTGTGGCGTCCGAGAAGGCGGCGGCCCGCGGGCTGGCGAATGTGCACACCGCCGTCGGCGATGCCGCCAAGCTGCCCTTCGGCGACAGTACCTTCGACGCGGTCTTGTGTCGCTTCGGATTCATGTACTTCCCCAGGGTGTCGCCCGCAGTGGAGGAAATGGCGCGCGTGGCCAAGCCGGGCGCGCGGATCAGCGCCGCTGTCTGGGGCCGGGCCGCCGAGAACCCGTGGGCCACCCTGATCCTCGGGACGATTGCGCGCCATACCGAGCTGCCGGTGCCCAGGACGGGCGCACCCGGGCTGTTCCGCTGCGCCGCGCAGGGGTTCATGGCCCGGGTCTTCAAGGAGGCCGGACTGGTGGACGTCAGCGAGCGGAAGGTCAGCACGGACCTGGTTCACGCGACCCCGGAGCTCTACTGGGAGTTCATGACCGAGATTGCCACCACGGTCGGTGTCGGCCTCGCGCGGGCGGACCGGGAATCCCAAGAGCTGATCCGCTCCGACGTCTTCGAGCTGCTGGGCCGCTACGAACACGACGGCGCCATCCGGCTCCGGTCCACCGCCACCATCGTGGCAGGGACGCGGGCGTAGGCCAGCGCGGCGGTTTCGGACAGGCGCGGCAGTTTCGGACACGCGCGGCGTGGATCCGGGGTGCGCGCGTCCGAAAGCGCCGCGGAATCGCAGTGTGCCTAGACGCCCAGCTCTTCCTTCAGCGCGGCGACGTGTCCCTCCGCCTTGACCTGGTACTGGGCCAGCCTGACGTTGCCCTCCGGGTCCACCACGACCGTCGAGCGGACGAGTCCCTCGGTGATCTCGCCCCGGACGAGTTTCTCGCCCCAGGCGCCGTAGGCCAGGGCGACGGCGTGGTCCTCGTCGGCGAGCAGCGGGAAGGTCAGCGCGAAGTCGCCGCTGAACCGGGCCAGTGCCTCGGACCCGTCGGGGGAGATGCCCAGTACGTCATAGCCGGAACCCTGCAGGGAGGCCAGGCTGTCGCGGAAATCGCAGGCTTCGGTGGTGCAGCCCGGAGTGGCGGCCTGCGGGTAGAAGTACACAATGACGTTCTTGCCGCGGTAGTCGGCCAGTGAAACTTTGTGTCCTGCGGCGTCCGGGAGCGTGAATTCCGGGGCGGGGGTTCCGGGCTGGAGCTTGATGGTCGGGTGCTGGCTCATGGGGGATCCTTGGGTGTTCGTTGGAGTTAGGGATACAGCGGTCTTCCGTTGCACAACCACTGGGTTGGGTGCTGTATTCCGCCAGCCCGCGGACTTTGGCGGCGCCCGTGCAGATCCGCCACCGGGGGACATGCGCCGTTTGCCGGGGCCGTCAGGTTCCGCCGCGGCGCAGCAGTCTTCCGCGGGGAGTCCTGCCGTCGATCTCCTGTCCGCGCAGGAAGGTTCTGCGGACCACGCCGGAGAGTGCCTTGCCGTCGTAGGGGGTGATGGGATTCTTGTGCTTGAGCCGGGTTACGTCCACGACGAAGGTCCCGTCGGGGGCAAAGATGCAGAAATCGGCGTCGTATCCCGGAGCGAGCTGGCCTTTGTTGGTCAACCGGGCGAGTGCGGCGGGCTTCCGGGACAGCCAGGACACGACCTGTTCCAGCGGAATGCCGCGGTGCCGGGCTTCCGTCCAGATCAGGGACAGGCCCAGCTGGAGTGAGGAAACCCCGCCCCAGGCCACGGCAAAGTCGCCGTTTTCCAGGTCCTTGAGGTCCAGGGTGCTGGGCGAGTGGTCGGAGACGATGCAGTCGATGGTGCCATCCTGGAGGCCCTTCCAGAGCAGTTCCCGGTTGGAGGCCTCGCGGATCGGTGGGCAGCACTTGAAGGCGGTGGCGCCGTCGGGGATTTCCTCGGCCGTGAGGGTGAGGTAATGCGGGCAGGTCTCCACGGTGAGCCGGACGCCGTCGCGCTTTGCGCTGGCGATCAGGGGCAGGGCGTCCGATGATGACAAGTGCAGAATGTGGGCGCGGGCCCCGGTCCGGCGGGCGCGTTCGATCACCTCGGCGATGGCCTCGTTCTCGGCGCCGCGTGGCCGGGACGCCAGGAATTTGGCGTACTCGGGCCCGCCCGCGTGCGGCGCACGGTCGATCGTGCGGGAGTCCTCGGCATGGACGATCATGAGCGCATCGAAGGACTTGAGTTCGGCCAGGTCCGCTTCCAGCTCCCCGGCGTCCAGTTGGGGGAACTCGTCGACGCCGGAGGGCAGCAGGAAACACTTAAAGCCGAAGACGCCCTCGTCGTGCAGCGGGCGGAGGTCCGTCTTGTTGCCGGGGACGGCTCCGCCCCAGAACCCGACGTCAACGAACGCCTGGTCCTCGGCGGCGGCGCGTTTGAGTTTGAGGCCGTCCACCGTGGTGGTGGGCGGGATGCTGTTGAGCGGCATGTCGATGATGGTGGTCACGCCGCCGGCCGCCGCGGCCCGGGTTGCGGAGGCAAAGCCCTCCCAGTCGGTGCGGCCCGGCTCGTTGACGTGGACGTGGGTGTCCACGAGCCCGGGAAGCAGGCATTCGTCGTCCGCGAGTTCAATGACGTCGGCGCCGTGCAGGCCGCTGCCGAGCGGCTCGATGGCAGCGATTTTTCCTAGGCGCACTCCCACTTCGCGCGGCGCAGTCCCGGCCGCCGCCAGGACGCGCTGGCCCCGGATGACGAGGTCGAAGGATTCCTCGGACATTCAGTCTCTCCTGACTCACTGCCGCGGTTCTGTTTTGGCGCCGCCGTCGTAAATCAGGACGCGCGCTGGTGGAGGGCCCAGTCGAAGGCGGTTTCCGCGGGTTCTTTATATTCGAGGGCGATGTAGCCCGCGTAGCCGAGTTGGCGGCTGCGCGCGATCCACTCGCCGAGGGGCAGTTCACCGGTTCCGGGAGCGCCGCGGCCGGGGTTGTCGGCGATCTGGATGTGGCCGAAGTCGGGGGCGTGCTTTTCGGTGACAGCGGCCACGTCCTCGCCGTTGACCGCGAGGTGATAGAAATCGGCGAGGAGCTTGATGTTCCCCGCGCCCGTTGCCCCGGTCACCCGGGAGATGACCCGGAGGGCGTCCCCGGCGGTGCGGAGCGGGTAGTGCGGCGCGCCGCTGAGCGGTTCGAGCAGGACGGTGCCGCCAATGCGGGCCACGCCGGCCGCCGCGGCCGCGAGGTTGATGACCGCCAGTTCGTCCTGCGATTCGGGGGTGTGCCCGTCCTGCCGGTTGCCGTAGAGGGCGTTGAAGAATGCGCAGCCGAGCCGTCCGCCGATGCCGGCCACGACGTCGATGTTGTCCTTGAACTCGGAGCTGCGCTCCGGCCAGGACACCAGGCCCCGGTCCCCGGCCGGCATGTCTCCGGCACTGAAGTTGAGGGCGGTGAGCTGGACGCCCGCGTCGGTGACCGCGCGCTCGAACCGGGTGAGTTCGGCGTCTCCCGGGACTGACGACGCGAACGGCCACCAGAACTCGACGGCGTCGAAGCCGGCGGCCTTTGCCGCGGCGGGCCGCTGAAGGAGGGGCAGTTCGGTCAGCAGGATGGAGCAGTTCACGGAATATGTCATGTGGGTTCTTTCCGGTGCGGGCAGGGCCTGATCCACGGCTACCCCTTCGTGGGGTCCTTCCGGGCCGCCAGGCCCACCAGTGCCCCGACGCCAATGCCGATCAGGAGGCCTGTGAACGGCTTGTCCGCCGTGGCAACCCCGATGGCCAGGCCGATGGCGGCGCCGAGGAGCATTCCGATCCACAGGGACTCGTACTTCACAACCTCAGGCTAGCAAGCATCACCAAGCACCCGGGGGACCCGGCCGTGCTCAGGTGAGGCGGATCTGGCGGTTGACGTCCTTGTAGAGCAGGTAGCGGAAGGGGCCGGGCCCGCCGGCGTAGCAGGCCTGCGGGCAGAAGGCGCGGAGCCACATGAAGTCGCCGGCCTCGACCTCCACCCAGTCGTCGTTGAGCCGGTAGACGGCTTTGCCCTCCAGGACGAAGAGCCCGTGTTCCATCACATGGGTTTCGGCGAACGGGATGGACCCGCCGGGCTGGAACGTGACGATGTTGACGTGCATGTCGTGGGCCAGATCGTCCGGGTCCACGAAGCGCGAGGTCGCCCAGACGCCGTTGGTGTCCGGCATCGGTTGCGGCTCGACGTCCTGGTCCCGGGTCACGAAAGACTTCGCCGTGAAGCCCTCCAGCGGCTCATAGGCCTTGCGGATCCACTGGAAACTCGCAGCCCCCTCGGCAGCATCGTTGGAGACCCTCCAGCCAGAGCCCGCAGCGAGGTAGGCGTAGCTGCCGGCCTCCAGATGGTGGACCTCGCCGTCGAGCGTCAGCGTCAGCTCACCCTGGGTGAGGAAGATGACGCCTTCGACGCCGGTCTCCGCCTCGGGTTTGAGGCTGCCGCCGCCCGGCGCGACTTCCACGATCAGCTGCGAGAACGTCGTCGAGAATCCGGCGATGGGCCGGGCGATGATCCAGGCCCGGGTTCTGGTCCAGCCGGGCAGGTTGGACGTGACGATGTCGCGCAGCACGCCTTTGGGGATGACTGTGTAGGCCGCTTTGACCACCGCGCGGTCGGTGAGGAGCTGGGTCTGCGGCGGCAGGCCGCCTTCGGGTGAGAAGTAGTTGCTCATGCGTGCGCTCCTGGGTGAACGGGTCAGTGGTTGGAGGAGCCGGCCGGTTGTGCCAGCCGGGGGTGGGCCAGGACGGTCAGCTGGGGCAGGCCAAGGCCGGTCAGTTCGCGGACTTCCCCGGCGCCGGCGGCACCGCACTGGAGGCCGCGCAGCACGAAGGCCGCCAGGGCCCTGGCAGTGGCAGGTTCATCCAGAACGCCGCCGGCCGTGCGCTCCACGTAGTGGCGAAGCCGCGCGGCGGCAGCCGGAAGGCCCTGCCGGTAGAACGCATAGGTGGCGGAGAAGCGGCTCGGCAGCTGGGCGGGGTGCAGGTCCCAGCCCTGGTAGTAGCCGCGTTCCAGCGAGCGGCGGACCAGACGGCCATGGAGCCGCCAGGCGTCCAGCACCCCCTCGCCGACGGGCAGAACGTTGCTGGACCCGTCGGAGAGCCGCATTCCGGTGCCCGCGACGGCAAGCTGCATCACGTTCTTGGCGTAGTCCGCCACCGGGTGTTCCATCGACTGGTATTCCGCCGAGATCTGCAGCGATGCCGAGTAGTCGTAGGTCCCGTAATGCAGGGCGCTGATCCGGCCCGGGACGGCGTGCGGAAGCTGCGCCACCGGCGACGTGCCGTCCGGGCCCAGAATCAGCTGCGGCGTTTCCACCTGCACCTCAAACCGCAGACGGCCTGCGGGCAGCGAGTGCAGGTCCTCCAGCCGGGACACGGCGTACGCCATCGCCTGCACCTGCGCCACGGTGCTGACCTTGGGCAGCGTGAGGACCAGTCCTGCCGGCAGCTCCCCGGCGGCGGCCAGGCCGGAGACGAACAGATCCAGCGTGCGCAGCCCGCGGGCACGGGTGGGCGCCTCAAAGCACTTGAACCGGATCCCGATGAACGGCGGGGCGCTGCCGTCCGCTACCGCGGCAGCGACGGCGGCCGCAGCCGCGACGGCGTCGGCGTCTTCGACGTCGTCACCCCGGTCCCCGTAGCCGTCCTCGAAGTCCAGCCGGAGATCCTCGATCGGCTCGCTGCCGAGCTTCGCCGACACGCGGGATGCGACAGCGGCGGCCAGAGCGGGGTCCTGGCCGAGCAGGGCGCCCAGCCGTTCCAGGCCGCCGTGGTCGTCGGCGGCAGCCAGCGCCCGGGCGCCCCAGTCGGCCGCGAAGCCCGGAGTGAAGTGGTCTGCGGGGACGTAGACCGTGTGCACGGGCTGGCGGGTGCCGTCGTCGCCCGGATAGTTCCGCTCCAGCAGCCGGTCCGTCGCCGCCAGCTGGGCATCGATCCTGCTCAGGTCGGCGCCCGTGAGGGAACCGGACGGAGGCAGGTCCACGGCTCAGCCCACCAGTTCGTAGGCCGGAGCGGTGAGGAAGTCCGTGTAGTCCTCGGAGAGGCACAGCTCGCCGATCAGCCTGCTGGCGGGAAGGTAGTGCTTCGCGAAAGCCTCCTCGCCCACCTCGCCGCGGAGCTTCGCGGTTTCCTCGGCCAGGATCCCGGAGACGAGCTCGCGGGTCACGGTCCGGCCGGTGTCGGCGAGGACCACCTGGTTGCGGATCTGCTGCCAGACCTGGGACCGCGAGATTTCCGCCGTCGCGGCGTCCTCCATCAGGTTGTGGATGGCGACGGCGCCGCTGCCCGAGATCCACACGGCGGTGTAGGCGACGGCGACATAGAGGTTCAGCCGCAGCCCCGCCTCGGTGACCGTGCCCCCCGCGGAGGCGATGTCCAGGAGCTGGTCCGCGGTGACCGTAACCTCCGGGCGCTGCCGGTCCAGCTGGTTCGGCCGCTCGCCCAGGACCGCATCGAAGACGTCTTGGCAGACCGGCACCAGGTCCGGGTGGGCCACCCAGGAACCGTCAAAGCCGTCGTTCGCCTCGCGGGTCTTGTCCGCGCGCACCTTCTCGAAGGCCTGGGCCGTCACCTCGGGTTCGCGGCGGTTCGGAATGACCGCCGCCATGCCGCCCATGGCAAAGGCGCCGCGGTGGTGGCAGGTCTTGACCAGCAGTTCGGTGTAGGCCCGCATGAACGGAGCCGTCATGGCCACGGTGGCGCGGTCCGGCAGGACAAAGCGCGGGCCCGCGTCGCGGAAATACTTGATGATGCTGAACAGGTAGTCCCAGCGCCCGGCGTTCAGGCCGGAGGCGTGGTCGCGGAGCTCGTAGAGGATCTCGTCCATTTCGAACGCGGCCGGGATGGTCTCGATCAGGACGGTGGCACGGATGGTGCCTTGCGGGATGCCGAGGTAGTCCTGCGCGAAGGCGAAGACCTGGTTCCAGAGTCGGGCCTCGAGGTGGCTCTCCATTTTGGGCAGGTAGTAATACGGGCCCTGGCCGTTCTCCACCAGTTGCTTGGCAGTGTGGAAGAAGTGCAGGCCGAAGTCCACCAGCGCGCCCACAGTGTGCTCGCCGCCGATCAGCAGATGGCGCTCGCTCATGTGCCAGCCGCGCGGGCGTGCGACGACGACGGCGAGCGGGGCATCGGTGCGGAGCCGGTACTCCTTCCCTTCCGGGGAGGTGTAGGCCAGGGTGCCCGCCGCGGCGTCGCGGAGGTTCAGGATCGACTCAATCACGTTGGACCAAGTGGGGGTACTGGCGTCCTCCAAGTCGGCGAGCCAGACCTTCGCCCCGGAGTTCAGCGCATTGATCGCCATTTTGGCCGGTGCGGCCGGGCCCGTCATTTCCACCCGTCGGTCCTGCAGTGCCGCCGGGGCGGGCGCGACCGTCCAGTTGCCCGCGCGGATGTCGCGGGTCTCCGGCAGGAAATCCAGCCGGCCGGTGCGGGCCACTTCCTCGCGTTTGACCGCGCGGGCCTTGAGCAGGTCCCCGCGGGTGGCGGCGAAACGCTGGTGCAGCTCCTCGATGAAGGCCAGGGCCTCGGGAGTGAGGATCTCCTCCGCACGGTCAACAGGGCTGTGGGCTGAAATGGTGAGAGCCATTGTGTCCTTTCCTAGACTGCGAATCAGGCGGCGAACCAGGTTCCGAACCCGGTTCCGAACCCGGCGTGACGCCGTGACCGGAACGCTTTCCTGCGGGCGTTGGCCATGGCGAACACAATAGCCTCCCCGGCCATGGATTCCGGCAAACGAATTGAGCTTCCTCCGGAGCGGCGCGGAGTCAGTTTCCTAGCAGAAGCCCGCGATGCCGGACCAGGCGGCCTCGGCCGGTTCCGCGTCCTCGCGCTGGACTGTCGCCTCGATCAGGCCGTAAGGGCGGTCAGCGGCGAAGAACACCTCGTTGGGGTTGTCGAGGCCAAACGGCGAGAGGTCCACCAGGAAGTGGTGCTTGTTGGGCATCGAAAATTTGATTTCGTCGATCTCGCTGTGTGCTTCCAGGACCTTGGCGCCCATGTCGAACAGGGTCTGCTGCAGGGCGTGCGAGTACTTTTCGGTGAAGGCCTCCAACAGGAGGGCCTTGACGTCGCCGTAGCTCCTGTTGAAATCGAGGGAACTGAAGTCCGTGCCGGTTGTGAAGCGCCAGCGGGCGGAAACGTCGGTGGCGAGGATCCGGTCGGTGGTTTCCGGCAGGGTGGTGTATTTGTCCCGCGGGTACCCGGCGAAGCCGGACTCCGTGGATTTGAGGACGGTGAGGTCCTTGAGCCCGGAGATGAGGTGCCGGTCTGCGCCGTCGCGGACCAGCACCGCCGTCCGGACTTCCTGGCCGCTGCGTACGAAGGAATGGTCGTGGGCCGCGCCATGGGCCTGGATGCGGTCCCAGCGGTAGGAGTCGGCCTCCCAGCGGCCGCCGGACACCCAGTCGAAGCTTGACACGAAGTGCTCGCCCAGGCGGAGCAGGAATGCCTCCGGTGAGCCGATGCCCTCCCGGGCGAAGGCGTAGATCGTGTTCTTCTGTGTATCCGTCGCCACCAGGTGGCTGTTGTCGCCTGCAAGGTGGGCCGCGGCAAAGTCGCCGCGGAGCTGCGAGGTGACGTTGAGGTCTTCGATTTCGTGGCGCGCCGTGTCGCGGGTGATTTTCACGACGCGGACTTCGGCCTTACCGTACTGGTTCTGTCCGAGGACGATCTTGCTGTTCATGGTGCAGTTCCCAACTTCCGGTATGTGGAATCAAAATCCCACATAGAAATTTCCTGCGCATTTCACGTTCGTTGCATTCTCCGCCGGCCCACAAAAAGAGCCGGCGCCAATTGACGTCAGCTCATTACAACCCTGCCTGCTGCTCCCAGGGTACGTGACCGGGGCCACGAATTATGCTCAAGGCTACACCGGCCGCGATCCGTGCACTCAGGTGGCTGGCCTGCGTTTTTCGCGGCGTTTTCGGACTGGCGCGGCGGGGATCCGGGCCGCGGAAGTCCGAAAGTGCAGCGGATTCCGGCGCACCGGGGCTGGGGCGGTGCTTTCCCCTGCGGGGGTGAGGGGCGAGAATATGCTCACGACCGCAGCCGCCACAGGACAACCACCACTGACCAGCACCACCAAGCTCCGCACCACACCGACCCGCCGCACTCCGCACCACACTCCGGCAGCACCAGGAGGCACCATGGACATGAACACCATCGAGGCCGTGGTCCGCACCGCGGACCCGGCCGACTGGCAGCCCGGGGACGCCTGGCTGGCTGGCGGTACCGTACTGTTCTCCTACGGCAGCTATGCCTTTGGCGCGGAACCGCTCAGGCGGCTGCTGGACCTCGGCTCCACCGACTGGCCGGCCGTCACCGTGTCCGAAGCCGGAATTGAGCTCGCGGCCACCTGCACCGTCGCCGAGCTGTATACGCTGCCCGCCAGCGAATCAGGCCGGACGCGCGCGGCCCTGTGGCCTGCGCTGGAGCTGATCGGGCCGTGCTGCGACTCGTTCGTGGCGTCGTTCAAGGTCTGGAACATGTCAACCGTGGGAGGCAACCTCTGCACGTCCCTGCCGGCCGGCCCGATGATCTCGCTGTGCGCGGCCCTGGACGGCGAAGCCACGGTGCTCGGTCCGGGCGGCGCCCGCCGAACCGTCGCGGTGGTCGACTTCGTCACCGGGGACGGGCGCAACTGCCTGGCACCCGGCGAGCTGCTCCGCAGTATCCACCTGCCGGCGTCCGCCCTGGCCGCGCGGGTGGCGTTCCGCCGGCTGTCGCTGAGCAACCTCGGCAGGTCCGGAGTGCTGCTGATCGGACGGCTCGACGCCGATGGCGGCCTGGTCCTCACCGTCACCGCCGCCACCAAGCGCCCCGTGCAGCTGCATCTCGGCAATACCGGCGGCGCCGGCACCAGCACCGGCACCGGAACCCGCACCGGCACCGGAACCGGCGCGGCTGCCGAACTGTCCGCCGCTCTCGACACCGCCATCCCGGACGGGCTCTATCACGATGACATCCACGGACTCCCCGCCTGGCGCAAGGACATGACCTACCGGCTTGCCGAGGAGATCCGCGCGGAACTGGCGGCCCCTGCGGGCACTGCACAGGCACGCGTGTCCGGTGACTTCTGGCCTCCGCAGCGCACGCCACCGCCGGGTCCGCCGCCGCAGGAAGGGGCCTGAACATGGTCATCGGGATTAACGGCACCGCTGCCCAGGCCGAACCGAGGCCGGGGCAGTGCCTGCGGACGTTCCTGCGGGAGCAGGGCAACTTCGGCGTGAAAAAGGGGTGCGACGCCGGCGACTGCGGCGCCTGCACCGTCCACGTGGACGGCGTGCCCGTGCACAGCTGCATCTACCCCGCGTTCCGCGCCGACGGCCGGGCCGTCACCACCGTGGAGGGCCTGGCCAGCACCGAACCCGGAACCGGCGCCGGCACCGAACCCGGCGCCGGCCTGCATCCGATGCAGCAGCAGTTCCTGGAACGGCAGGGCTTCCAGTGCGGGTTCTGCACCGCCGGCATGGTGATGACGGCGGCCACTTTCGACGATGAGCAGATGGCCAACCTGCCGCGGAACCTCAAGGGGAACCTGTGCCGCTGTACCGGCTACCGGGCCATTGCGGACGCCGTCTGCGGTGAGGCCGCGCACGGCGAATCCAGGCACCCGGACCCCGGCGGGCCGGGCTCCGGGATCGCCGGTGAGGGCCAGCCCGAGCCGCGGCCCGGCCAGCTCGGCGACGACGTTCCGGCGCCCGCCAGCCGGGCGGTGGTCACCGGCGCGGCACGCTACACGCTGGATGTCCCGGCGTCGGAGCTTCCAGGGCTGCTGCACGTGAAGCTCCTGCGCTCCCCGCATGCCTACGCCCGCGTGCTGTCCATCGACGCCACGGCCGCCCTGCGGATTCCCGGCGTGGAGGCGGTTTTCACCCACGAGGACTCACCCGCGCAGCTGTTCTCCACCGCCCAGCACGAGCTCTTCACGGACGATCCGGACGACACCCGCGTGCTGGACGACGTCGTCCGGTTCACCGGGCAGCGGATCGCCGCCGTCGTCGCCGACACTGTCGCCGCGGCGGAGGCCGGCGTCCGGGCGCTGAAAGTGGAGTATCAGGTGCTGGATGCCGTGTTCACCCCGCAGGACGCGATGCGGCCCGGGGCGCCGGCGATCCACGGGGACAAGGACGCCCGCACGGCCCGCATCGGCCGCCCGGAGCAGAATGTGGTGGCCGAGCTGCACTCCGAACTCGGCGACGTCGCGGCGGCCTTCGCCACCGCGGACTTCATCCACGAGCAGACCTACCGCACCCAGCGGATGCAGCACACGGCGCTGGAGACGCACGCTGCCATCGCCTCGATCGACGACGGCGGCCGGCTCCAGGTTCGCACCTCCAGCCAGGTGCCCTTCCTGGTCCGGCGGACCCTGGGCCGGGTCTTCGGGCTGCCGGAGGACCGGATCCGGGTGGTGGCGGGACGGGTGGGCGGCGGCTTCGGCGGCAAGCAGGAAGTCCTTACCGAGGACATCGTGGCGCTCGCCGCGCTGAAACTGCGGCGCCCGGTGCAGCTCGAATTCACCCGCACCGAGCAGTTCACGGCGTCCACCGTGCGGCACCCGTTCACCATCCACCTCAAGGCCGCCGCCAGCAAGGAGGGCAAACTGACGGCCCTGCAGCTGGAGGTGCTGACCAACGCGGGCGCCTACGGCAACCATTCCGTGGGCGTGATGTTCCACGGCTGCGGCGAATCCCTGGGCGTGTACAACTGCGCCAACAAGAAGGTGGACGCACATGCGGTGTATACCAACACGGTGCCCTCCGGGGCCTTCCGCGGCTACGGGCTGAGCCAGATGATCTTCGCCATCGAGTCCGCCGTCGACGAACTCGCCACCGGAATCGGCATGGACCCGTTGGAGTTCCGCCGCCGCAACATGGTCCGCGAGGGCGACGACATGCTCTCCACACACCCCGATCCGGAAGAGGACGTGCTCTACGGCAGCTACGGGCTGGACCAGTGCACGCGGCTGGTGGAGGACGCTCTGGCGCGCGGCCGGGAACGCGACCACGACGCCGGGCGGGAGGACCTCGGCCCGGACTGGGTTGTCGGGGAGGGAACGGCGCTGTCCATGATCGATACCGTCCCGCCGCGGGGCCACTTCGCGCACTCCAGGCTCCGGCTCCTGCCGGACGGCAGCTACCAGGCGGACGTCGGGACCGCGGAATTCGGCAGCGGCACCACCACGGTGCACGCCCAGCTCGCCGCCACCGCGCTGTCCACCAGCGCGGACAGGATCACGGTTAGGCAGTCGGACACCGACCTGGTGGACCACGATTCCGGCGCGTTCGGCTCGGCCGGGACCGTGGTGGCCGGGAAGGCCACGCTCGCCGCGGCCGAGGAACTCGCGGTGCGGATCCGCGCCTTCGCCGCCGGAATCCGTCAGGTCCAGGCCTCCGGCTGCGTTCTGGCGGACGACGCCGTCATCTGCGAGGGAACGCGGATCCCGCTCGCGGAACTGTTCGACGCCGCTGCAGCGGCCGGCGTCGAACTTTCCAGCGAGGGGCGCTGGGGCGGGACGCCGCGGTCGGTGGCGTTCAACGTCCACGGTTTCCGGGTGGCCGTGAACACCGGCACGGGGGAGCTGCGGATCCTGCAGAGCGTCCAGGCGGCCGACGCCGGCGTGGTGGTCAACCCGAGGCAGTGCCGCGGGCAGATCGAAGGCGGCATCGCGCAGGCGCTGGGCGCCGCGCTGTATGAGGAGGTCCGGGTGGACGACGCCGGACGGGTCACCACGGACGTCCTCCGGCAGTACCACATCCCGTCCTTCGCGGATGTGCCGCGCAGCGAGGTGTACTTCGCCGACACCAGCGACAAACTGGGCCCGCTGGGCGCGAAGTCCATGAGTGAGAGCCCGTTCAATCCGGTGGCACCCGCGCTGGCCAACGCCATCCGCAACGCCACCGGCGTCCGGTTCGCGGAGCTGCCGATCGCCCGGGACAAGATCTACCTGGCCCTGAAGCAAGCCTGCCTCGGCCACCACCCCTCGCACTGAACCCGCGTTCTGGTCGGCGAGGAGCGGGGTCGAGGCGGCGGTCCCGGCGGACGTGATCCGATGGGACCGCCACAGACCTCTTGCAGTTACCCGTGGAGACCTTCCGGGATCCTGTCGCGCAACGCTGCGCGGGTGGCCGCTGACCGACCGCGTGCCAACGCCGCAGCGTAAGGGAGCATCACCACAACCGTGGCGGCGACGAAGGGCCCAGGTGGCGTGCATCGTTGGCTCCAACTCCGGAAGACCTACGGCCGAGTGGTCGGTCCTCTGCTGAATGTTCTTCGCTCCGACGATCGCTGGGGGCACCCGAGTGAGGTCCAGTGTGGCATTGCACTGGAAGCGCTCGGATACCTCATCGACATTGAGAAGAATGCCGGGGCGAACCTCAACAACGCAAGCAGACGAACTTCAAGCCAGGGCTGCGCGTGATCCTCGCGGATATGAAGGTCAAGCCATTCTCGGACGTCGAGGGCTGGATTGATCGCGCTGACGAAGCCTCCTCACGGCATTGGGTGGTGGATCGGCATAGCGGGATCCTTGGCGACTGCTGTGTTCCAGAAACGCACTCATCACCGCAGCCCAGGCCGACCCGACGACAGCCGGCACCCGCTGAGGGGTGCCGGCTGTCGTCGGGTCGGGTTGGGGGGTGCCGGGCCGCGGGGCTCCGAGAGTGTGGTGCGGCTCCCTATTTGGACGGCGAAACAGGCGCGTAGCCGCGGTTTTGCCCAGGCCCGGCATACCAGGCCGGATCCGCGGGGGTCGCCACCTCGGGCTGGGGATCCGAGAGGGTCTTCGGGACCGTGCCCTCGAACTGCGGGAGGGCGTTCAGGTACGCCACCACCGAATCCGTGGACTCCACGTCACCGAACTTGTTGTCGATGTCGTAGAGGTTCCACTGCACGACGCCCGGGACGCGGTCGCCGATGGTCTCCCGGGGGATGATCGGGCGGAAGCCCTTCGCGATCGCGTCCTCGACGGTGTGGCGCACGCACCCGGCCGCGGTCGCTCCGGTCACGATCAGGGTGTCGATGCGGTTGGAGGTCAGGAAGAGCTCGAGGTTCGTCCCCGGGAACGCCGAGGCGCGATTCTTCTCGATCACGACCTCGCCTTCCGCGGGCGCAATGCGGTCGTCGATCTGCGCCCAGTAGGAATCCGCCGGAAGGGTCTCCGTGGGGATCTTCGAGTACCACAGGCCCATGTCGTTCGTCCCGGAGGTGGCGTCGCGGTTGCGGTACACGTTCGTGGTGTAGAAGACCGGGACGCCCTTGGCGCGCGCGGCCTCGTTGATCCGCTGGACGTTCGGGATGATCGTCTCCATGCCCGGGCAGCTGAACGGGTGGCCCGGACGGGTCCAAGCGTTCGCGAGGTCGATGTGGATGACGGCGGGGCGGTTGCCGTAGCCGATCCGACGCTTGAAGCCTCGCTCGTTGTAGATGCCCGTGCCTGCTTCGAACGCCTCCTCCAGCACTGCTGCAAGACGGGCTTCGATGTCGTTGGACGTCTCTGTTGTCATGGTTCTCTCCACTCTCTCGGCTATTGTGTTTCTAAGCTAGCAACGAGGTTGCTGTATTGGATACTCTAGCGCACGGACCGGCACAGCACCAGAGGTGCCCGGAGTCTGCATCTCCACCGGATCAACTTCTCGAAAGGGCGAGCATCGGCGAGTGCGTCACTCCGGCAGCCCGGCGAGGGTCCGGTGCTGCAGGATCACCTTGAGCCTCCTCGTGCGACAGGAAGAATTACGACAAAATCCTTGACGCGTTGCTATGAGAGGAAATACGTTGTTGTGTGATCAACGGTGATCTGGATCATGTGTGCTCAGCACTGCCCTAGTGGGCTGGGCTGGAAGTGAAGCACCACGCGGTCTCGGCGCCACCCCTGAACGGAGACAACATGGAACTCGACCTTGCAGACAATTCACTGGAGAAGGTGAGCCCGGAGCGCCTGCGAAAGGTGGTACGCGCCTCTTTCGCCGGGACCGTGGTGGAGTGGTTCGACTTTGCCATCTACGGCTACATGGCAACCCACATTGCCGCTACCTTCTTCTCGTCCACGGATCCGGTCACGGGTCTGCTGGAGACGTTCGCCGTGTTCGCTGTAGCGTTCGCGCTGCGGCCCTTGGGCGGGATCTTCTTCGGACGCCTGGGCGATCGCCTTGGACGCAAAAAGATCCTGGTACTGACTGTCCTGCTCATGTCCGGATCCACGGCCGCAATCGGGCTCATCCCAAGCCACGAAACGATCGGTATATGGGCCGCCGTCCTACTGGTGCTTGCCCGGTGTTTGCAGGGCTTTTCCGCCGGCGGCGAATACGCGGGCGCCACCATCTACGTCGTCGAACACAGCCCCGACAAGCACAGGGCCCGCTACTCGTCCGCCATGTCCGCGGCGACGTTCTCCTCGTTCGCCCTCGCCGCTGGACTCGGCGCGCTGCTCAGCTTCTTCCTGCCGGCCGCGGCCATGGGTGATTGGGGCTGGCGCATCCTCTTCCTGCTGTCCGTGCCGATGGGCCTGATCGCCTTCTACATCCGCGCCAAGCTCCACGAGTCCCCCGAGTTCCAGGCGATGATCGATGATTCCGCCTCCCGGCCCGCCCCGTCCTTGGGGACCGTCTTCCGCACCCAGTGGCGCGCGATGCTGCGCCTGGGCGGGTTCGTGATGCTCACGGCCCTCTCCTTCTACATCTACTCCACGTACATGTCGACCTTCCTGATCAAGGTGGTTGGCCTGCCCCAGCACCTCGCGCTGTTCTCGAGTTTGATCTCGCTGACCCTCGCGACGGCGCTGGCCCCCGTCATGGGCCGTGTCTCGGATCGCATAGGGCGCCGCCGCACCATGCAGACCGCCGCCGGTCTCCTGGCGATCCTCACCATTCCGGCGTACATGATCGCCGAACAGGGAACGTTCGCAACCGCCGTTGCCAGCCAACTGCTCATAGGACTGGGGGCCGTGACCGCTAATGTGGTGACCTCGGTCCTGATGTCGGAAATGTTCTCGACCGACGTGCGCTTCGCGGCATCGGGCACCTGTTACAACATCACCTACGCGGTGTTCGGCGGTACCGCACCCTTCCTGGCAACGTGGCTTGTCGCGGGAACCGGATACTCGCTCGCCCCCGCCATCTACGTCGCAGTGATAGCCGTCGCATCATTCCTCGTCGCCACCTACCTCATACCTGAGACCGGAGGACGGCCTCTGCGCCGCTACCACGACGACCCCGTGGCCGCCGAGCCCGCGCGCGCCGTGGCCCCGCACGCGGCGCCCAGGGTCTGATGACCTGCCCGCTGCTCGAGCCCGGTGGGTCCGAACAGCTCACATCAGCGGAAATTTCACGGTTTTGGCTGCGCCGACGCTGAAGTCCCCGCCGTCTCAGGGATTGGAGCCCGACTGGATCTTCAGTTAGCCAGCGGGACATGGCGGCAGACCTCTTGCTTTCATTGGCGTGATGTGAATTACATTGGACAAGCGGTTGCATCTCTGCAGAGATGGTCCGCTCCTTCGGACCCGCCCGCTCGAAAGGAAGTGCACAGTGGCGCACATCCAGCTTTTGGGCACGGGTGGCACTATCGCATCGCGCAGTCACGGCACCCGGGGAGCTGTGGCTATCGACACCTCGGCCGCCCTGGTCCCGACACAGTATGGTGACGTCACGGTCCACGCACGCGACGTAATGACCACTGGCAGCTACCGGCTAGACCTTGCCGACCTGCGCCGGATTGCCGAAGCGGTCGGCCAGGCCCTCGCCGATCCGGGAACCGACGGAGTGGTGGTCACCCACGGCACGGATACCTTGGAGGAGACGGCATTCCTGCTCGACCTCGTGCATGCCTCCCCCAAGCCCGTGGTGGTCACCGGCGCCCAGCACACTGCCGACAGCCCGGAGGCGGACGGTCCGCGCAACGTCGCGGAGGCGGTGCGCGCAGCGGCCGACGAGCATTTGCGCGGGGCCGGAGCGCTGATCTGCTTCAACGGAACGGTCCGTTCCGCCCGCGGTGCCCGCAAGGTGCATACCACCGCGAGCAGCCCCTTCGGCGGCGGCACCGCGGTGGCCCACATGGCTGGTGACCGGCTCGTGGTCACGGCCACGCCCCGCCGCTACCCGCCGCTGCCGACGCCGCCGGCCGCGTTCGATGGCACCCGCGTGGAAATCGTCACCGCGTACCCCGGCGCGTCGCCGGACCTGCTGGACCACGCCGTAGAGCTCGGAAGTCGCGCTGTCGTGTTGGCCGGTACAGGGGTAGGCAACGCGGGACCGGGATTCGCTGAGGCCACGAAACGGGCAACGGAGAATGGCTGCGTCGTCGTGCTCAGCACCCGGGCGCCGTGGGGACCCGTGGTCCCGACCTACGGCAACGGCGGCGGCATCGATCTGGTGGCAGCCGGCGCCATCCCCTCGGGGGACCTCAACCCCTTCCAGGCGCGCATCCTCGCCGCCGTCCTGCTCTCCTACGACACCGCGCCGGAAGAATTCCCGGAAACATTCGAAACCTACCGCTAAAACACCCACTGCGAGCAGAGGAGACATTATGCCCAAGAAAATCTACGTCTCGGTCGGCATAGACGTCGATGCCGTCGGCGGCTGGCTGGGCTCCTACGGCGGGGAGGACTCCCCGGGCGATATTTCCCGGGGCCTGTTCGCCGGCGAAGTCGGCGTGCCACGACTGCTTCAGCTCGCCCAGCGCCGGGAGATGCCCGTGACCTGGTTCTGGCCGGGACACTCAGTTGAGACGTTTCCGGAGCAGTTCGACGCCGTCGTGGCTGCGGGACACGAAATCGGGGTGCATGGTTACAGCCACGAGAATCCGATCGCCATGAGCCGCACGCAGGAAACCGAGGTCCTCGATTACTGCACCGACCTCATTGAGAAGCGTTCCGGGCGTAAGCCGGTGGGGTACGTGGCGCCATGGTGGGAGTTCTCCCCGGTGACCAACGAGATCCTGCTTGAGCGCGGGTTCCTCTATGACCATTCCCTGATGCACAACGACTTCACGCCCTACTATGTGCGCGTCGGGGATTCCTGGACCAAGATCGACTACGACGCCGGGTCCGCAAGGGAGTGGATGAAGCCGCTGGTGCGCGGCCAGGAGACGGATCTGATCGAGATCCCGGCCTCCTGGTACCTCGACGACCTGCCGCCGATGATGTTCATCAAGTCCAGCCCCAACAGCCACGGATTCGTGTCTCCACGGGACATCGAACAGCTCTGGCGCGACCAGTTCGACTGGGTATACCGCGAAATGGACTATGCCGTTTTCCCCATCACCATCCACCCCGATGTCTCGGGCAAGCCGCAGAACCTGCTCATGCTGGAACGGCTCTTCGACCACATCCAGTCCCATGCCGGCGTGGAGTTCGCCTTCATGGACGAGCTCGCCCGCGACTTCGCCCGGCGTAGCCCCCGTTAGGAAATCCTGACGGACCTGGCCCGCAGGAAAGAAACCGCCTTGCCCCTTGACCAGTCCGTACGGGTCCTGCGCAGCACAGAGAAGGAAATCGACCGGAAGGTAGCCTGCGGAGCTGCCGCTTATTGAGCCTTCGGGTGCCGGCTGGCCTGCTCCACGAGTTCGGTCATCCACGGCCGGTGCCCGCGGTGGAACACCATTCCTTCGGGCAGCCCCTGGACTGCCGGGACGGAATTGGCGATATCGATGGTGATCCTGCCGCCGGCCAGGGGCGCATTGGTGATGTGCAGGTCGCCGTAGGATTCCGGGAGTGCGGGGTCCATCCAGAGGCTGCCGCGGGACACATGGGTGTCGTAGCGCATCAGGCTCGTTACCAGCAGGATCGGTGCGGTCGCCGCCCAGGCCTGCGGCGAGCACGCTGTCGGATAGGGCACGGGCTCTGCGAACTGGTCCCGGCTGAAGCCGCAGAAGAGCTCCGGCAGCCGGCCTCCGGAGTATTCGGCCGCTTCCAGCAGGGCTGTGGAGATCCGCTGCGCCTCTTCTACGAAGCCGTAGCGCAGCAGGCCGGTCGCGATGATCGCATTGTCGTGGGGCCAGACGGAGCCGTTGTGATAGCTGGCCGGGTTGTAGGCGCCCATGTCGGTCGCCAGGGTCCGGACACCCCAGCCACTGAACATCTCCGGGGACATTAGCCGTTCAGCTACCGCCGGGGCCTTGTCCTCGTCCATGAGGCCCAGCCAGAGGCAGTGGCCCATGTTGGAAGCGCACGCGTCCACCGGCCGTTTGTCGCGGTCCAGGGCGATGGCGTAGTACCCGTGCTCGGGCATCCAGAACTGTTCGTTGAACCGTTTCTTCAGCTGCGCCGCCCGGTCGGCGAGATTGTCCGCCAGGGCCGCGTCGCCGGCGTCGTACGCCATCCAGGCGCGTGCCATGTACGCGGCGTAGACGTAGGCCTGCACCTCGCACAGCGCAATGGGCGGTTCCGCCAGCGTCCCGTCCGCGAAGTTTATGCCGTCCCAGGAGTCCTTCCACCCTTGGTTGATCAGGCCCTGGTCGTTGAGCCGCTCATACTCGACGAATCCGTCGCCGTCCTTGTCTCCGTAGTCCCGGATCCAGTCCAGGGCACGGTCCGCGTGCGGCAGCAGCGCGGCGATGGTGTCTTTGGCGAATCCCCAACGGCTCACTGCCCCGAGCACGCTCACGAACAGCGGTGTCGCATCGACACTGCCGTAATAGGCGGACTTGCCGCCCAAGGCCAGACCGGTGGAGACATCGAGCCTGACCTCGTGCAGGATCTTGCCCGGCTCTTCCTCGCTCATCGGATCCACGACGGTCCCCTGGTGGTCCGCCAGCGTCTGCAGCGTCCCCAGTGCCAGGGAGGGATCCACCGGCAGTGCCATTTCCGAGGCCCACAGCGAGTCCCGGCCGAACAGTGTCATGAACCAGGGCGCCCCGGCGGCAACCACGACCCGCTCCGGATGCTCCGGGTCCTCGATGCGGAGGGCGCCCAGATCGTCGTAGCTGCGCCGCAGCGTCCGTTCAATCGACCGGTTACCCATCTGCAGCACAGGAATCTTCGCCACCCACTCCCTGTGGCGGCGGTCCCGGGGAGATAAACCATCCCCCTCAGAGCGGCCGAAGGACGCTTCGGGGCTGGCTCCCTCGACGCCGGGCGCTACGGTCAGGACGGTGTTCCACTGTCCGTGCGGCGGGACGGACACCCGGTAGGTGAGGCCCTCCGGCGAAATGTTTGCTCCGGGGGCCTGGATCACGACGTCCTTTCGGACCTCCTGCCAGACGGCCCGGATGGTCAGCGTATCGCTGTCCGGCAGGCGGGTTTCCTCCCAGCGCCGCTGGATCCGCGCCTCCTTCACCTCGAAAAGATCCGCAAAATCGGCCTCAATCCGCAGGGAGATCACGCATTCGGCGGGCCTAAGGGAGTAATTGCGGACGGTGATCTGCTCCTGGATGCCTGCCCCCACCTCGCGTAGCCGCTCCACGATCAGCGGGCTGTCCGCGTACCCGTCCAGGCGGGTGGCGCGCGCTGCAAACAGCGCCCGGTACGGCTCCTTCGTCTCCGCCGCCAACGGCTCCAGGGGATGGCCGTTAATGGTCAGCCTCCAGCCGGACAAGATCCTGGTATCCAGGACGAAAACACCGTGCGGATGTTCGGGATGGATGTCCCCGTTCGGCAAGGAGATGCAGAAAGAGGACCCCTCCACCAAAGTGACCGCTCCGGCCCCCAGCGGGCCGGCGGCCGTGTCGGCATTCCATCCAGCCATCCCGGCCCCTTTAAGAACCCTGTACCAGCATGCCTTCGCCCCTATGCACACGCTGCTGCACGTTGCCAATAAAATCTGCAATCGACGCTACTCTTGCTTACTCTCCGACGCCAGAGCCCGCGTTCGACCCTTCGAATAGTCCTCTGGGGAGGTACAGCAGGCCCGGACGTTGTTCGAGGCGCGGGCGGGCAGGAGCGCGTGCGGGCCGCCTCGCGGTTCGCCCGGGGTGGCGCCGGGCGTACAGTCAGCGCAGGACGACGGTCCTGTTCCCCTGCAGGAAGACGCGGCCTTCGCAGTGCCAGCGGACGGCGTTGGAGAGTGCTTTGCGTTCGGTGTCCCGTCCGGCGGCGACGAGCTCTTCCGGACCGAAGGTGTGGTCCACCTCCACGACCTGCTGGGCGATGATCGGGCCTTCGTCGAGTTCCGCGTTCACGTA
>NZ_JAVDVQ010000010.1:0-179815 GCF_031456935.1 Arthrobacter ginsengisoli | reverse complement strand
ACCAACGCGATCGTCGTGGAACAGACGGCCAGTCCCCACCAGGTCAAGCACAGCGCGGCGATCGGCACGCGCTACAACAAGTTCGCCAGCTCCTCGGTCCGCGTGTTCCTCGCCGAACTGCCGCCCGAAGAGACCGACCGCCTGCTGGCCGGCCGGACGGTGCTGCAAGAGGGCTACCGGGGACTCGAGGACCCAGCCCACGAACAGCTGGCCGAGGTCCGGGACCACGGCTTCGCCGTCAACGACGGCGAGACCACGTACGAGGAATACGGCGTCTCCGCCCCCGTACGGGATTTCCGGGGCGCAGTCGTCGGCTGCATCACAGCCAGCGCCCCAAGGGCCCGAGTGCAGCACCAGCAGAGTCAGTCGCTCCTGCGCGAAGCCGTGGTACAGGCCGCCGAGCGCGTATCGACACGGCTGGGAAGCCTGCCGCGGGAAACAAATCCAGTGCGCTGACGGCCCAACCAGCTCCTCCGGGCAGGACCCGATGGCTCTGCGCGCCGTTTTCTTCTTGGATTGCCAGAACACCTACCGGACATCAAGCAGGGCAACCCCCGGCAAGTGACAGCTACTCCCTCACGGAATACTTCTCACCAGGCAATAGCGCCGTCGCCTCTCGATCCGAAATGCTGTCGGGTGCACGATGTTGCTGACGCTCGCCTAGCTGCATGGGTGAATCAGCCAGGAAGCGAGGCCGCCCAGCCCAGGCGGGTGGATACTTCCGAGGCAGCATGTTGTACGGCTTGAACCAGGGTGTCCCCGGTGGCGTGCTTGTGCACGCGGGAACGGGGAGCGGATGTGGTCGAACCGTCGTTGACGGCGTATGCCTGACGGGCGACTTCCTGCAGGTGGGCGGTGTGGTCCAACGGCAAACCATCTCCTGCCGTGCGTAGTATCTGCCCGGATTCGATCAGTTCGGTCGCGAGAGCCGGGGCCAGCTCCGCCAGGAAGACCCGCACCGAGGAGCTGGCGAATTTGTTGTACCGGGTTCCGATGGTGGCAGTGTGTTTGACCTGATTCGGGCTGGCAACCTGCTCTACGACGATGGCCTCGTGACCATTCCAGACCGAGATAGCGCTGGTCTCTTGGGTGCTTTCGGTCAACTGCTCCAAGTACGGAACCGCAGCACGGCGGACATCCAGGTCCGCCAGCAAAGGGCCGGACAACGCAAGGAGGCCCAGTCCGAGCCGATACCGGCCCGTCTCCTCATCCCGCTGGACATATCCAGCTTCTGTAAGACCGCCAAGAATGCGCGAGACCGTGCTCTTGTGGAGGCCCACGCGCTGAGCAACCTCGGTCACACCGAGAACCGGATTTTGAACGGAAAAGGCTTCGAGTACAGCAAGCCCATTCAACAGCGACGCCGCAGCTCCTGGACCTGCCCGTTGTCCTGCCTCGGCCTGCCTGCCACCTTCATCCTTTCGCACTGCGTGGCGAACCCGCCACTCTTTTGGCCATCATATGCCGCAATCGGGGCGCAGATACGAAGATACGGTCGCACAGGTGCGCCTGCTCAAATCAGGTGTGGACGCGGGCCTCGCAGACGAAACCCGCTCGGAAACGGTGATGATCCACTCGGCAGCCGCGAAATGAGTCCCCACGACGGTAGCGCTTGTCCCGGGTGAGAGGGTGGGATGCCGCACCGACGGTGAACCGGGCTTGAGGTAGCACTGGACGGCAATGGCGTTTGACGCTCGGCTGACTCTATGGTCACGAGTCCCAAAGAGGACAGCAGCGCGAACGAGGTTCAGGCACGTAGAAGCCCGCCGATGGGGGAGCGGCAGGGCTGTCGACCCCCCACACCACTTGGCGGCGCTGGACACCTCACCGGGAAGGCCTGCCAGCCTATGCCCTGGCGATGAAAGAGATGCACGAAAGGTAAGTATGGCGTCGAAGCTATATTGGCTCCTACAATGTCCTGCCGCACAGGCACCAGGAAGACCCTAAAAACTGTACGGACGAACCGGCGATTCCCTTTCTGGCTATTCCTCGCGCGCATTGACGAAAGGCCGATAACGGATATTTCGTCAACTAAATACCCAACCGCTCGGGGGCGGGGTCTGCCTTAACCTCAAGGTCATTGCTCAAGAGGGATGAGCAAGATGGTGAAGATTCCCAGGCCGGCAAGGACGATGACGCTGGCTGCGACGGCGGCGATCGATGCGACGTCGGGCTTAATTGCTTCATGTTTGATGCCGTTGATGGCGCGGTGAAATCTCCGCTTGCGGGTGAGGTTGATAGCCAGGGCGGTAACGACGGAGGCCGCTACGAGCGTAGACGCGAACCAGCCATGGTGCGGCATCCAGCGGAGGAAGATGGCGGCTGCGACCGTCAGGGACAAGGTAGTGCGTCCCCAGGCCATGTCTGTGCGTTCAGGCTGGAGTCCGGGGTCGCCATGGATTGGCGTGTCAGGTGGTGGAGGCACGGATTAGACGGGGCGGACGAGGACGAAGACCGCCATGATGGCGGCGACGAGGCCTCCGCCGATTGCCAGGACCGGGGCAATCCAAGGCAGTGGAAGCGGGTCTTTGCGGCGCATGGAGCGTTCGACATTTAGCCAGCGGAAGAATGAGCCCCCGCCGATGAGGAGCGCGAGAACGAGGAGCAGGACGGCGACCGTTTTGCGCAGTTCGGGGCCGAATAGATCGGCCATGAAGGCTTCGACGGCGACACCGCCGGCGAGCAAAGCCAAGGACGTCCGGATCCATGCCAGGAACGTGCGTTCATTCGCCAGCGTGAACCTGGGGTCCGGTTCGGTGCCGCCGCCCAGGATCCGGCCGGAGAGGCCGGTTCTTCCCCCGCCGCTGCGGGCGTTGAAATTCTCCATGGGTGGTTCCTTCCGTGTCCAACGTTTGTTCTTCAGCTCAGGCGAGTGCGGAGGCCGAGTTTGCGGCCTCCGCTAGCCGCCTTCCGGGACTGTTGTTTTAGGCCTTAGTGACTGCCTCTAATGATGCTGCCTCGGTTCCGATGGCAGCGGTGGGTGCCTCGAGTGAGAAGCCGGCGGCTACGTCTAGGCCGAGCCGACGGCGGTCGCGCTGCTGGTTGACGAACACCAGGGCCAGGACGCCGAACGTCAGCATGAGCCCTCCGGCCAGGGCGAAGGCCGCACGGTAGCCGTCCGCGGGGGTGGCTGCTCCGCCAATCAGGAATCCGGACACTGCCGGTGCGAACACGCCGCCTGTGGTGAGGACCGCGTTGGCGATGGATAAGTTGGCGCCGCGCTGGCCAATGGTGGTCAGCTCTGCGACTACGAGGTAGGTGATGGCGAAGAGTGCAGGGGCGGTGCCGAAGCCGAAGACCATGAGGGTGATGGACAGGATGGGGGAGGTTGTCATCGTTGCCCCTACAAGGCAGGCGCCGGCGAAGGTTCCGGCGGCGCCGAGTACCCAGCCGCGGGCCTTCCTGGTGGGAACGCCCTTCAGGTGCAGGCGCTGGGTCAGGGCGCTCAGGCCCACAGTGGCAATAGTGCCCCAGGCTGCGGGCAGGGCGATCATGGTGCCGGCCTGCTGACCGCTGAAGCCGAGGACGTTCTGGAAGTATGCCGGGCCCCAGGACATGGCCAGGGTGAAGGTCCAGTAGCCGAAAAAGGACGCCAGGACCGCAAAGATCCAGCTGGGGGAGAGAATGGTGCGCCAGTAGCGGATCTTGGTCTCGGCCACCACCGGGGCCTCCTCCGGGGCGATGCCGTCAATCTCCTGTTCAGCCTTCCGGCTGGTGTACGGGCCTTCCTTGCCCACGATGAACCAGAAGATGGACCAGACCAGTCCCACAATGGCCAGCACTGCGAAGGCCGTCTGCCAGCCGAATTGACCGATTACCCAAGCCAAAACCGGAGCGAAAGCCACAATGCCCAAGGTCACGCCGGAAGACGCCAGCGCGGCAGGGGTAGCACCCTTCTTCGCGGGGAACCACTTGTAAATGCCGTGCATCAGCACCGGTGCGAGCGGTCCCTCGCCGGCACCGAGCAGCAGGCGGCTGGCCCAGAGAGCGGGCAACGAGGCGAACAGCAGGATGGGAACCTGCGCCACGGACCACAGCAGGCACAGGACCAGCAGGATCCACTTGCTGGATACCTTGTTGGCGATGGGGGCAGCCACGATCTGGGCCACGCCGAAGGTCAGGAACATGGCACTGCCCACCAGGCCAAACTGTTCGGGCGTGATGCCCAGCTGCTTCATCAGGGGGACGGCCGCAATGCCCAGGACTGCCTTGTCCGCCCAGCTGAGCATCATCAGGAAAAGCAGGCTGAACGTCATGAACCAGCCGTACCGGTTGCGCTTGGCCCGGGACCAGGTCCGGGGATCGCGGGAGGTCGCGGAGCCCGGCGTCATATGGGGAATTTCAGACACAGTTTGCCCAATCGTTGAAGGGGAGTCTTTGCCGGTTTCGCCGGCGTTTCCTTGACTCTAGGCTCGTGTGACCGGCCTTACATTTGAGCTTTCCGTTGGGCGGAAAGCCACTTTGGAAGCGTCGCACACCGCAGACGCTCCCGCCGTCGGCCCGGCCCAGGAACACCAGCAGGGCCATCCCCAGAGTGCTCAATCCACATGTCAGCCACCAGGTGGCGCCCCAGCCGCCGGCGGTGGTGGCGAGCAGGGCGAACAACATGGGCCCCAGAAAGTTTCCCACATTAAAGATCTGCTGCGTCAGGCCCAGCACGGCGGTGACCGAACCGTCCGTGGGTGCGATGCGTACCGAGTAACTGGTCACCGCGGCAGGGATGAGGCCCCCGACAGCGGAAAACAGAGCGATGAGGACAACCTGGACGAGGATGCCGTTCGCGACGTTTTCCCAGCCGACGGCGAACGTGGCCACGGATGCGGCGGACATCGACAGGAAGGTCCAAAAGATAATTCTCCGCTCGGACAGGCCACGCTGGATCAGCGGACCGGCGCTGAGGGCCCCGATGGCGTTCACTCCTCCCACCAAGGCGCTGAGGATGCCCGGCCACGGACCGTCGAGCCCCGCTGACCGGTAGATTGACGGCAGGAAGCCCAGTACGGCCATCCACTGCGCCGTGTAGCAGGCGAAGACCACACCTATGATCCACGGCCTGCGGGTGGCCACAGTGCGGCCCACCCTGCGGAGCGCTGAGCGGAGCCCGGCCTCGGCAGGTGGCACGTCCTTCGGCACCCGGCGCAGCAGCAGCGGCACCGGGAGAAGCGTGAGAATGGCCATGAGCAGCCACCACTCGCGCCACCCTGCGGCCTGCAGGAACACAGCACCCGCGGACAGGCCGAGCAGCGTGGCCGTTCCCTGGAACGTGGCCCAGCTGGCCAGCGCAACGTTCAACCGCTGGGGTGGGGCCACTTTCCGGATGAGGGCAGGGGCGACGACGACGGCCAGCAGGAAGCCGACGCCCTCCAGGGTGCGTGCGGCCATCAGCCATTCGGTGCTGGGGGCGGCCGCGCCCAGCGCGGAGGCCGCGCTCAGCAGGACCAGTCCGGAGATGAGGAGCCGGCGCAGGCCAGCCATCTCGCCGCCCACGGCCGTGGCCAGGCCGCCCACCACGCTGGCCACTTGAATGATGCCCAGCAGCAGCCCGGCCTGGAGCAGTGAGGTGCCGAGATCCGCCTGGATACCGGCCAGGGCGGCCGGAAGTTTCCAGATGTGCATGGCCGCCGCGATGCCCGCAACGAGGACGGCAAGCCAGGCCCCGTCCGCCGTCGCCTTTGTGTCATCGAGGAGTTTGGTGTGCGACGGCAGTGCCAAGAGTTTTCCTTGCTGAAGGGTGGCGGGGCGGTTTCCCTGTATCGGGTTCCTCTCAGGCGGGTGCCAGAACGGGGCTGCCGATGCGGAACCGCTGGCCGCTGACGGCGACGTCCACGGGGCCGCCAAACGTTGAGGCGGCACGGGCGCGCCACCACTGCGGCTCCGCGCGGCCGGCCAGATGCGACAGGACAAGCCGGCCCACGCCGGCAGCGGATGCCACGCGCCCGGCTCCGTCCGGCGGGGTGTGGGCGATCCGCTGGTGGTTCAGGAACTCCGGCGCGAAGCCCTTGTCTGCGTAGAAGTCCAGGTTGACCGCTTCATGCACCAGGACGTCCGCACCGTCGGCGAGCACAACCATGGCTTCGCATTCGGCCGTGTCACCGGAGAACACCACAGAGCCGGCGTCGGTCTCGAAGCGGAACGCCAGTGCAGGGCGCACGGGCGGGTGTTCCACCAGGATGCCGGTGACCTTGACCCTGTCATCCTCGTAGACGTCAAAGGGGCGGGCCGCCTCCGGTGATTGATGCGCGGGCGTGGACAGATCCACAGTGCGCACAAGCGAGGCGAGGTCTGGGCGGGCCTCATCATGAACCCGGATATCAATGTCGTAGGAGAAGGCTTTTAGCGAGTGGGATACCAACTCACCTGTGCCGGAGAGCCCGCTGCCGCCGGCGCGGGTGGCATCTTTGCCCGGGCCAACGATGGAAACTGGGCCGGTGAAGCCCTCCACGGGGTTCCCCCAGTTCCAGAGCAGGAAGCCGGGAAGTTCCACCACGTGATCCGAGTGCAGGTGGGTGACAAAGCCCGCCACAAAATCCTTGCCCCGGAGTCCGGCCTCATGGGCGGCACGGGAGCAGCCTAGGCCGAAGTCCACCATGTAGAAGGCATCGCCCACCACCAGTGCGCTGGAGATGCCGTTTTCCGGTCCGCGGATGGCCGGACCGGCGGCGGTGCCAAGAGTGATCAGTTCGACGCTCACGGGAAAGTCCTTCTGCAAAATTGTGGGGTCAGGAGTGGGGGCGGGCATTGATGACCCGGGTTTCGAGGTATTCCTCCAGCCCCCAGCGGCCGCGTTCACGGCCGACGCCGGATGCTTTCCAGCCGCCGAACGGAGCGTCCGGTTCCACTAGGGTGTGCTGGTTGACCCAGACCGTTCCGGCCTCAATGCACGATGCGGTGGCGTAGGCCCGTTCCTGGTCCGGGCTCCAGACGGAGGCGCCAAGGCCGAATTCCCCGGCGTTCAGGCCGGCGATGGTTTCATCGAGGTTGTCGTAGGCCACGATGGGCAGCGCGGCGCCGAACTGTTCATGTTCCACCAGGTCCATGCCGGGCTCGGCGTCGATCACCACGGTGGGGGAGAGGAAGTAGCCGGGCAGGTCGCAGCCGGGGGTGCCGCCGGTAAGGATGCGGGCGCCGGCGCCCACGGCGGATTCAACCAGGCCGTGGACCAGCTTGAGCTGGGACTCGTTGTGCATCGGTCCCATGGTGGTGCCGGCCGCGATGCCGTGGCCCAGCACATGGCGGGCTGCCTCGGCGGCGATGGCCTCCGCCAGTTCCGCGCTACGCCTCCGCGGGACGTACACACGCTTGACCGCCATGCAGACCTGGCCGGCGTTGCGGAAGGCGCTGCCCACAATGCCGCGGGCTGTGACAGCGATGTCGGCGTCGTCCAGGACGATGGCAGGATCGTTTCCGCCCAGTTCCATGGTGACGCGCTTGACCGTTGAGGCAGCCTGCTGGGCGATGGAGATACCCACCTCCGTGGAACCGGTGAAGGAGATCTTCCGAATGCCGGGGGAGGTGCTCAACGCGACGTTTACTGTCCGTCGCGAACTGGTCCGGGCTTGCAGCACGCCGGCCGGGAGCACCTCATTGAGCAGATTAACCAGCGCAATGGTGGACAGGGGAGTGGACGGCGAGGGCTTGGCGATCACGGTGCAGCCGGCCACCAGGGCGGGAGCGAGCTTCACGCAGAGCAGGGAAATGGGGAAGTTCCACGGCGTGATGGTGCCGACGATCCCCACGGGCCGGTACTGGACTTCCAGGCTGCGGTCGGCGCGCGGGGTGAGCTGCTGGGCTTCCTCCCAGTCGAGGTCCGCGTAGTATTCGAAAAGGTTGGCGGCCACGGAGAACTCACCGGCGGCGTCGGCCTTGGGCTTGCCCTGTTCCCGGGACAGCAGGGTGGACAGCGCATCCAGGTCGCGGCGGATCAGTGCGGCACCTGCGCGCAGGGCGCTGCGGCGCGCTTCCCGGTCCGCCGCCCAGCCGGCGGAGGCGGTGCGGGCGGCCGCAACCGCCAGCTCAACGTCCGCTGCAGTGTTTTCCGGAGCGTGGCCAACGAGCTCAAGGGTGGCCGGGTCATGGACCTCGTACTGGGCTGCCGTCATGGTTTGTCCTTTCGGCCGGGAGGGAATTCTTATCCCAGTGTCATGGCACCGGTCACATCCGTGGGCGGGCTTTCCATCCAACGGAAAGTACGCCGCGAGAGCACGCACCCGCTTGCCACTATGGAGTGAAGCACGTCACGCACTAACGAGGAGTCCGCATGTCCCAACAGCAACTGCCCATCGTCCTGACCGGGGTCTCCTCCGGGATCGGGGCCAGGACGGCCCGGATCCTCACCAGCCGAGGCGTCCCGCTGATCGGCATCGACCGTAACAAGCCCACAGAGTTCAGCGGCACGTTCGTCCAGGCGGACCTTTCCAGCCAAGCGGGCATCGACGCCGCCGCAGCAGCAGTCGCGGACGCAGCGCCGAACGGAATCGCGGGCCTGGCGAACATCGCGGGGGTCCCCGGCACCGCACCCTGGCGGACCGTGCTGGCCATCAACGTCTTCGGCGTCCGGGGACTCGTCCGGGCGCTGGCCCCCCTGCTGGGCGAGGGGACCGCCGTGGTAAACCTCGCCTCCAGCGTTGCGGTGAACTGGCGCGAGGTCAAGGCCAAGTGCGCCGCTTTCGCGCTAGCCGACGATCAGGCTTCCGCTCTGGACTCTGTTGCAGGCGATGACGAGGTCACCGGCGAGTCCTACCTCTTCTCCAAGCAGTGCGTCCGGGTCCTCACCGAGCACCTGGCCGCGGAGTTGCTGCCGCAGCGGATCCGCGTCAACAGTGTCAGCCCGGGACCGGTGGCCACCCCCATCCTCGAAGACTTCAAGAAAGACCACGGGCGCGACAAAGTGGAAGGCGCCGGTGCGCTGCTGGGCCGCTTCGGCGATCCGGACGACATCGCTCCCGTCATCGATTTCCTGCTGCGCCCTGAGTCGGGCTGGGTGAACGGCTCGGATATCCGCGTGGACGGCGGCCTGGGTGCGTACCGGGGCTCCGGCCTCGCCTCTGTGCCCAGCTGATCGGCTTCATCTCACGGAGGATCCATTAGGGCCCGATGCCGGCGCCGCGCCTTTTGGCGCTAGGAGGCACCGGCGTCGGGCCTTAAAATGGCAGAACGCGGCACTACGCCAAGGACGGCGCCGCGGCCTCCAGCACTCAGAAGGGTGATTCATGGCAAACGCTGCCCCGAGCGGCCGGACTGCCCGCCGCCCGGGTTCGACGGCCCGGAGCAAACCGGTTCCGGCCGACGACGGCGGTGCTGCCACCCACCAGGCTGCCAGCGTCACCTCGCGCGCCCTCGCCTTGTTGGGCACCTTCGACTCGGAACATTCCGTCCAAAGCTTAAGCTCCATGGCCCGGCGTGCCGGCCTGCCGGTGGCCACTGCGCACCGCCTTGCCGGCGAACTGGTGGCGTGGGGCGGTCTGGAAAAGCTGAACGGCGAATACCGTGTGGGCCAGCGGATCTGGCGCCTTGGCCTGCTGGCCCCCGCGCAGCAGAACATTGCGGAGGTGGCTGCCCCGTTCATGCAGGACGTTCTCTTCGTCACCCACAACGTGGTGAACCTGTTCATCCTGGACGGGGAGGAGGTCCTGCTGGTGGAGCGAATGTCCGGCACTGGTGCGGGTCTGCCCTTCCGGCGCGTGGGCGCCCGCCTGCCGCTGCACGCGAGTGCCGCGGGCAAGATCATGCTGGCTTTCGGTGCCCAGGACCTTTTTTCGGCCGCTGCCCAGCGGCTGGAACCGCATACGCCCCGGACCATCACACACCCCGGGCAGCTGGCCGCCGAGATCGAGCGGGTCCGCGCTAACGGTTACGCCACCACTGAGGAGGAAGCCGGGCCGGACAACTACGGTCTGGCTGTCCCGGTTTTCCTGCCGAACAAGCAGGTGGTGGCCGCGCTAGGCATCGTCACCCGGGGGCGTCCGGCACGGGTGGGGAGTGTGGTTCCCGTCCTCAACATCGCCTCGCGGGGAATCGCACGGCGGCTGGGTGTGGAGCATCTGCCGCAGTAGTTACTGTTCAGCCCGCACGCCGCCCAGCGAATCTTTCCGTTGGATGGAAAGCCGGCCCCGACCTGTGGCGTGGAACACCTAACCTCAAGTAAGCCCTTAAAGCGGCCGGATCTCCGGCCGAAGCCTGTGCGGCAGGCGAGCCGTCCCAAAGGAAGTGAAGACCCCATGAGTGCATCTGCAGGAGCCACCATCGACGCCGTGGTCGACCAGGTGGACATGGTAGCGGACCAGGTGGTCTCCCTGGTGCTGCGACGGGCTGACGGCCAGCTGTTCCAGCAGTGGCAGCCCGGCGCCCACATTGATGTCCACGTGGGCGACGGCCTGGTGCGCCAGTATTCCCTGTGCTCCTCACCTGACGAGCTGGACCACCTGCGGATCGGCGTACTTCACGTACCGGATTCCCGCGGCGGATCAAAGGCCGTGCACGCGCTGCTGGCAGGCACGCCGCTGACCATCTCTGAGCCCCGCAACAACTTCCCCCTGCGTGAGTCCCGTCGATACCTCTTCATCGCAGGCGGCATCGGCATCACACCGATCATTCCCATGCTTGAGGCCGCCGAGGCTGCCGGCAAGGAATGGACCCTGATCTATGGCGGCCGAAGCCGGAATACCATGGCCTTCGCCCAGCAACTGGAGGACCGGTACGGTCCGGACCGTATCCGGATCATCGCCGAGGACGAGGTTGGCCGGCTGGACCTTGACCAGACCCTCGGTATGCCCCGGGCACACATGCAGGTCTACGCGTGCGGGCCCGGCGGGCTGCTCGGCGCCATTGAAGAACGCTGCATGGGTTGGCCCCCGGGCGCCCTGCACACAGAAAGATTTGTCGCCTCCACGCTGGGTGCTGCCGCTGCGAATGCGCCGTTCGAGGTGGAGCTGGCCCGGACCGGGACCACTGTGACCGTCCCGAACGACAAGACCATCCTCGAAGCCGTGGAAGAGGTGGGCGTGCGCGTCCTGTCCTCCTGCCGTGGCGGTTTGTGCGGCACCTGCGAAACCCAGATCATCTCGGGTGAGCCCGAGCACCGCGACGCGGTGTTGTCGGAAGAAGACCGTGAAGCCGGCGAGGTCATGCTGGTCTGCGTCTCCCGCGCCGCCGCCGGTTGCCCGCGCCTCGTCCTGGACCTCTAGCCACCTCACCTATCCACCCCAGTTCTTCCTCACCAGGAGTGTTTCCCATGAGCGTTACCACCCATGAAGCCAATGTATTGGGCGAGGACCCCTTCGACACGGCGAACCTCCTGGACCCGTACCCCTTCCTGGGACGGTTGCGCGACGCCGGCGCCGTCTCCTATCTGGAAAGCACCGGCAGCTACGCGGTGGCCGGGTATCAGGAAGTGTATGAGGTCCTTACTGATTTCGAGACCTACATCTCCTCCGGCGGCCTGGGTCCCAGGGACATCCGTAAGGACTCAGGCTGGCGCCCGCCCAGCATCCTCGAATCGGATCCACCCATCCACACCGTGATGCGCCGGGCGCTGACGGGTGTCATCAATCCCAGTACAGTCCGCGCCCTTCGCGAGCCCTTTACGCCACCCGCCGTGGAATTGACGGAGCAGCTGGCGCAGCGGAAGAGTTTCGACGCCATCACGGACCTCGCCGAAAAGTACCCCCTGCGTGTCTTCCCGGACGCGGTGGGGATTCCCGACGTCGGCCGTGAACATCTGCTGCCGTACGGCAACATGGTGTTCAACGCCTTCGGCCCCGAGAACTACATCTTTAAGCAGGCTTTCGCCCAGGGCGACGAGCATGCCGCCGCGGTGATGCGGAACTGCCAGCGTGAAAACCTCGACGACGTCGGCTTCGGCGCCCAGATCTGGAAGCGCGTGGAGGACGGGCTGATCTCGGAGCAGCAGGCCACGCTGCTCGTCCGCGCGCTGCTGTCCGCCGGCGTGGACACCACCATCTTCGGCATCGGCAACACGCTCTCCGTGCTGGCGCGCTACCCGGAGGCCTGGGCCCAGCTGCGGGAGAACCCCAGGATGGCCAAATTTGCCGTGGATGAGGCGCTTCGCCTGGAATCACCGTTCCAGAAGTTCCACCGGACTGTTGCCGTGGACACCGTCCTGGGTGGTGTGCACCTGCCGGCCGGCGCCAAGGTGCTGGTGTTCCTCGGCGCCGCGAACCGTGACCCGCGCAAGTGGGGCGAGAACGCCGATGACTTCGATCTCAACCGCAATGCGTCGGGCCACGTCGCGTTCGGAATGGGCCTGCACCAGTGCGTTGGGCAGCCGATCGCCAGGCTTGAAATGGAAATCATCCTGCAGCAGCTTCTGGAGCGGGTGGCGACCATCGAGCCGGAGGGTGCCCCGGTGCCGATCCTGCACAACGTGCTCCGAGGCTTCGAGTCCCTGCCGGTGCGGATCACCGCCGGGTAGATCTCCTAGGCTTTTCGCGGTGCTGTCTTGACCTCCCTTACGCGCACAAGCCAAGGATGGCCGGTCTTGGGAACCGTCCAGGCGTGGGTCGTGGAGGGATGTGCACCTGCCGTTCTCATCTAACTTGACGCAGCACAGGCCTCTGACCTGCCGTGCGACAACTGAAGTGACACGCCTGAGTCGACCAACATCAACCCTGGCTTCCTTGGCCAGCCAAACTCGCGGAGGTCTGCGTTGCTCTGACCTGCGATGCGACAGATGTAATGAACAATCGATGAGAATGCGTCAGATGTAGTGACACTGCGTCAAGTTAGATAGAAGCGGACAGCACCCTTCAAGACGCCCACTTCACGCAAATTCCAGCACGCCGATAACGGACCTTATGTCGTGTTGTCAGTATGTCAGGACAATTTATTTCTTTGAATCAAAGTTACCAGCCCTGCACTTCCTGAGGCTAGACCCGGGGATCGAAACGCTCCCTGAAATGACAAGTCCTGAGGCAGATGGAGGCTCCGCACTTGTCCAACAGCCTGGGGGACTTTCCGTACGGGCGGCTAGCACTGGATCCGCGGCAGCCACCATAACGCCCGCCACCCGGAACATAGCTTTACAAAATAGCCGCTATCGGCCTCCAGCGGCGACTCACAGACTCCGGTAGTGACAGACTTCCGTCACTACAAGCCCCGGCGCGTGGACCGGCGGCGTGGCGCCGGCCGTAGGTTTGAAAGGGTTCCGCACGAGGCCTCCTGGGTGAAACTGGGTGAAACCAGTGAAACTGGTGAAACTCCAATCAGCCTCAACTGTGGCGCGGGGGCCCAGACCCCGTCCGACGTTAGTGGCTAACTTTTTGCAGCGTCGGTGCTTCCCAGCGGATCTCCGGGGGCCCTTGGAGGTATCCGTTCTGGAGTTGGGGGTGTCGCTACGCAGGCTTGGCGGAGGAGTCTCAAACGCGGCCCAACTCAGCGGGAGCTGGGGAGTCAGGTCGTACTGTTCCTTGAGGACGTCATCGATGGCCATTTGACCTGCCAAAAGGCGAGGAGTGCAGGGCTTATTCTCCATTCGTCCCCCTGGTATGTTCTGACGATAAGAGCACCGCGTAGAGCGGGCTGAGCATACACGCAGATCCAGGCTCTAAAGGCTGTCATAACGGCCACTATCGGCTCGCAGGAGAGTACCTACAGACTCCGGTAGTGAAAGATTCCGTTCTAGGACCAGTGTTCTCTTACCCGATCTGGACGCCCGTCCAGTCCCTAGGTCAAGGCCAAAGGACGAGCCGTGAGGGACTGCCCCGGATTTCGTTGACTCTCGGGGTTGAGTGTTGTTAGGCGGCTTTGAGGCCGGTATTGATTGTCTCAAACTCGACCGGGGTTAGCCGACCGAGGCGCCGCTGACGGCGTTTCCGGTGGTACGTTTTCTCGATCCAGGTCACGATTGCCAGGCGAAGATCGGCCCTGGTGGACCAGCGCTGGCGATCCAGCACGTTCTTCTGCAGGAGTGAGAAGAACGACTCCATGGCGGCGTTATCGGCGCACGCGCCGACCCGTCCCATCGATCCTTTCAGCCCGTTGCCCTGCAGCGTCCTGACGAACGCGTTGGAGCGGAATTGCGAACCGCGATCGCTGTGCACCACGGTTCGGGCCGGCTCCCTGAGCCCTATCGCGTTGTGGAGGGCCGAGACGGCCAGGGACGCTTTCATCCGGGAATCGATGGAGTAGCCCACGATCCGGTTGGAGTAGACGTCTTTGATGGCGCACAGGTAGAGCTTGCCCTCGTCGGTCCGGTGCTCGGTGATGTCCGTGAGCCACAGCTGATCCGGCGCCGTCGCGGTGAAGTCCCGCCGGACGTGGTCATCATGCACCGGCGGGCCGGCTTTACGGGTCAGACCGCGTTTCTTGGCGAATACGGACCAGATCCGTTGGCTGCTGCACAGCCGCGCCACCCGGTTCTCCCCAGCGCTGAACCCCTGGTCTTGGAGCTCGTCGGCGATGAACCGGTACCCGAACGCCGGATCGTCCCGGTGGACGTCCAGGGCGGCGTTGATCAGGTGCGCATCAGACCAGTCTCGCTCCGTGACCGGCGCGGCCCTCCACGCGTAGTAGGCCTGTTTGGAGAAGCCCAGCACCCGGCATGCCACCGCGACGGGGATCCCGTCCGCGGCAAGGTCAAGGACCAGCGGGAACTTCATTTTGGGGGCAGCTCCCGGGCGAAGAACGCCGCCGCCCGGCGCAGGATCTCGTTCTCCTGCTCCAGGAGCCGGATCCGTTTCCTGGCATCCCTGAGCTCCGCGGCTTCCTTCTCCGTCACACCGGGACGGGCGCCGTCCTCGATGTCGGCTTTCTTCAGCCAGTTGTGCAGGGTTGCTTCGGAAATCCCGAAGTCTTTGGCGATCTGCGAGAGCGGGGCTTCGTGCTTCCGTGCCACGGCGACCACGTCACGGCGGAACTCAGCGGGGAAAGGCTTGGGCATGTGAACATCCTTGCTGCAAGGAACGAATCCTCACAAGTCAGGAGTCAAGCAAACCCGGGGCAGTCCCGTGATGTTGCTTTAGCGACGGGAACGGTGTGCCTTGAATTCGGCAGCCACATTTAGCCTGTTGACCCACTGAAGGAAGGTTCTGACCCGAACTCTTAGGACGGCTCAACACTACGTCTCTGTCGTGATGGGACATGAGGAGACTTCTGCGGAGGGGCCCGCGGTGGGAGTCCTTGTGTGTGGATACAAGAATGAGCGCTAGTCCGCTCAGTCCCGGTCGGCGCAACATGCGCTGGCGTGCTTCGTTGTTCATGATGAGCGAAGTCGAGTAGCAGGCTCTACCCTCGCCTGAAGCGGTCGTCAACGTCGGCGCACAGGGGACATCGTTTTGACGTCCGTTCATTTGCAGTCAGCGCTCCCACCTTTCGACTGTCATGCCGGGGGGAACATCGCTGTTCAGGCGCGCTTCATAACGGCCCGGGGCCAGCCGGGTCACTGAGATGCCGATTTGTTCAGTCATCGCCGTATGCTTCAGAAGCTCCACCGCCTCATCCAGCGCGGCGTCCAGTTCCCTCCGGGTGGGAACGGCTATGACGAGACCATCAGGTGCTGTGCGCATGGTCATGAATCCTTACTCTGGGGACGCTGCTCAGTACTTTGGGCACGCGTGATGTCTTTGGTCTGGAAGGCGAGGAACGGTAGTCGTGGGCATCGTCAGTAGGTGCCGTGGTCGAGGGCCGGCCGGACCGGCGGAACTAGGGACGTCGGCTTCCGGCAGCATGGGCAGGACAGTCGAACGCTGAAGAACGACGGCGGTTTGCTTTCGACAGACCGATGGTGCATCGAGTGCGAGGGTTGGGATATTCATTCGACTGGGCGCAGCATGCGCGAGCCGGGCAATCAGGGTGAGAGGCTCTCCCGATTCTCTCAGGCCTGTGCCCGCGAGGCCTTTCCTGATCGGTCATGGTCTGTCTTCTCACTTGGCTCCGAGCGCCGTGTCCTCGACGCTGATGGCTTGGAAGCCGGCAACGATGTCGGAGCAGGCCCTCTTGAACATGAGCGCGTCGGCGTCGAAGGTCACGAGCCGGACTCCCTCGTCAACCAGGGACTGGACCGATGCGAAAGGGTCGTTATTGATCGTCGGCATCGCCAGGAGGGGGAGATCGGCGGCCCTGGCGGCGGCGGTGACGCGTTCGAACGCGGCACGGACGCGCGGGTCCGCCATTCCGCAGTAACTGGCGCCGAGGCTCTGGCCCATGTCGCCGCTGCCGAAGCCGACTGCGTCCAGCCCGGGCACGGCGCAGATTTCCTCGATCTCCTCCAGGGCGGTCGGGTTCTCGATGAGGGCCACGACGAGGATTTCGTCCTCAACCCACCGGACGTATTCGTCCCAGGTTGGCTCGGAGAACCGTGCTGCGCGGGTCACGGGGCACATCCCGCGGGTTCCCGTGGGGGCGTAGCGGGTCGCTGCGACGGCGTCGCGGACCTCCTTGGCGCTGCGGACCTGCGGGAGCATGACGCCCTGGGCGCCCGTCTCGAGCACCCGACGGATGTTGGTGGCCGTGGTTTCGGCGACGCGGACGATCGAGGTCATTCCGGTGCCGTCCGCGGTCCTGACGAATCCTTCGATTTCCGAGAAACTGTATGGGGTGTGTTCCATGTCGAACTGGATGTAGTCGAAGCCGGCCCAGCCGGCGATCTCGATGAGACGGTGGCTCTCCGTCATAAACTCGATCCCGAGGACCGGCTTGCCGTCCTTGAGGGTCTTCTTGACCGGATTCGGTGCATAGGTCATGGTCTCGCCTTTCGTCATGTCAGAGGGTTCCGAGGAGTTTTGCGAACGTGTCGTCGGTGGCCGTCAGGCCCGCACTGAGGAGCTCATCGCAGCGGTGGGCACCGATGCGGGGGACGACCAGCTCGAAGAATTTCGCTGTCAGTGCCTCGAGCTCGAATGCAGGGTTGTTCAGGGCCTCGTCGCCGTCTGCGGAGGAGTGCAGTTGTGTGCCGTCTTCGAGCTCGACGACGATGCTCGCCGCGGTTTTCGGGGGGAACTTCCGCGTGCACTCGGGATCTTCGGTGACGGCGGTCCGGTGAAAGAGCCCGGCGGTCTCCGCATCGCGGAGTGCCTCGGCGTCGAGGTGGGCGAGGGTGGGGTGTCCGTTTGCCAGGCTCGAGGCGACAGCGAAGCGGACGCTGAGCAGGGCGTCGTCGGCCGTTCCCGGGTACTCCAGGGGGAGAGCAGCCGCGGAGGCAGTGGCCCCGATGCGGACGCTCGCGATGTCAGCGGTCCGCAGACCGCCGTTCCGCAGGGCTAGGGCGGCCTCGATGGCGCCATAGGTCTGTTTGCAGAACGGGTACAGCTTCGGCTCCGTCCGCATCAGGTGCCAGTCGGCGCCGAGCCCCTCGGTGATGCCGGCCCGGTCGGTGCTGCCGCCGAAGGCCTGCAGGTAGCCGGAGGGACTTTCGAATACGTCGCCGGGCGCCGCTGAGCCTGCGGCGGCGAGCTGCGCGCAGAGCAGCCCCTCCCGGGCGATCCTGCCGACCTGTACGCGGCTCGGGTCGATCCAGTTGCCGTCGTAGGCGAAGAGACCGCCGGCGTTCATTGCGGCGAGGGACGCCGCGGAGGCGAGTTGCGCCGTCGTCAGTCCCATCATTCGCGCGGCGCCGAGCGCCGCGCCGATGCTGCCGATCACAGGCGTCGCGTGGAAGCCCCGCGCCCGGGAAGCAGGGAACATGGCCATGCCGATCCGGACCATGGCCTCGTAGGCGACGGCGGCGGCGACGATCGTGTCGCCCAGAGGGCTCTGCCGCTGCTCAGCGAGGCCGAGGATGGCCGGCAGGCAGGAGGCGCCGGGGTGGATCCCGGCGCCGAGGTGCACGTCGTCGAAATCGAGTGCCGAGGCCGCGGTGGCATGCGCGAGGACTGCGTCCTCGAGGGCGGCTTGCCGGCCGACGCCCCAGATGACCACCGGACCCGGGTGCCTGTCCTGCGCCGCCGGTTCGCCGCGGGCTGCTATGAAGTCCAAGGTCGGTCGGACGGCACGGTGGCCGATGCCGCCCACAGTGACCGAGACGTGGTCCAGGATTAGCAGCCGCAGCCGCTGCTGCACGGCGTCCGGTATCGCGTCCAGAGTCAGGGAGGCGCCCCATGTCGCGATGGCTTCTGCCACGGGTGTTGGTCTCATGATGTCTTTCGGTTGTTGGCGGAATTCTGAGTGGACATGGTCAGAGGACCTTGGACAGGAAGTCAGCGGTGCGTGCGTTCTTCGGGTTGATCAGGACGTCCTTAGGTGCGCCGTGTTCGAGGATCTGGCCTTGGTCCATGAAGGCCACTGTGTCGCACACCTCGCGGGCGAAGCCGATCTCGTGCGTGACGACCACCATGGTCATGCCCGTGGCGGCGAGCTCGCGCATCACGTTGAGCACGTCGCCGACCAGCTCGGGATCGAGGGCGCTTGTGGGCTCGTCGAAGAGCATGACCTTCGGGTCCATGGCGAGGGCCCGGGCGATGGCCACGCGCTGTTTTTGGCCGCCCGATAACTGACTCGGGTACAGGTTGCCTTTGTCGCCGAGCCCGACGCGCTCGAGGAGGGTAGCAGCGCGGGCCTTGGCCTCCTTGGGCTTGCGTTTGAGGACCCCGACGGGCGCTTCAACGATGTTCTCGACCGCGGTCATGTGGTTGAAGAGGTTGAAGGACTGGAAGACCATGCCCAGGCTGCGGCGGTCCTTGGCGATCTGGCCTTCGGAGAGCTCCTGCAGGTCGGGCCCTTGCCCGCGCAGGCGGTGGCCAATCAGCTTCCCGTCGACTTCGATGACGCCGCGGTCGATCCGCTCGAGGTGGTTGATGCAGCGCAGGAGTGTGCTCTTGCCCGAGCCGCTCGGCCCCAGCAGTGCCAGGACTTCGCCGGATCGGACGGCTAGGTCGATGCCCTTGAGCACCTCGGTGGAGCCGAAGGACTTGTGCAGTCCGAGGATCTCAATCATGTTCTCGGTCATGGTCATTTCCCCTTGATGGCGAAGAGTCGGGTAAACATGCCCGTGCTGGAGCCGCCGATGGGCTGGACTCCGCGTCCATAGCGTTTTTCCAGCCAGGCCTGCGGAATGCTGATCACGGTGGTCAGGAACAGGTACCACATGCATCCAACGATCAGCAGGGGGATCACCTGGAAGTTCTGGGCGTAGGCGTGCTGGAGGTTAGTCAGGAGGTCCAGGCCGCCGATCACGGAAACTAGTGAGGTGGCCTTGAGCATGGACAGCGTCTCGTTGCCCATCGGCGGGATGATGGTGCGCATGGCCTGCGGCAGGACAATCCGGCGCAGGGTGCGGGCGGAGGTCATGCCCAGTGCCATCGCGGCCTCGGTCTGGCCGCTGTCCACGCTCATGATGCCGGCCCGGATGATTTCGGCGGCGTACGCGCCCTGGTTGATCGTGAGGGCGAGCAGCGCCGCGATCGTGGGTGTGATGAGCGAGGACGTGTCCACCGTCCAGAACGTCACGGATGTGAAGGGGATGCCGAGGGAGAGCTTGTCGTAGAGGGCCCCGAGGTACGCCCAGAAGATCAGCTGGATCAGCAGCGGCGTTCCCCGCAGGAGCCACACATACAGGGTCGCGATGCCCTTGAGTACCGGATTGGACGAGAGCCGCATGACTGCGACCACCACGGCGATCGCCGTCCCGACGATCATCGAGGCCACGGTCAGGAAGATCGTGACGCCAACGCCCGCGATGGTCATTGGGTCGAAGAGGTACTGCTGGATGTACTCGACACCGATGTTGGGGTTTGTGGCCAGGGAGTACAAAAGGAGTCCGAGGACGGCGAGGGCGACGACGGCGCCCACGATCGTCCATGGATGCTTGCGCCGGTGAATCTTCGGTCCGTCCGTAGCCAGGTTGGTTGCCGGTGGCGCAGTCGCCACTGATTCTGTCAGGTTTGCCATGGGTGTTGTGCTCCTCGGGAGGTGCGGTCTAGAGCGATGTGAGCAGGGAGGGAGCGGACGCGTTCAGCGCCTCCGTTTCGTGCCTGCGCCAGTCGGCGAGGTGTACGGCATCCTCCAGGGCGGAGACGTCGGCCATGTCCTTTACGAACAGGTTGGTGTCCTCGCCCTTCAGGAGGGCCTTGAGGTACTGGGTGGCGGCGTGGGCGTACAGGCGGGTCAGGGCAATCGGGTACATGATCACCTGGAAGCCGAGGTCGTAGGCCTGGCCGGGCAGGAGGTACGGGTACTCCGAGTCTTCCTGGATGTTGTAGAGAAGGGGGACCTCTGGGATACCGTCGCGGATGCGCTTGGCCTCATCAATGGTCTTGATGCCCTCGACAAACACAATGTCCGCGCCCATCTCCGCGTAGATGCGGCCCCGGCGGATGGCCTCGCCGAGACCATGCTGGGCCCGCGCATCCGTACGGGCGACGATGAGGAACTCATCGCTCCGCCTGGCATCCAGGGCGCCGTGCAGTTTAGGGAGGTACTCGTCCAGGTCGACCACGCGGACCCCGCCCTGCAGTGAGCACCGCTTGGGCGAGACCTGGTCCTCGAGCATGAGGGACGCCACGCCGGCGGCCTCGAACTCGGTGACGGCCCGCCGGACGTTGTTGGAGTCACCGTAGCCGGTGTCGCCGTCGCACATCACGGGGACGTCCACGCTGGCTGAGATTTCCCGAGCGGCGGCCACCATCTCAGTGAGGGTCAAGAGCCCAATGTCCGGGCTGCCGAGCTTCGAGGCGGAGACCCCGAAGCCGGAGATGGCAACGGCTGCGGCCCCGGCGGCCGCGCTGAGGCAGGCACCGAGCGCGTCGTGAACGCCGGGCGCGACGACGGGTCCCGGCTCCGCGATGAGGGTGCGCAGTGAATTCTTCATCGGTGGGGTCCGCCTTACCAGATGTTGGAGAGGGCAAGGGCCTCGTTGGAGACGATCTTGTCGTTGAGGATGTAGCCGACGTCGTACTTGTCGAAGATCTTTTTCAGCGTCCCGTCGGCGAGAAGCGACTCCATAGCGGCTTGGAGGGGCTTGCCCAGCGGGCTGCCCTTGGGCACCGTCAGGCCCTTGTACTGGTGGTTCCAGCCCGACGGTTGTTCTTCGGGCAGCACCACGTCGATTCCGCCATTGGCGCCAAGGGCCTTGACAGCGCTGAGCGCGGCGGACTTGGAGACATACGAGGCCGAAGCGTTACCTGCCTTTACCGCCATCATCCCGTCCTCGGTCTTGGGCAACCGGACGATGTTGACCGCCGGGCGGCCCTCCGCCTCGCACTTCTGCGTGAGCACGTCGAAGGTGTCGGCCGGGGACCAGCCGGCGAGGATGGTGACGCTCTTACCGCAGAGGTCCTTACCCGACTTGATGCCCTCCGGATTCCCCTTCTTCACCATGAGGGACAGGCCGTCCTTGCCGAAGTTGATGAAGTCCACAGCCTTCTCCCGGTCCGCGGTGTCGGCCAGGGTCATCACCATCAAGTCACCCTTGCCCGCCTGCAGGGAGGGGATGGCGCTGTCAATCGTGGTGACGTTATAGGTGACCTTGGTGCCGAGCTTCGCTGCCACGGCGTCGCTGACGTCAATCAATGCGCCTTCGAGCTTGTTGCCCGGCCCGTAGACCATGTAGGGCGCGTACGGCGCAATAGTGAGGGCGGTGATGCCGGAGCGGTACTTCTCAGGAAGCTGGCTCGCTAACGCATCGTCCTTGGTGATGGTCATACCTGCGACGGAAACGCCGCTGGCATTGTCGGAGGAAGATGCGGCCGACCCTCCGCCGCAGGCCGAGAGGCCGAGCATGAGGGATATTGCGGTGACACCTAGGAGCTTACGGCTTGTGGTCATGGGTTACGCCCTTCTTGGGTGGTCTGGCTCACGTCAGGTGAAAGCACTGTATACAGTGGATACGATCACGGTCAAGGGATTGGATACACTGGATACAGAAGGGCTTCCATGGGTAGAATGACGGCCACATAACTGTCTCAGCATCAACAACGAAGGGGGCGGTCAATGCGGACTGTTCAGGCGAAAGACACGAGGCCGCTGGCGCTCCAGGTCTACGACCGGATCTGCGCGGCGATTGTCGATGGGTCGATGCCGGCCGGGAGCGCTCTGGTTCAAGAGCAGATCGCATCCCAGTTCGGAGTGTCCCGGACACCCGTGCGCGATGCCCTGACCCAAGTTGCCCTTGAGGGCCTGGCCACGCTCGTGCCTGGTCGGGGCTACATCGTCAACGAGCTTACGGAGAGCGACGTCAACAGCGTCTACGAGGTGCGCGAGAAGCTTGAGGCGCTGGCCGCGAGCCAGGCCTTCGGCCACCACACACCACTTGAGATGGTGCGGCTCCGTGGCCTTATTGACGAGTTCGAGGCGGTGGATCCCCATGACGGCGAGGAGCTCTTCCGGCTCGGGACCGGATTCCACGGCACCCTGATCGCACCGTGCCCGAATGGATACCTGCGCGGCCTTCTCGCAGACATTTGGAATCACCCGCTGCAGCGCAGGATCAGCAACGCCCACTTCGTCGGCCCGGACAATCAGAAGCTCATCGCCGACGATCACCGCCGGATCCTCGCAGCCCTCAGCGAGGGCGATGTCGACGCGATGGTCGAGGCTCTGAGGTGCTGCAACGATCCGCAGCTACGCCAGTCAGCGATGCACTCCGAATCGCGGGTTAGCTGAGCACTGCCGGCACTTCCCAGCCGTTCAGCGGATAGGGTGTAACGAGGTCGATGCAAGAGGGAGGCCGCATGGGAATGGCGGGCAACGACAATCGACCCTTGGCTGCGCAGGTGTACGACCGAATCTGCATGGATATCATCGACGGCACGATGCCCCCAGGCGCACCGCTAGTCCAGGAGCAGATCGCCGCGAAGTACGGAGTCTCCCGCACACCCGTCAGGGATGCCCTGGTCCAGATCGCGGCCGACGGCCTGGCCACGGCCGTCCCGGGCCAAGGCTACGTCGTCAATGAACTAACTGACCACGACGTGCACAACGTGTATGAGGTCCGGCAAGCACTGGAGGTGCTGGCGGCCACCCAGGCGTGCGGTCTCCACACCCCCCGGCAGCTCGTCCGGCTCAAATCCCTCATCGACGAGTACGAGACCGTGGACCACTCAGATGCCGAGGAGCTCTTCCGTCTGGGCACTGCATTCCACTCCGCGCTCGTCGAACCGAGCCCCAACGAGTACCTGCTAAAGCTTCTCGAAGGCGTCTGGGCCCACCCAGTCAACCGCCGAATCAGCAGGACGCTGGACTACACCCCGGAACAGCAAGCCACGGTCGCCAGCGACCACCGTCGAATCCTGGACGCACTGGGCAGGAACGACGCCGGCGCCATGGTCCAGATCCTCGCCGCCTGCTTCCACATCCGCGGCGAAGCGTAGCGCCGGGAGCAGCCAGGAGGTTGGGCGAAGGGGGCTCAGTCGTGCATCAACTGCAGTAAAACATAAGATTCGCTATCGGCCGCACTAACAGTCTCCCAGACTTCGGTAGTGACAGACTCCCCAGTAAGATGAATCGGATTCTTCCGGTCCTGCCCTGCTCCTTTATTAGTGCGGTTAACGGGCTACGTCGTCATCGAGCTGAAAAGCGGCAAATTCCAGCCCGAATACGCCGGCAAACTCAACTTCTACGTCGCACTCGTCGACGACGTGCTCCGGCGCCAGCACCACAACGAAACCATCGGGATTCTCATCTGCGGTACCAAGAACGACCGCAGCGTCCGGTACAGCCTCGGCCGCTCCACCTCACCCATGGCCGTCGCCGCCTACACCTACGACAAACTTCCCCCGGCCGAACAGAAAGCACTCCCCGACGAAGGACACCTTGTCGCCGCCCTCGAATGGGCCGAGCCGGACTCCGAGATAATCGAAAGTGCGACTGAGAGGGCCTAGCGAGGATGCCGCAGCTGAATTGTCCAGAGAACTTTGGACAATTCAGCTGGGGCGCGCACCGGGCCTGTCGAGTTGGTGCGGTTAACGGGCTACTACGTAGTAGAACTGAAAACAGCAAGTTTCAGCCGGAATGCGCGGGCAAACGCAACTTCTACATCGCCCTGGTCGACGATAGGCTCCGCGGCGAAGCCCACGCAGAAGCTGTGGGTATCCTGATCTGCGGCAGCAAGAACGACCACACCGTCCGCTACAGCCTCGGACGCGCGACCTCACCCATGGCCGTGGCCTCCCACACCTACGACACCCTGCCCGCAGACGTCCGCGATGAGCTGCCCGACGCCGATCGACTCACGGCGGCACTGGACTGGCCCGAGGACCCGGAGAGCTGACGGCCGCGACGGAGCAGGCCATCAAGGACTCCGGGACAGTGCGTGGGCACGAAGCCCCCTGCGCTCTCCGGCCAGGCCCGGGTCGCAATGTCGGCTTCCCGAAGTGCCCGCCGATACCCGCGATGGGGGAATGCCGGCGCCATGGTGTAGGTTGCAGTTCCGTCAGCTAAGAACGTCAGAGAAGAGAATCACCGCAGTGGCAACCGATTACGACGAAGTGCGTTCCGACGTCAAGGAATCACAGGACCGCTCCCTGGAGGCGCTGCAGTCCGCCAACGCCCCGGATGCTCGCAGCGTCGTCCGCGACCTGGACGAATCCGACGCCCTGGACGACGCCATGACCCCCGGCGGGGAATTTGTCGCCGAGGAACTCATCATTCAGATCATTCCCCAGGCCCAGGACGAGTTCACCTGCTACTCCTGTTTCCTGGTCAGGCACCGGTCCCAGCTCGCGCGGGAAAAGAACGGCCACCGGTACTGCATCGAGTGTGAGGGCTAAGGTACGGCTCCCATGACGGTGCCGTCTGGACCGGAGTCAGTCTTGGAGCTGCGGGTGCTTCTTGTAGACAGTCATCCGGAGATCTGGCGTCAGCTGGAGGTCCGGGGCTCGACATCGCTGGGTCAGGTACACGGGGTCCTGCAGGTGGCCTTTGGCTGGGAGGATGCCCACCTGCACCGGTTTAGTGACAGCGATCCCTTCGCGCCTCTGCGGCCGATTGATGGGGAGATACCTGAAACGTTGCAGTGGCTCCCGAAGCAGTGGTGCGAAGAGCCGGGGGACCGGGCGGAGGAGGACTGCTCGTTGGATCAACTTCTGGCGCGTGGATCGGGGATGGCGTTCTACGAGTACGATTTCGGAGACAGTTGGCTCCACCGTATCGAGCTGATTTCCCGTCGCCCAGCGACGAAGACTGCTCCGCGGGCCCGGCTGCTCGGCGGAGCCCGGCGCGGCCCGCTGGAAGATTCCGGAGGCATGCCCGGTTTCGAGGAGATTTTGGATTCTCTGGCCGATCCGGCCCATCCTGAACACATTGAACACTCGGCGTGGGTCGCCGAGCGCATCGGCACCAACGAGCCCTTTAATCCCGGTTTCCTGGACGTGGAGGCCATTAACCGGCAGCTCCTCTGGTCCTGCAAAGACGACCTGGCCCGAGGTTCAAAACCGGACTACAGCTGACGCAACGGCCGCTATCGGCTATCGGATTGAGAACTCACGGACTCTGATAGTGAAAGATCTGTTCCTTTGACGCGTCCTCGTGACTCCGTTATCCAGGGGGCTATTAATTTTCCGGCGAGAGGCCGAAGAGGGCCGACTACGCACGCTTTGGTTATCGGGGCCCGGACCGGTGGCCTCAACAGATGCCCCACTGCGCCCCACGGTGACCTATTCTGATGCCGAGCGCCTTGGCCGGGACATCCGCACCGTCGCCCGAATCGCCCCGTTCGGCTCGGAGGAGGACGCCAACCAACTGGGCAACGGGATCGAGGACGGTCTCGAGTCCTGCGCCTGCAGCCGCGCTGCACCAAAGCTCCTCCGCGTCGCTGAACAGAGCGAATTCTGCCTGATCGGCTTGAACGCCCCGGGTTCTTCCAAAGCCGCAGAACCCTTCGGCGTCCAGCAATCCGGCCCCTTTCTCGAAAGCGGCTCCGAAGTGATCGCCTAGTACACCACGCAGTTCATCGGCATTGACGACCCGCGGGCCAATTTGACCAATGCGGGCTTGCCTCACGCGCCTTGGCCCCTCTACGTCCCTGTACGTGCCTGCCTCAGCCCACGGACCATGAGCTTTTCGTGGCCATCAGGGATCTGAGCAGCGATAACGTCGGATCTCGCTCGTACACGCTTTGGGCGCTCTTGACATTCTGTGTTTGCTGTCACTAACCTAACACCAACCCCCGTACGAAATGCGTAATATGCGTACGGTATGCGTACACAATGTAGTGAAGACATCCTCAGGAGGATTCAATGACGGTTTTGGCAAAGAAGCCGCCGGGCAGAGACACCGGCAACCGTTCCCGGCGTGCGCCGATCACCGGCCGCCGCCGGCTGGGGGGAAAGAAATTCTTTGGGGCCATAGTTAAGGGCGCAGGCCTCTTGGTCTTTACCTGGCTGTTCGTTTGGCCGCTGGCAATGCTGATCTTTGGCGCCTTCAAGTCTTCGCCCCTAGCCAAGAACCAGCGTTGGACAACGTCAGGCTTTGAACGAGTCTTCTCCGACCCGGATACCTATGCCGCTTTGGCTGCAACGATGCTTTACTCGCTCACCATCACGGTGCTGTCGATGGCCGTGGCCGTGTTCTTCGCTACCGTGACCACCCGGATGGACGTCTCCTTCCGGAGGTGGATCACACCGGTCATGATCATCCTCGTGGCCATGCCCACCGTGCTCTACTCGCTCAGCTGGGCAATGCTCGGGGCTGGTGAGTCCGGGTTGATCAACCGGTTCTTGGACGCCATCGGCCTGGATGCTTTGGCCGCCGCATTCAATACCCGCAGCTGGTTTGGTCTGATTATTGTGACTGTATTCAAGGCCGCTGCGCTGGCATACCTCATTATTCTCGGCGCATTCCGTAACCAAAACGCAGCCCTGGAAGAGGCAGCCCGCATCAGCGGTGCGAGCCGGATGCGCGCCTATTTCGGGATCGAGCTGCCAGCGTTGCTTCCGGCCCTGATGGCAGCAAGTCTGTTCGTCTTCGTGAAGGGTCTGGAAGCCTTCGAAACCCCGGCAGTCCTCGGCCTGCCTGCGGGCATAACCGTCTACGCCACCCACATCTACGACTACCTGCGGGGCGGTTTCGAAGCCGACTACCCGGCGGCCTCCGCATCCTCGTTGGTGATCGTGGCGATCCTCGCAGTGCTGGTGCTCATTCAACTTAAACTCACTGGCGGCGGAAAGACCTACACGTCCGTAGGAGGACGTTCCAAGGACACCGGACTGCGCACGCCCGGCAAGTGGGCCGGTCTTGTCATTGCGGCCATGCTGTTCTACTTCTTCGTTGCTCTGGCTCTGCCCGTCTTCCAGGTGATCCTCAGTGCATTTCAGCCATACCTCGGTTCCCCGGAGTTGTCGATGCATAACATCGAGCAACTGCTGAACACCCCGAACGTCATGCAGGCGCTGAAGACCACCATCATCGTCTCCGTCCTGGGAGGTCTGCTTACCGTCATCCTGGCCTTCGTGGTCAGCTTCGCGTTCGTTCGGATGAAGGGCTCGCTGGGCCGCTACATACAGCTCGCGTCCTGGGTTCCGGCCGCCATGCCTGGCCTGGTGCTCGGCCTGGCCTTCCTGTGGTCGGTGTTGACCACCCCCGGCGGGCGCAGCCTGTACGGGACGGTGTGGGTCCTCATCCTCGGCCTGGCCGTGGCCACGGTCCCGCTCGCGACCCGGACGATCGAAGGCGCCCTTGCCCAGATCGGGGTGGACATGGAGGAAGCGGCGCGCATTTCAGGGGACACTTTCCTGCGGGCTGTGGGGACCGTCACCGTGCGCCTGATGACGCCAAGCTTGATCGCGGCGTGGTTCCTGGTTGCCATCACCATGTCAGGCATCCTCGACGTCCCGGTGCTGCTGGGCAGCACGAGCACGGAGATGATCTCCACCATCAGCTTCGGGTACAGCAACAGCGGTGAAACCGTTCTGGCCTCCGCCCTGTACGTCATCTTTACAGCCGCCATGATTGTGCTGGCACTGGCCGGGACCATCATCATCCTCATCGTCCGTTTCCTGGCCAATATGGCCGTCCCCAAAAACCCGCGACGCCAAGAAGACACCACCTCACGAGCACTTCCCGAAGGAGCCTCCAAATGACCGGAATCAGCATCCAGGGACTTCATAAGTCCTTTGGCGGCCGCACCGTCCTGGACCACGTCGATCTCACGGTGGAAGACGGCGAGTTCGTCTGCCTGCTGGGCCCCTCCGGCTGCGGAAAGTCCACCCTTCTGCGCTCGGTCGCGGGCCTGGAAAGCCCGGAGGGCGGTTCCATCAGCTTCGGCGATGACACGGTCTTCGACCGGGCTGCGGGCATCAACCGCACGCCGGAGCAGCGCCAGCTTGGCATGGTCTTCCAAAGCTTCGCGCTGTGGCCGCACAAAAGCGTGTTCGACAACGTCGCCTACCCGCTCAAGCGCGCCAAAGTGGGCCGGTCCGAGATCCAGGACCGGGTCCGTGAAGCACTGATGATGGTGGACCTGTGGGAACACAAGAGTTCCTACCCGGGTACCCTCTCCGGCGGCCAGCAACAGCGCGTTGCCCTCGCCCGCGCGGTAGTCGGCCGGCCCCGGCTGCTGCTGCTCGATGAACCGCTCTCCAGCCTGGACACCAACCTGCGCGCCCAGATGCGCCGCGAAATCCGCCGGATCCAGCAGCACATCGGCGCCACCGCCATCTACGTCACGCACGACAAAGAAGACGCCGGCGGACTCGCCGACCGGGTCCTGGTGCTGCAGGACGGCCGGATTGCGCAGGAAGGCGCACCCAGGGACGTCTTCGTCAGCCCGAAAACAGCATTCGTTGCCGAGTTCGTCGGCTTCGATAACTTCTTCACCGCCACAGTCACCGAGCCGGGCGAGACGCTGGCCACCATCGAGATTGGCCACGGCAACTCCCTGAGCGCCGCGACCACAAAACCTGTCACCACCGGCCAGCAGGTCACAGCCGCCATCCGCTCACGCCTGGTCCGGGTGCACCCTCATGACGGCGGCCCCGTCCCTGACAATACGTTCGCCGGCACAGTCATCTCCAAGGCACACCTCGGCGACGACGTCGAAGTTGTCATTTCAAGCGGGGGTGTGGATCTCGTGGCCCGCGTCCGGCCCGGCTACGCACGGGACATCCATGTCGGGCAACAGGCCCTCGCCCAACCCCCGGTCGGAACCGTCGTCATCGTCGAAGGCACCCGAAAAGGCGGCCAGGGCGAGGCCGCGGCTGCCACGCGCCAGCTTGCGACCTCCCCGAACTAATCGTGAACCAGTAAGGACATACCATGAATCTCAAGAAGACAGCCGCTGCCCTGGCGATCGGCTCCCTGCTTGCCCTGACGGCCTGCGGCAACGACGCCCCGGCCGCAACCGAATCGACCGCGGCGGCGACCACCCTGACCGGCCTCTACGAGGCGGCCAAGACCGAAGGCGCCCTGCAGATCTACGGCCCCACCGAAGACCTCTACAAGGCCGTCTACGCCGACTTCGCCAAAGCCTACCCCGGCATCACCATCACGACAGCGGATATCTTCGGTCAGGAACTCGACGCCCGGCTCGAAGGCGAGCAGATAGCCGGCGGTTTCGCCGCCGATCTCCTCCACATTGGCGTCTCCGACATGGGCCGCTATGCGACAAAGGAATACCTCGCATCCTACAAACCAGCCGAGGCAGAGGCCCTGGACGCCAAATTCCGGGGAACCGACGACAAGTGGTCCGTGCCCTCCCGTCACCTCTACGCGACCGCCTACAACACCAAGAACCTCACCGCCGACCAGGTCCCGACCAGCTGGGCCGACCTGATTGACCCGAAGTGGAAGGGCGAACTGGGCGTGGCCAACCCCAAGCAAAGCGGCGTCACCCCACAGGTCATCGCCGCCGCACTGGAAGCAGGGGCCATTGACGAAGCCTGGCTGAATACCTTAAAAGATGACATCGCTCCGGCGGTCTACCCGTCAGTGGCCACCGCGCTGCAGGCCGTCGTCACCGGCGAAAATGACCTTTCCCTGGTCGCGGGTTACGGCAGCTTCATGCGCCAGGTCAAACAGGGAGCCCCGGTCGGATTTGCCACCATGGACGACGGCGCCTACTACTCCGACGTCGCCTACGGGCTCCTGGACGGAAGTAAACACCCCAACGCAGCACGGCTGCTGGTGGCCTGGATGTACAGCGCCGAAGGCCAGGCATCCATCGCCAAAAACGTCTACGAGTTCGGCACCATGCCGCAGGCACCACTTCCGGAAGGTGCCGACAAACTGGGCCAGTCCGCAGAGATCACCTACCCGGGGCCGGAAAAGTACCGCTCCACGCTCGACCTGCTGAACGCCAAGTTCTAACAAACGTCCCGCAGGGCAGCACACCCCCTCTGCCCTGCGGGCATCACCATACTTTCCGAAGGAACACAGTGAAAACCCAGGTACTCATCGTCGGGGCAGGCCCCTGCGGCGACACCATCGCCAATCTCCTTGGCGTCTACGGCATCCGCACCCTCATCATTGACCAGGCTCCCGACATCATCGACTACCCCCGAGGCGTCGGCGTAGATGACGAGTCACTGCGCGTGTTCCAGGCCTGCGGCCTGGGACAGCAGGTCCATTCCGACATGATCCAGAACCAAGCCCTCATCTGGTTCGACTCCAACGGCACCAAGCTCGCGGAAATCGCCCCCTCCGGCCAACCCTATGGCTGGCCGCGCCGCAACTCCTTCCTGCAGCCGCTGCTGGAGAAAAGACTCCGCGCCGGATTGGACCGCTTCGAACACGTTGAGATGCGTCTGCGCCAGGAACTGACTCACCTGACCCAGGACGAGCAGGGCGTGACGGCCACCATCCGTGCGGCCGACGGGACGGAAACGGTCATCGAAGCCGATTACGTGGTGGGCGCAGACGGCGGCCGCAGCACCGTCCGCAAGCTCACCGGCGCAGTCCTGGAAGGAACGACCCTGCCGGCACGGTGGCTTGTGGTGGACCTGAAAGACTCGACGTACCACGCACCGTTCTCCGGAAATTACATCAGCAGCGACCGGCCCTACGTCTCCATTGATCTGCCTTACGGCTACCGGCGCTTCGAATTCCGTCTCGCGGACCAGGAAACTGATGAACAGATGGTCCGCCCCGAAGAGGTCGAGAAGCTCATCCGGACCCACTTTAACTGGACAGGTCCCATGCCCGGCGTCGATCGTGCCCGCGTCTACTCCCACCATTCCAGGGTCGCGGACCGCTTCGGCATTGGACGGGCGTTCCTCGCCGGAGATGCCGCCCACCTGCAGCCGCCGTGGTTCGGCCAAGGCATGAACTCGGGGATACGCGACGCCGCGAACATCTCCTGGAAACTGGCTGCCGTCCTTGCACATGGCGCGGATCCGGCCGTTCTGGAGAGCTACGGCCAGGAGCGCCGGGGACACGCCAAAGCACTGGTCGAACTGGCCACTACCCTCGGGAAGGTCTACGGCCCCAAAAACAAGGTCGGCGAAAAGGTCCGTAGCTACGGGCTGCGCGCCATGGGTTACGTTCCGGCGACCCGGGACTACCTGCTGCAAATGAAATTCAAGCCGATGCCCTATTACGAGGAGGGCATCGTCGTGGACGCTTCGCCGAAGGCGCCCATCGGGAAGATGTTCATCCAGCCCGATGTCGAGACGTCCACGGCTGAACGCCTGAAACTCGACCAGGCACTCGGTGACTGGTTCGCCGTCATCGGCATCAATACCGACCCCGCGGATCACCTGGACGCCGAGTCCCTGGCTTACTGGAAATCTCTGGGCGCCAAGCTCATCCGGGTCAACCGCTCCCGCGCCGGCGGACACCTGAATACCGTCGGCGAGGACACCCTGTTGCTCGATGACGTCGCAGGAGGTTTCCGCGACTGGGCCCGCGGACGCAAAGACCGGGAGATCGTAGTCATCCGCCCGGACCGCTACCTCGCCGCCGCCTGCGAACGCGGACAGGCCAACACCATGACTCGACGGGTGGCAGAAGTCCTGCCCGTAAGAACAACCATCGGCGCCGGAAACTAAGGAAGCAGCAATGGCAAACATCGTTGGCTACATCGCCATGTCCCACTCTCCCTTCTGGGACGGAAATTTCGACGTCGAGGGCCCCGGCGCAGCGTTTGCTGCCGCCGCCGGCCAAATGAAGGACAAGGTCGCAGAACTCAACCCTGACCTGATCGTCATCTTCGGGCCCGACCATTTCCGTAACTTTTTCTTCGATCTGATGCCGGCTTTCTGCATCGGCACCGGAGAAATCGAAAGCTTCGGTGACTATGGCGGATACAAAGGTCCGTTGCCCTTCAAGGACGGGGTCGGCCTGCGAATCATCGAAGCCGTGCGCGAGGCAGGATTCGATCCGGCGTTTTCACTGCGAATGGGTGTCGATCACGGCATCGCCCAGCCCTACGAAGTGCTCATCCCCGGACTGGACATCCCGGTCGTCCCGGTCATGGTGGACTGCAGCGCCCCGCCCCGCCCCTCGATGCGCCGCTCCTACGACTTCGGATCCGCCGTCGGCGACGCGATCCGTGGCCTGGATAGCGACCTGAATGTCCTCATCCTCGCCTCCGGAGGGCTGTCCCACTGGGTGCGGCCCATGTCACCCTACGACGAGGCAACAGACCAGGATACCCGTGAGTTCCTAATCGATGGCCGCGATCAGGTCATCGAATACAACAAGGCCCGCGAAGAAAACCTCGCCCAGCGGATCGCCGACCATCATGAAGGCAAAATCAACGAGGACTGGGACCGGTGGTTCCTGGACCGCCTGACCAACGGTCCCCTTGAGGACCTGCTGTCCATCGATGCCGCGAAGATGGAAGAGATCGCCGGCAACGGTGCCCACGAAGTTGCCTCCTGGATCGCCGGTCTCGGCGCCTGGCAGGGAGAAGTAGCGACAGTGGCCTATGAACCCGTCCCGCGCTGGGTCACTGGAATGGGCCTATCCGCAGGATTCAATGCAAGCGGCTCCCACGGCACGACTCCCATCGTAGGCCCGAACACTGAAGGAACCCACCATGACTGAGATCACGACCCCCCAACCGACCACCGATGCCTTCTTCGGGCTGGAGGACCGGTGGCTCGAGACCGCGCCGGGAGAACTCACTCACTACCACGAGATCGGCAGCGGTACCCCGGTACTTTTCCTGCACGGCTCCGGAACAGGGGTTTCGGCCGCCGCAAACTGGTGGCTGAACCTCGAAGACATTGGTCGGGAAAACCGTGCCATCGCGATCGACCTCATCGGATTCGGACAAACCGTCGTCCCGGAAGATGCTGTCTATGGCATTCAGGCCTGGGTGGAGCACGCCGTACGGGTCCTGGACGCACTCGGTATCGAGAAGACCTGGCTCGTTGGAAACTCACTCGGCGGGTGGGTGGCCTTCCAATTCGCCATTGACCATCCGGAACGCCTCGCCGGCATCATCTCCATGGGAACAGGAGGGGCGAAGCGGACCAAAGCCCTGACCAGCCACGCCACGCCGGAGCTCACCGTCGAAGGTATCCACCGGACGCTCACGGACTTCGTCGTGGACCACTCCCTGGTGACCGAGGAGCTCGTCCAGGCCCGCTACAGAGCCTCCAAAACCGAACTAGCCTCAAGCCGGTTCAGGGAGGTCATCACAGCGAGGGACCGCGACCGGGAACAGTTGCCGCTTGATTTCTCCGTCCTTGCCCAGCTGCAGGTCCCAGTGCTTCTCATCCACGGTCGCGAAGACGCCGTGATCCCGGCGAGCCGAAGCCTCGAGCTTGCGAACATCATCCCGCACGCAGATCTGCACCTCTTCTCCCAGTGTGGACACTGGAGCCAGGTGGAGCGGGTAGCGGATTTTAACGCGACAGTGCGTGGCTATTTGGCAATCCACGGCAAGGACGGCCAGACGCCATGACGGTCCGCGAGCAACCGCCGGTAACCCAGGCCGAAGTTGCTGAGGCCGGCATGGGGGAGAATGCCCCTATGGAAATCCTCCCGCCTGCCCTGCAACGCGACGGCGACTTCGTCCAGTCCCTCGAAAAAGGGCTGGCGGTACTGCGGTCCTTTTCCGATGAGCATCAGCAGATGACACTGTCGGACGTCGCCCGGCAGACCGGGCTGTCCAAGCCCAGCGCCCGAAGGCTCCTGCTGACCCTGCAGAAGCTAGGGTACGTCAGCAGCAACGACGGAGCCTTTCGGCTACGTCCGCGAGTGTTGGACATCGGCTACGCCTATCTTTCCTCCGTGGAACTGCCCGCCGTGGTGGAGCCCTTCCTGAACGAGCTGAACGCCCAACTCCGCGAAGCCTGCTCCGTCGGGGTTTTTGATGAGGACCGCATCTATTACATTGCGCGTGCCTCCGCGCAGAAGCGCATCATGACCTTCAACGTCCGCGTCGGGACGCGGATCGACCCGCTGCCCACCGCCCTGGGACGGGTCATTCTGGCGAGCATGCCACAGGACGAACTGGATGCATACCTCAACATGCGCGAGGAGGCGGGAGACATGGAGGGGGCCGGACTCGACAGGGAGTCCTTCAGCCGAATCCTCTCCGAGGTCCGGTCCCAGGGCTGGTGCCTCGTTGATCAGGAAGTCGAGGCCGGGGTACGCACCATCGCCGCCCCCATCCACGACGTGAGCGGGAAGGTCATCGCCGGGATCAACGTAGCAGTCCACACTGCACGGGTATCAATGGAAACTCTCCGTGACGACTTCCTGCCCCGTCTGATTGAAACCCGGAACCGAATCGACGAAGCCATCGCCTCTTACGGACCCGCAGTCAACTTCTCATAACAGCAATCGCACCGAAAACCAGGCCTAATAGCGGCACAACTTTGGCCCTTCTGACAAAGACGAGCTGACCCTCGCCTGCCTGCCTGCCGCCCACTTCAGGTGCACCCTGACCGCCGATGTATCGCGTTCTCCCTCACAAGGGAACGCCTCGCCCCGGCCCCCGGACCTCGAAAAGAACCAAATATGCCAAGAACACACAGGAACTGGAGCGCGACGCATGCTCGATCAGACGACAATTGAGGCCATCGCGGACGAACTGGTTGACGCCGGCCGCAACCGGAAACCAATCCCCCGGCTGACGGCCCGTTACCCGGGGATGACGGTGGAGGATTCCTATGCGGTCCAGCAGTTGTGGCGGCGCCGTAACGAGGAAGCGGGCCGGACCCTGGTGGGCCGGAAGATCGGTCTCACGTCGAAGGCGATGCAGGCTGCCACCGGCATCACCGAACCGGACTACGGTGCCATTTTCGATGACATGGTGCTGGAGACCGGCTGCTCGGTGGAGTGGGACAAGTACACCCACCCGCGGGTGGAGGTGGAGCTGGCGTTCGTCCTGAAGGACGCGCTCAAAGGCCCCGGCTGCACCATCTTTGATGTCCTGAAGGCCACCGACTACGTGGTTCCGGCCCTGGAGATCCTGGACTCCCGGATCGAGATGGAGGGCCGGACCATCGTGGACACCATCTCGGACAACGCCGCCATGGGGGCCATGGTGATCGGCGGCAACCCGGTCAAGCCGGACGCCGTGGACCTGCGCTGGGTTTCCGCCATCCTGTATAAGAACCAGACCGTGGAGGAAACCGGTGTTGCCGCAGGGGTCCTTGACCACCCGGCCAACGGGGTGCACTGGCTGGCCAACAAGATCGCCGCGCACGGGGACAGCATGAAGGCCGGCGATATCATCCTGGCCGGCTCCTTCACCCGGCCGATGTGGGTGTTCAAGGGCGACACCGTCCACGCAGACTACGGACCACTGGGAGTTGTGACATGCCGCTTCGAATAGAACCTCAAAACACCTTCCGGGATGCGCTGCGCAACGAAACGGGCGCTGCCGGCCGTCCGCTGGCGGGGATGTGGGTGTGCTCGGGCAGCCCGCTGGTGGCCGAGCTCTGCGCCGGGTCGGGCCTGGACTGGCTCCTGGTCGACGCCGAACACAGCCCCAACGGACTCGAATCCATCCTCGCCCAGCTCCAGGCCATCCACGGTTACCCGATCCACACCCTGGTCCGGCCGCCGGTGAACGACACGGTGCTGATCAAGCAGTACCTGGACCTGGGCGTGCAGAACCTGCTGGTCCCCATGGTGAACTCCGCGGCCGACGCCGAAGCCGCCGTCGCGGCCACCCGCTACCCGCCCCAGGGCGTCCGCGGCGTGGGCTCTGCGTTGGCCCGCGCCGCGCGCTGGAACCGCGTCCCGGACTACCTGGCCCGGGCCGGCGAGACCATCAGCGTCACCGTCCAGATCGAATCGACCGCGGCTGTTGAGGCGGTAATGGAAATCCTTGCGGTGGACGGGGTGGACGCCATCTTCCTGGGCCCTTCCGACCTCGCCGCGTCGATGGGGCTGCTGGGACAGCAGGACCACGAAGAGGTGCGCGCCGCCGTCGAACACTGCCTCGCCGCCGCGAAAGCAGCCGGCAAACCCGCCGGCGTCAACGCCTTCAACCCCGACACCGCGCGCCGCTACCTGGACGCCGGCGCCGACTTCATCCTGGTCGGCGCCGACGTCGCCCTGCTGGCCCGGGGCTCCGAGGCCCTCGCCGCCAACTACGTCCAGCGCGCCGACGGCGACACCCCCGCCAGCTACTGACCGCTATTTGCTAAGGACTCCCCTCATGACTGTGACATCTGCTGCGATCACCCCTGCCGTCCCACCCGGGCGGGAGGCCGCGCTCCTCGCCTCCGTGCCGACCGGCCTGCTGATCGGCGGCCAGTGGCGGGACGCGTCCGACGGCGGCACGTTCGACGTCCATGACCCCGCCACCGGGAAGGTGCTGGCCACCCTCGCCTCGGCCACCAGCGCGGACGCCCTGGCCGCGCTCGACGCGGCCAACACGGTCCAGGCTTCCTGGGCCCGGACCGCGCCGCGGGAACGCGCCGAAATCCTGCGCCGCGCCTTTGACCTGGTCACCGCACGCGCCGAGGACTTCGCCCTGCTGATGACCCTGGAAATGGGCAAACCGCTGGCCGAAGCCCGCGGCGAAGTCGCCTACGGCGCCGAATTCCTGCGCTGGTTCTCCGAAGAGGCGGTCCGGGACTACGGCCGCTACCTCACCACCCCCGAGGGCAAAAACAAGATCCTGGTCCAGCACAAGCCCGTGGGCCCCTGCCTGCTCATCACGCCCTGGAACTTCCCGCTCGCGATGGCCACCCGCAAGGTCGCCCCCGCCGTCGCCGCAGGCTGCACCATGGTGCTCAAACCCGCCAAACTCACCCCGCTGACCGCCCAGCTGTTCGCCCAGACCATGCTGGAGGCCGGCCTGCCCGCCGGGGTCCTGAACGTGGTCCCCTCCTCCAGCGCCGCCGGGATCTCCGGGCCCCTGCTGAAGGATTCACGGCTCCGCAAGGTCTCCTTCACCGGGTCCACCCCGGTGGGGAAGCGGCTGATCGCCGACGCCGCGCAGAACGTGCTCCGCACCTCGATGGAGCTCGGCGGGAACGCCCCGTTCATCGTGTTCGAGGACGCGGACCTGGACCAGGCCGTCGAGGGGGCCATGGCCGCCAAAATGCGCAACATGGGCGAGGCCTGCACCGCCGCGAACCGGTTCCTGGTCCAGGAATCCGTGGCGCAGGAGTTCACCCGGAAGTTCGCCGCGGCCATGGGCGCCCTCACCGTTGGCCGGGGCACCGACCCGGCCAGCCAGGTCGGGCCCCTGATCGACGCCGGCGCCCGCGACGACGTGCACGCACTGGTGAGCGCCGCCGTCGACGCCGGCGCCACCGCCGTTACCGGCGGCGCCCCCGTGGACGGGCCCGGCTACTTCTACCCGCCCACCGTGCTCGCCAACGTGCCCAACGACGCCGCCATCCTCGGCCAGGAAATCTTCGGCCCGGTCGCCCCCGTGACGACCTTCGCCACGGAAGAGGACGCCATCCGGCTCGCCAACGCCAGTGAATACGGCCTCGCGTCCTACGTCTACAGCCGCGACTTCAACCGGCTCCTGCGGGTGGCCGAACAGATCGAATTCGGAATGGTGGGCTTCAACGCCGGCGTCATCTCCAACGCCGCAGCACCCTTCGGCGGCGTCAAGCAATCCGGCCTCGGCCGTGAAGGCGGCTCCGAAGGCATCGCCGAATACACCACCACCCAATACATCGGCATCAACAACCCCTACACCCACTGACCAAGAGCCCCTGCCCAAATTGGTCAATAACGGCGCTACTCCGAGAGGACACAAGAAAATCATGCACGTCATCTCCGACTTCCGAGTCAAGGACAAAGCAGAGCTGCACGAAAAGCTCGATGCTGCAGTCACAGCAGCACAATCTGATGCATTAGCGGACGGGGCGGGCGGCGTTCTCGTCACACGTCACGACTTCAGCCATTTCTCCGTCACCCTTTCACCAGACGTTCCATTCGGACTTATCCATGAAGACGACCAGGCCAGCCGGAACTGATCCGCTAAGACTCGCATGCAAAGGGCCGGATGAACCTTGACGCGTCAAAACATTGCGAACGAAACAATGGGCCATACCGAACCTGCATGTTTGCTGGTTCTCGAAAGGACAGCTAATGCCCCCTCCTGATGTGGCCATTCGGAGCTGCGGCGATGATGAAACGTGACTCGGGGGAGAGGCACCCGCTGCAGACTTGGACCAGCCTAAGCCCCGGAGACATCGTATCCCTTGCTAGTTCGGACAAGCAGAAGTACGTAGGAACGGTAGAGACAGGGACAGAAGACGGTTTGATTATTTGGATAAGGACTGACCTCAACGAGCGGAAGATGTTCCACTTTCCCGAAGTCGAGTCCGTGCACCTAATCGACAACTTATAGGGAACGACTGGAACAGCCGAAAGTCGCTCCAGGCAATCAGCCATACATGACGTTCGCTATCGTCCCCGAGGGTCGGGGAGGGAGGCGCCTGTTAACGCCAACTGAAAATAGGGCCAGGAACGCCAACTGAAAACAGGGCCACCGACCACTCTGGAAGGTGATCAATCAATTTGGATGATTGGGCGGAGATACGCCACCTGTTTCAACGGGCAAGCACTCTAAGCGTGAGATCGGCAGGCTCGTTGGAGTTTCCCGCGGGACGGTGGACCGTGCACTGGAGTCGGACCGGGCGCCGAAGTACCAGCGGGCGGCGGGAGTATCGAGTTTGATGCGTTTGCACCTAGGATGCGGGAGCTGCTGGTGAAGATGCCGACGATGCCACCATCCGGCCCGCCGAAACCTGAACATCACCGTCTAAGCCGGCTGCCGGGCCGCGAAAGCCCAGGGCCACATCACCCGCCAGCTGAGGAAGCCTGGTGGCACGAGCCCGGTAGCGCGCCTTTTCCTGCGCAGCCTGCACCTCCCGGGCACCCCCGACTGCAGGCCTGCCGGGCGCCGGTCATACTCTTCGGGCCTGGTGGGTCCGATCAGGTCTACCAGTTGGCCGAAAAGTTCCGCGGCATCATTGGCGCACCGCGCTACCCGCGGCCTGGCCAGGTAAGCAGCGGCCCTGTGTTGACCGTGCAGGAAAATTGCATTGGACTGCACCTCCCCGCGTGCATCCTGATGTATCAGGCCATGGGGCTTCCGGCAAATAAGGAAGCCATCACTACGATTGACGCCGCCAACACCGGCGGCCCCCCGACCCACCGGCTCAAACACTTCTGCAGGGTCGCTTCGACGGCTGCACGAGTCGCGACGCCGGTGATCGCCTGGCTGGCTTAGCAGCAAAACACGACCGCAAGCCCAGGCGCGGCAAGTCCTCCCCGTCCCCCCTTCGGGGAGGGCTTGTTCCGCCCCAACCCCGGGATCCGAATTCAGGACGGTTTCCGGGACCGCCCGTATAACGGTGAATCCACGATGGGCATTTGGCTGATACTTCCTCGATGTCGGAATGCCGATCATTTACGTGCCGTGCACACGGTCTGGCGGTCGGATTCGCGTCTCGTCTGTGGATCGGGCCGTGATCAGCCCGATTTTCCCCCGATGTCTTCATCGGGCAATTGGACTGCAGAGAACAACGCCAGCGATGTCCGGAATCTCCGGGGGTATTTTCCGCGACATGACCAACACGACTTCGATATGGCTCGCGCCTTCCTTGGTGACTTTGTCGAGGTCTCAGCCACGGGGCAGCGCTGGAATGATTCGATCAGCGACTTTGCTGGCGCCGCTGTCACGCTAACGGCAGCTAGCGGCGCCGTTGCGACCAGCATCAACTCCGGGCACTGCGCCTCGGGCGACGACCAGCGCTTGGAGGCCTTTGGCGAGCTCGGGTCCTTGGAAGTCCCCCGTATCAGCGAGCCACGTCCGTGCGGTACAACAGTGCCTTCGTGTCGCATGAAACTTCCCCATACTTATCGCTCTTCCAGGACCGATATGCACGTTGGTACGAGGTCGAGCTCGACCATTTTATTTTCCTCGCTTGAAAGGGATGTCGGGCCGAGCCCGACGATCCAAGACGGAAGAAGTGCCGTTGTACAGGTCGTAGCAGGGGGCAGCCATTGCCGAGCCGTGCCGGCTGTAAGGCACGACGACGTCGCCGGTTCGCACTTCAGCGGAGACCTGGATGGGACGCTGGGAACACAGAGATCGCAGCCACCAGCGCGTCCTTGAACTGAACCTCTGCCCTTCCTGGGCCGCACATTACAAAATCGAGGGGTTCAAGCCGCTGTCCATCTGTCCATGCGGCTCCGTCAAGAAGAGTTACGGCGACGGTATTCGCGGGGGGAGTCAGAGATCCATCGATGCGCTCCACGGCGACTTTCCCTGTGCAGGAGGCCCGCCGGGTGATGAGGTTGATGACCGACGTTGGTCCAATAGTCAGCTTGACTGACACGTCCGCTTCCCCTGGGAACGTTTCGGGCCTGCCGTAAGCGGCGGTACGGTCTTCACCGTCGATGTTCATCTGGAGGGATCCAAGTGAGACGATCACGAAGTGCCTGTCGGCGCCGAAAAAGGTGGAGAAGGAGCTGTCCTGGTCGATGTCGGCCACGCTGATCCTCCACCGGAAGTCGGCCGTTCCTGTCGGCGCCCGGAAGACGGCTGCCTCGCGGGTGGTGCCTGCCCCGTTCTTCCAGGGGATACGGGGCAGGCGACCCGTGCGGACGATCGCTGTCGACGGAATTCTCATGGAAGAATCCGCCGGGCCTAGGTTATCCACGGTGCGGGGAGCCGAGTTCGACGGGTTGTTCGTCGCTTAGGTACGCGGCCTCCGAGTGTGCGGCGATGTCGATGCCACGGAGTTCATCGGCCTCGTGGACGCGCAGGCCCATGGTGACGTTGAGGATCTTGGCGATGACCCAGGTGACGACGAAGGAATAGGCAAGCACGGCCAGGGTGGCGGCCGTCTGGATCCCGAGGAGTTCAAAGCCGCCTCCGTAGAACAGGCCGTTGACCTTGTTGGGGGCGGCCTCTGTGGCAAAGAATCCGATCAGGAGGGTTCCCAGGATGCCGCCGACCAGGTGGACGCCCACGACGTCGAGTGAATCGTCGAAGCCGAGCCGGAACTTCAGTTCGATGGCCAGGGAGCAGACGGCGCCGGCGATTACGCCGATGGCGAGGGCGCCGAGGGGGCTGACCGCACCGCAGGCCGGAGTGATGGCAACGAGGGCCGAGATCAGGCCGGAGGCGGCGCCCATGCTGCTGGCGCTGCCAAGCCTGATGCGTTCCACGAGGGCCCATGCCAGGAGGCCGGCGCAGGCGGCGACGGCGGTGTTCAGGAACACCACGGACGCGGACTGCCCGGCAGTGAGGGCCGATCCGGCATTGAATCCGAACCAGCCGGCCCACAGCAGTCCCGCGCCGACTAGTACCAGCGGCCGGCTGTGGGGTTTGGTGTGTTGGCTCTTGGGCCAGCCGGCGCTGCGTCCGAGGACCAGTGCGAGGGCGAGGGCTGCGATGCCGGCGTTCATGTGAACGGCCGTTCCGCCGGCGAAGTCGACGGCCTTGAGGCTGTTGACGATCCAGCCGCCGGTCACGGACCCGTCCGCCGAGCTGAATGCGAAGACCCAGTGGGCGACAGGAAAGTAGACCAGGGTGGCCCAGAGTGCGGCGAAGGTCATCCAGGCCCCGAATTTCATGCGTCCGGCGGCGGCTCCGGCGATGATTGCCGTCGTGATGCCGGCGAAGAACAGCTGGAAGGCGGCGAACAGGGGTGCAGGTATCGGCGCGTCCGGGTCCTCGGCCAGCAATTGCTCCATCCCGAAGTACTCGGTGACGTCACCAAGGAGTCCGGCACCGCCGATGGAATTGCCGAAGACCATGGAATAGCCGAACACGGCCCAGAGGACGGCGACGATGCTCATTCCGCCAAAGCACATCATCATCATGTTCAGGATTCTGCGGGAACCGACCATGCCGCCGTAGAACAGGGCAAGGCCGGGGATCATTATGCACAGCAGAGCACTCGCGGCGAGGATCCAGGCGACGTCTCCAGAATTCATGGGACTCCAATCAAAGGGTGGCTGTCTGCCGACCATTGCGGCCGGGTACTACGTTCCCGTGTTTTCACCGCGCATCCAGAGGTGCTGGACAAGGGGAATCCGCTGGTGGGGAAGGGCTTGACCCTGGTTACCGGTCTGGGGATTGGCCGGAAGGACGGCTTTCCGCATAACCATGGGATGAAACCATGATTCACGACAGTGAACGACGACGGGTTTCGCGCGGGTTAATTTTCTGTTGCATTCACCGCCTCGTCGCGACATGCGGATTTAACACGTGAGGAGCGCGCCTGTAACATCCATTTGGCTACTGTGGTTCAACAGCGTTTCCCCTAAGGTAACACCAACTGAACAGGACAGTTCCGATGACAAGTGTCGCAACCCCTGAAGTACCAACCGCGCAGTCGGTGCCGGCAGAAGCCGGACAGATTTCCCTCGCGGACATCGCGACGGCCCATGACGTTCGTTTCCTGCTGGCGACTTTCGTGGACATGACCGGCAAGCCCTGCGCGAAGCTGGTTCCGGTCGAAGCCGCGGACGAGCTCGAGGCCGGCGCCATGGGGTTTGCCGGCTACGCGGCGGGCCTTATCGGGCAAAAGCCGCAGGACTCGGACTTGATCGCTGTGCCTGATCTTGCGTCCTTCACGCCGGTTCCCTTCATCAAGGAGGGTTTGGCCATCGTTCACTGCGACCCGCACGTGGACGGCAGGCCTTGGCCCTACGCCCCGCGCGTGATCCTGAAGAACACTCTTGCCCGCCTCGGCAGCCAAGGTATGCAGGCCAAAATCGGGGCCGAAGTTGAGTACTTCCTGGTCAACAAGAACGATGACGGCACGTTGAGCACGGCCGACGCTCACGATGATTCGCCCCGCCCCTGCTACGACGCCCGCGGCGTCACCCGGATGTACGAGCACCTCACCGCTATCTCTGAGGCGATGAACGGGCTGGGCTGGGGCAATTACGCCAATGACCATGAGGATGCGGCCGGGCAGTTCGAACAGAACTTCAACTACGCCGACGCGCTGACCACAGCGGACCGTGTGGTCACCCTGCGCTACATCCTGAACATCCTGGCCGAACAGCGCGGCATGACCGCCACGTTTATGCCCAAACCGTTCACTGACAGGACAGGTACCGGGCTGCATTTCCACCTGTCCCTATGGTCCGGCGCCCAGGCGCTGTTCCCGGGGGATGACGGCGGCCGCGGCCTCGGGCTCTCCGAACTCGCGTACTCCTTCATCGCCGGGATCCTCGACCATGCCCCAGCGCTCCAGGCGTTCCTGGCCCCGACCGTGAATTCCTACAAGCGCTCCGGCGCCACCACGAGCTCCTCGGGGGCTACCTGGTCACCCCGCAAGGCGTCCTTCGGCGGAAATGACCGCACCCACATGATCCGGGTTCCGGACAACAAGCGGATCGAACTTCGTTCCGGCGACGGCGCCGCCAACCCGTACCTTGCCATCGCCACCGCGATCTCAGCCGGCCTGGACGGCCTGGAAAATGCTGCAGACCCCGGGCTGCCTTCCGGCCCGGGCGAGTCGAAGCCTGACGCCCATCTGTTGCCGGCCACCCTGCTCCACGCTGTGGAAGCGCTGCGGAAGGACCCTGTGATGCTGTCCAGCCTCAGCGGCGACGCGGAGATCGGCAAGTACTACGCCGACGCGAAGGAAGAGGAATTTCTGAGCTGGCACAACCAGGTCAGCGACTGGGAAGTCCGCACCTACCTCACCTCGATCTGACCACGCCCCAACCTAGAAGCACGACTACCAGTAAAGGACCCCACCATGTGCGGAATCGCCGCGCTGCAGCTGCGCAACCCCCTGCTGCACCCCCAAATGGGCAGCATGCTGTCATCGATGATGTGCCAGATCGTGGACCGCGGACCGGATTCCGCCGGTCTGGCCGTCTATAACACCCCGGGATTGGTCTCGGAAGGCACGTCCACCCTGAGCCTCCTCGGCAAGGAGCACGGCAAGGCCTTGGCGGACATCCAGTCCTCCCTGGACGCCTTGCTTCCCCCGGACGCCGCCGCTTCTGCGCGGATCGTCGGCGACACCACCCTGGTGAGCGGCGCCGTCGCCACCGATCTGCTGGTGAAGGCTGTCAGCGAGACGCTTCCCGGCTCCACCATCATTGGCCGCGGCGAACACGTGGCCGTGATGAAGAGCGTCGGCCATCCCATGGAAATCGCCGCCGAGCATGGGCTCGAGGCGATGGCCGGCAGCCAGGGCCTGTCGCACACCCGGATGGCCACCGAATCCGCCGTGACCGCCGGTGGTTCACACCCCTTCTCGGTTGCCGACGACCTGTGCCTGGTGCACAACGGCTCCTTTTCCAATCACGCCACCGTCCGGCGCGACCTCAAGCGCGAAGGAGTTGTCTTCGATTCGGACAACGACACGGAAGTGGGCGCCCGCTATGTGGCCTCGCGCCTGCAGCAGGGCGACACTCTGGAAGAGGCCCTGGTGAACCTGGGCAAAGTCCTCGACGGTTTCTACACCCTCGTGGTCACCACCGCCGACAGCATGGCCGTGGTCCGCGACCCTATCGCCTGCAAGCCGGCCATTATCGCCGAAACAGACGACTATGTGGCCATGGCCTCCGAATACCGTGCCCTGGCTGCCCTGCCCGGCATTGAGAACGCCCGCATCTTTGAACCGGAACCCGGAAAGGTCTACACATGGTCACTCTGACAGCCCCCGATACCAACAGCCACGCAACAGCAGCACAGGAAACCTTCTTGGTGGACCTGGCCGACAGCCCGGTCCGCGCGCTCAACCAGGAGTTGCACGACGCAGCCGGCGGGCAGTCCTGGACAGTGACCAACCCCGGCGGCAAGCACAGCCTCGCCGTCGGAATCAACGCCGACGTCAACGTCACCGTCAATGGCCATGCCGGTTACTACGCGGCAGGAATGCACCAAAAAGGTGAGGTCATCATCAACGGCAATGCCGGCGTCGGCCTGGCGGAGAACATCATGTCCGGGAAGGTGCACGTCAAGGGCGACGCCTCCCAGTCGGCGGCGGCCACCGGTCACGGCGGACTCGTGGTCATCGACGGCAATGCCGGGGCCCGCTGCGGCATCTCGATGAAGGGCGTGGACATCGTGGTCGGCGGGAACATCGGCCACATGTCAGCCTTCATGGCCCAGGCCGGCCGGCTGGTGGTCTGTGGCGACGCCGGGGAAGCGCTCGGCGATTCGATCTACGAGGCCCGGATCTACGTCAAGGGAACCGTTGCGTCCCTGGGCGCGGACTGCATCGAGAAACCGATGGCCACCGAACACCTCAGCGAGCTCGCCGGCCTGCTCGCCGCGGCCGGCCGCGCCGACAACCCGGCGGACTTCAAACGCTACGGATCGGCCCGGAACCTCTACCACTTCAGCGTCCACAACTCGACGTCGTACTAGCAAGGACACTCCCATGACCATCACCTCACTGCCCCAGGAAACCCCGGCTGCTCTTCCCGCGCAGCACACTGAAGAGCTGGGCCTGCGCGAATCGGCAACCTTCGACCGCGCCACCATCGCGGACATCCAGCGCGCCGCCGCCACCGGCGTCTACGACATCCGCGGCTGGGGCGCCAAGCGCAAGGTCCCGCACTTCGATGACCTGCTGTTCCTCGGCGCGTCCATGTCCCGCTACCCGCTCGAGGGCTACCGCGAAAAGTGCGACACCGACGTCATCCTCGGCGGCCGCCACGCGAGCCGGCCTCTGCACCTGCAGACCCCCGTGACGATCGCCGGCATGAGCTTCGGCGCGCTCTCCGCCAACGCGAAGGAAGCCCTGGGCCGAGGAGCCAGCGAAGTGGGCACGTCCACCACCACCGGCGACGGCGGCATGACCCCCGAGGAGCGCGGCCAGTCCAAGCACCTCGTCTACCAGTACCTCCCGTCCCGGTACGGCATGAACCCGGATGACCTGCGCAAAGCGGACGCAATCGAAATCGTGCTCGGCCAGGGCGCCAAGCCCGGCGGCGGCGGCATGCTGCTCGGACAGAAAATCACCGAGCGCGTCGCCGGAATGCGCACCCTGCCCGTGGGCATCGACCAGCGCTCAGCCAGCCGCCACCCGGACTGGACCGGCCCGGACGACCTCGAAATCAAGATCGGCGAACTGCGTGAAATCACCGACTGGAAGACCCCCATCTACGTCAAGATCGGCGCCTCACGCCCCTATTACGACACCGCCCTGGCCGTGAAAGCCGGAGCCGACGTCGTTGTCGTTGACGGCATGCAGGGCGGCACCGCCGCCACGCAGCAGGTCTTCATCGAAAACGTCGGTATCCCCACCGTGGCCGCCATCCCGCAGGCCGTCCAGGCGCTGCAGGAACTCGGTGTCCACCGGAAGGTCCAGCTCATCGTCTCCGGCGGCATCCGCACCGGCGCCGACGTCGCCAAGGCCATGGCACTGGGTGCAGACGCCGTCGCGATCGGCACGGCCGCGCTCATCGCCCTGGGTGACAACGATCCGCGCTACGCCGCCGAATACGCCGCCCTCGGCTCCGCCGCAGGCTTCTACGACGACTTCCAGGACGGCCGCGACCCCGCCGGCATCACCACCCAGGACCCCGAACTCTCCTCCCGCCTCGACCCGGTCGCGGGCGGACGCCGCCTTGCCAACTACCTCCGCGTCCTGACCATGGAAGCCCAGACCATCGCCCGCGCCTGCGGCAAGTCCCACCTGCACAACCTCGAACCCGAAGACCTCGTGGCCCTCACCATCGAAGCATCCGCCATGGCCCGGGTCCCGCTGGCCGGCACGAACTGGATCCCGGGAGCCAAGTGATGACCGAATCCTCTGAGTATGTTGTAGTCGGCGCCGGCCTGGCCGGCGCCGCCACCGCCTGGCAGCTGGCCTCACGCGGCCACGACGTCACCCTGCTCGAACGCACCGTCCCGGCCAGCCACGACGGCAGTTCGCACGGCTCAGCCCGGATCTTCCGCTACGCCTACCCGGACGAGTTCTACACCAAAGCGGTGATCGAGTCCAAGGCCCTGTGGGATGAACTCGACCGGGCCAGCGGCCTGGAGCTGATCAGCCCCTTCGGGGCCGTGGACTACGGAACCGCGCGGCAGCCTGAGCAGCTGGCCCGGGTCCTCGCGGCCGCCGGGGTGGAGCACGAACTCCTCAGCGCAACAGACGCCAGATCCCGTTGGCCGCAGTTCTCCTTTGACACCTCCGTCCTCTGGCACCCCGGCGCGGGGGTCATCGACGCTGAAAGCGCCGTCCACGCGATGGTCGCCCAGGCGGTGCAGCACGACGCCCGGCTCCGCACCGGCTGGGACGTGACCGGCGTGACACAGACAGGCGGCGGCTACCGGCTGACTTCCGCGACCGGGCAGGAAATCACCGCCGCCAACGTGGTCATCAGCGCCGGCGGCTGGCTCCCGCGGTTGCTGCGACAGCTTCCCCTGCCTGCAGGGTTCCTCGCCGGCTTGCCGGAGATCACGGTCCGGCAGGAACAGGCCTACCACTTCCGCTACCGCGAGCAGCAACCGTGGCCGACCTTCATCCACAAGAGTGCGGACATCCAGACCTATGGCCTGCCCGGCGGGCGGGACGCCGGTTTCGCCGGCCAGAAGGTGGCCGAGTTCAACGGCGGAAACTCTATCCCGTCCGCTGCCCGCCAGACCGGAATAGTGGACCCCGCCAACCGTGGACGCGTCGTGGACTACGTGCGGAAATACCTGCCCGGGCTCGAGCCCGATCCGTACGCGGAAACCACATGCCTGTTCACGAACACCCCGAATGAGGATTTCCTCCTTGACCGGGCAGAGGGAATCACCATTCTCTCCCCGTGTTCGGGACACGGCGCCAAGTTCGCGCCGCTGATCGGGCAATGGGCGGCCGACCTCGCCACCGGCACCGGTAGCGTGCCCTCACGGTTCCGCCAGGCCGGCACCCGGGTCAGCGGCCGCTGACCCGCTCCGCCACCCCGCCAACAACTTTCGAGCTACAGAAACGGACCATCCCGTGACTCCTTCGACGACACCCACGGCCACCGCCACCGTATCCGGCCTCATGCGGGACATCTCCGGCATTGGCCAGGACAAGACACGCGGCGGCTACTCGCGGCCGGTATTCTCCACAGCGGAAACGGATCTCCGGCACTGGTTCACCGAACAGGCGGCCCGGCGCGGGCTGGACGTCGGCACCGACCGGAACGGGATAGTTTGGGCGTGGTGGGACACCGCCACCGGTGCCCGGCAGAACGCCGTCGTAACCGGCAGCCATCTGGACTCCGTTCCGGGTGGCGGTGAATTCGACGGTCCCCTCGGCGTAGCGTCGGCACTGATCGCCGTCGACATCCTCAGGAGACGGGGCCTGCGCCCGCGCAGGCCATTGGCCATCGCGGTGTTCCCGGAAGAGGAAGGCTCCCGCTTCGGCGTCGCGTGCCTCGGCTCACGGCTGCTCACGGGCGCCATCGCCGCCGACAAAGCACGCAACCTGAGGGACCTCGACGGGAACACTTACGCGGACGTGGCAGCTGCCAACGGACAGGACCCGCGGCACATGGGAACCGACCGCAGAACCCTGCAGCAGCTGGGCGTGTTTGTCGAACTCCACGTCGAACAGGGAAGGGGCCTGGTGGACCTCCACCAGCCGGTTGCCATCGGATCCTCCATCCTCGGACACGGGCGCTGGAAACTCACCGTCAACGGTCAAGGCAACCATGCCGGAACCACCCTGATGAAGGACCGGAAAGATCCGATGATCGCTGCCGCCAAGATCATGGTCGGCATTCGCGACACGGCCAAGAACTACCGCGACGCACGTGCAACCGTCGGCCGGCTCCAGCCTGTGCCCGGAGGCACCAACGTGATCGCCTCCCGGGTCGATATGTGGATCGACCTCCGTCACCCGCGGGACGAGATCACCGCGGCGCTGGCGGAGTCCATCCACCTCAACGCCCAGGTGGTCGCCGCCGAAGAAGGGTGCACCGTCAGCTTCGGTGTTGAATCGCTGAGCCAGACCGTGCACTTCGACACCGGACTGCGCAACCAACTGCAGACGCTGCTGCCGGACGCACCGGTGCTGGACACCGGTGCCGGCCACGACGCCGGCATTCTCACCGGGCACATCCCCACCGCCATGCTGTTCGTGCGGAACCCCACAGGCATCTCGCACTCCCCGGACGAGCTCGTCGAGGACGACGACGCCGAGAAAGGCGCCGCGGCTTTGGCCGACGCCCTGGCAGGCCTCCTCGGCGCAGCGCAGGTGATCGGCTAGGGCAGTGGCCCCCGCCTATGATGGCTCCATGACCAACAACGCCAACCGACTCACCATCCGAGCCCCAGAAAGCGGGGATGGGGAAACCGGGGCCGGGCAGGCGACGGGCACGGACGAGGGCCCGGGCAAGCTCGAACGCATCATCGCCGGGCAACTCCGCCGGTACCGGACGGCGAACGGACTGTCCTCGGCGGAGCTGGCTGCCCGGACCGGGTTGTCCAAGGCGATGATCTCAAAAATTGAAACAGCCAGCACATCGTGCTCTCTGACTACTTTGCAGCGGCTGGCCGACGGCCTGAAAATCCCCGTCACGGCGCTGTTCCGCGGCGCGGACACGGACCGCGACGCCACTTTCACCAAGAACGGCCAGGGCAGCCTGACAATACGCAGCGGAACCCAGCACGGCCACGAATATCGGGTGCTCGGCACGCTGAAAGGACGCACCGATGCGCTCGAACCGACACTGGTCACGCTGACGAACGCCTCCGACGTTTTCCCCCTCTTCCAGCACCCGGGCACCGAATTCATCTACATGCTCACCGGCAGGATGGTCTACGGCCACGGCGCATACGAATACGCCATGGAGGCCGGCGACTCACTCCTTCTTGACGGCGAGGGACCCCACGGCCCACTTGAGCTGCTGGAACTGCCCATCCGCTTCCTGGCGATATCAGCAAGATAAGCGGACCGGCGCCACGTTCTGGCTTCCCTGCCCGCATACGTCGTCATGACATCAAGCAAGGACGGTGGCCCGGCGGGTCCAGAACGTGGGGGCATTGCTGTGCAGCACCCCGGAGTCGGCGACTCTTCAGAGGCTGCATCCCGGATGCGGGTCACGCACCAAGGTGTTCGGAACAACGCCAACGCAAGTACGCGGCTGGAAGAAATACGTAGCAGCGAGCCGCTCATTGACGATGAGTTAACAACACTGGGCGTCTCACGGAAATGTCTCGCAACCCGCGGCTTGCGAGACTGCGGGGGCCTGGACTACCCGTCGATGGTCACGATGGATCCGCGCTTCTTGAGGGTGTTCCGACGCTTCGTCAGAGGACAGAACGGGGCTAACGCAGGCGTCAACGCGCCGGAAGGTTCCGGCCCATTCGTCGCGCGTTCTGCCGAAATACGGATCCAATCCGTGCACGCAAACGGGCCACCCCTCGCGGGCGTACTGATCGGAAAGCCCGGCGTCCGCCAAACCCGGCCCCTCCAGAAGCTGCGTAGAAGGCCGGTTCGAGCCCCGTGCGGTATGCCCGGGATGAGGGTAGGAGCCGGGCGTTCAATGCGCACCACGTCCGCCCCAGATCGGCAAGCACCATCGAGGCATGCGGCACCGGTCCCATGCCGTCGAGTTCCACAACGCGTAAGTCGTTCAAGGGTCCAGGCATGGATCTTCTCCAAGGTGAGCGCCGTTGTCGGGTCGTCGAGCCAGTCGTCAGCGTGAGAGGAGCAGAGCCTCACCCTGGCCGCCGCCGCCGCACAGTGCCACGGCTGCCTTGCCGGTGCCGCGGCGGATGAGTTCGTGCACGGCGGAGACGACGACCCGGGCGCCGGAGGCGCCGATGGGATGGCCTAGGGCGATCGCTCCGCCGTTGACGTTGACTTTGTCCATGCCGAGGCCGAGCTGTTCGGCTGAGTGCAGGGCAACGGAGGCGAACGCTTCGTTGATCTCCACGAAGTCCAGCTCCGCTACAGTCCAGCCGGCTGCCTTGAGTGCTTTGCTGATGGCTCGGGCCGGTTTGTCCGGCAGCGACGTATCCGGGCCGGCGGTCTGTCCCGGGGCACCGAGGACCGCAAGGACCTCGAGGCCGTGGGCCTCCGCGTAGCCGCGGGTGGTCAGGACGACGGCGGCAGCCCCGTCGTTCAGCGGGGAGGCGTTGCCGGCGGTCACCGTTCCGGTGGGGGAGAAGGCTGGCCGCAGTTTGCCCAGCGACTCCTCGGTGCTGTTGGCGCGCACGCCCTCGTCGCTTGTGGCGAGTTCGGCCTCCCCGCGTCGCTGCGGCACCTTGACGGGGACGATCTCGGCGTCAAAAAGGCCGGCAGCCTGGGCTACCGCCGCACGCCGGTGCGAATCGGCGGCGGTCTTGTCCTGACCGTCGCGGAGGATGCCCAAGGCATCATTGGCATGGTCAGTGGCCAGCCCCATGGCCTCCTGGTCGAAGGCATCAGTCAGGCCGTCGTGGGCGGCGGAATCGATCAGCGCAGCGTCACCGTAGAGGTGCCCGGCGCGGGAACCTGGCAGCAGGTGAGGGGCGTTGCTCATGGATTCCTGTCCACCGGCGACCACCACCGCGGCTTCGCCCAGCCGCAGCAGCCGGCTCGCCTCGATGATGGCGCTGAGTCCGGACAGGCACACCTTGTTAACGGTGGCCGCGTGGGCGCTCAGCGGGATGCCTCCGGCGACGGCAGCCTGCCGGGCCGGATTCTGACCGGCGCCTGCCTGGAGCACGTGGCCCATGATGACCGCTTCGACGACGTCCGGCTGGATCCTCGCCTTGTCCAGCGCTCCGGCGATCGCGGCGCCGCCGAGCTCGACGGCGGACAGCGGGGCGAGCTGGCCCATCAGCTTGCCCTGGGGGGTGCGGGCGGCACCGATGATGACGACATCTGCACTGGAATTCATTTTTCTCCTTTGACGAGTGACGGGCGGAAAGTTTGGGTCTCGGTAGCTGTGGGCGGCCGTGGCCCATGGGTGCGCTCTATCGGGAGGCGGGAAGGGGTATGCGCAGCTCCGGATGGAAGGCGGTGCCTGTTTCCCTGTCGAGCAAGGGGGTCAGGCCGCCGGTGTGGAAGGGGTAGTTGGCGCCGAGGATCATGCACAGGTCGATTTGTTCCGGCCCGGCCACCACGCCCTCTTCGAGCATTGCCGTGACTTCTTCGGCCAGCGCGGCCAGGATCCGGGCACGGACGATGCCGGCATCTGTTGCTTTGAGTGCCGCGAGCAGGGAGGCCGCGGCCGGTGAGATGTGGCCGCCGTCGTCCAGATAACCGGGCAGTCCGGCGGCCACGAGCCTCTTCAGGCTGGTACTGACGCTGAACCGCTGCGGATAGGTCTGGTGCATCTTCTCGCAGATGTGCAGCTGAACGGCCGGGCCGATGAACTGCAGCAGCTGCAGGGGTGTCATCGGCAGGCCCAGCGGGTCCAGCGCGTGGTCTACCCTGTCCGGGTCGGCGCCGTCGTCAAGCAAGGAGAGGACCTCGCTGAAGAGCCGGGTCAGGACGCGGTTGACCACGAAGCCTGCCGTGTCCGTGGCGAGTACGGCCGTCTTGCGCAACCGGCGGGCCAGCTCGAACGCCGTCGCGAGGGTGGCCTGGTCCGTCTGCGGGGTGGTGATGATTTCCACCAGCGGGAGCACGGCCACGGGGTTGAAGAAGTGGAAGCCGATCAGCCGGCCGGGACGGGCGAGGTCCGCGCCCATGGCCTCGATGGACAGCGAGGAAGTATTGGTCAGCAGTATGGCGTCCGGTCGGAGCAGGGGTTCCAGTTCGGCGAACACGTCCCTCTTGACGTCCAGCTCCTCGAAGACCGCCTCGATGACCACGTCGCAGTCGGCGAAGGCTGACTTGTCCGTGCCGCCCGTGACCAGGGCGCCGATGGCGGCAGCGCTGGCAGCATCAAGGTGCCCGCGGCCCACGAGCCTATCGAGCTGACCGGCTGTCCAGCTCAAGGCGGCATCGACGCGATCCTGTGACAGGTCCGTGATCCGCACCGGGACGCGCAGCTGCTGCGCGAAGACGAGCGCGAGCTGGCTCGCCATCAGCCCCGCCCCGACGACGCCGATGGTGCGCACCGGCAGAGGGTCGACGGCGGGACGGCCTGCGGGCTTCTTCGCCAGGGACTGTGTCACGTGGAAGGCGTAGATGCTGGCTCGGGCCTCATCCGAGAGCAACAGCTCACCGAAAGCCTGGATCTCCGCCGTCTGGCCAGCCTGTCCGGCGGGGGTTGTGGCAGCTCCTGCGATGAGTTCCAGTGCGCGGTAGGGTGCTGGCGCAGCACCGTGCAGGCGGCTATCGAGCTGGGTCCGGATGTCCTCCAGGGATGCGTTCCCCACGGCGGAGGGGACGCCGGACTTGGGGCCGCCGGCGGCGCGGGACGGCCGCGGGGACGGGACGGCGGCCGGAACCGGGGCCGGGGCCGTACCGGAGAGGATGCTGGCCGCGAAATCCAGCGAGGCTGTCAGGAAACCGTCCTCCGGGAGCACGGCATCCACCAGGCCAAGCTCGGCCGCAGCCCGCGCCGAGAGGTTCCTGCCCGCGAGTGAATCCGAAATCATGAGACGGGCCGTCAGCGCCGGGCCAACCAGCGCCACGGTGCGCGGGATGCCGCCCCAGCCCGGGATCAGGCCCAGGCGCACCTCGGGAAAGCCCAGGGCCCGGACCGAGTCCGCAGCGACGCGATAGCCCGCGTGCAGGGCCAGTTCCAGTCCTCCGCCCAGGGCAACACCGTTGATGAAAGCAAAGGTGGGCACTGGAAGCGCCTCCAGCAGGCCGAAGGCCTCAACTCCCTGCCGTGCGACGTCCTCGGTCTGTTGGGGCGTGGCCGCCTCCGTCATTCTCTTCAGGTCCGCGCCGGCGCAGAACACCGGGCCCTTGCCGGTCACGGCCACTGCGTCCACGCCGGACAGGTCCAGGGCGCGCACCGCGGCCGCGAAATTAGCCAGCGACGCCGGGCCCATCATCACCGGGCGGTGGCCAGCACCCTCCAGCGTCAGAACGGCAAAGCGGTAAGCGCCATGGCCGAGGTAGTCAGTACGGATCTCCGTCACGGACTCCGCGGAGGCAGAGGCATTTCCTGTCATGTTGTTCCTTCTGGCTCTCGAATTCGGGTGGTACCGCACGGCTGTGGATGGGAGGCCGGGGCTACCTGGAGACCTTGCCCATCCGGCCGGCGATGGGTGTGGTGAAGAGTGGTTTGGTCAGGAACCAGGCGACCGCGATGACCACCAGGGAGGCCAGGAAAATGATCAGCCCCCACCAATCCACCTCGTCCCGGGAGGTGAACATGTGGTTCAGATTGCGCAGGGCACCGGTGAAGAAGACCAGGAACACGTGGACCGCGGTGAACGCGACGAAGTAGACCATCACCGGGACGTGGACGGCCCGGGCCCACTCCACCGGGTACGCCTTGCCGAGCGCGGCGGCCTTCTCCGGCCACCAGGTGGAGATCCGGATGCCGGAGATGATGGCCAGTGGAGCGGCGATGAACACAGTGATGAAGTAGGCAATGACCTGCAGGGCGTTGTAGTGGACCCACCCATTCTCTGTGGGCCAGTCCAGGGAGGCGTACTGGATGCCGGTGGAGAGCATGTTCGGGAAGATGTCCCAACCCGTCGGCACAACGCGCATCCATTGCCCTGTGGCAAGAAGCAGGATGATGAAGACCAGGCCGTTGAGCATCCAGAGCACGTCCAGGCTCTGGTGCAGCCATTGGGTCAGGGATACTTTCTTCGGGGTGTTGCCCATCGGGGAAAAGAACGAGCCCTTCTTTGCGGTCCAATAGCCGGGCGGCTTGCGTTCGGTGCGGACCTGCAGCCCCGTCCGGACGATGAGCACCATGAAGAACATGTTGAAAAAGTGTTGCCAGCCCACCCATGCCGGCAATCCGACCGGGGCACTCTCCGGCTGGGACGAGTGTCCGTCGTATGTCGCGATGAACGCCTGCACGGGTTCCAGCGTCCGCAGCCAGCGGGCACAGAGCACTGCCGCGAGGGCCAACACGAGTACGCCGATCGTGACCGCGACCGGTTTGACCCACTGCGGGCGTCCGTCCGGCTTGGAAGCTCCACCGGACGGGGCGGGCCGGCCGAAGTGTGTCGGAGGGGTCGCCGGGGTAGCGCCCGGGGCGGGCACTGCCCCGGGCGGCGGCGGGACCGGCGCTCCCATGCGGGAGTGCGCGGGCGCGGCCGTGTCCACCTTGGCAGGGCCGGTGTCCGGGGACGCTGCCGGTGTCGTGGCCGCTCCCATCCGGACCTTGCCCGATGCGGACGGGGCGGTTTCGTGTCTGGTCGTGGACGGTGCCGCACCCAAGCGCTGCTTCTGCGCGGGAGCGGCAGGTGGTGCATCAGCGGATGCAGCAGGTTGAACGCCCATGCGCTGACGGCGGGGGGTGCCGGGGTCAGCCAGGCTGTTCTCGTTGGTCATCGTGCCTCTCGCCTCAGTGATGGTCGATCGATCAGGTACAGCAGATCCGGCCCGGCTCAGCTGCGGCGGGCGTTGATCGCGTCGATAAGCTGCGGTACCACGTCAAAAACGTCGCCGACCACGCCGAAGTCAGCGACGTCGAAGATCGGCGCGTCCTCGTCCTTGTTGATCGCCACAATCGTTTTGGCGGTCTGCATACCGGCACGGTGCTGGATGGCGCCGGAGATCCCCAGCGCCACGTACAGCTGCGGGGCCACGGAGACGCCAGTCTGGCCCACCTGGAGTGACTGGGACACATAGCCGGAGTCCACGGCCGCGCGTGAGGCGCCAACCGCGGCGCCCAGTGTGTCGGCGAGCTCTCCCACCAGGGCAAAGTTCTCCTTCGAGCCCAGTCCACGGCCGCCGGAGACCACCGTCTGGGCGCTCCGGAGCGCCGGCCGGCCGGTCTGGGCCGGGGCCTCGGTTGCATGGTCGATCCGCGCCCCCGGAGCAGCGCCGGTGGACACCGCAGCGGCCTTGACCTGCGGGTCGGCCACGGCCTGCGCCCGTGCATCCACCGAGCCCTGGCGCAGGGTGATGATCATCAGGCCGCCCTCCACGGTGGACTCCGTGGTGAAGTCAGCGCCGAAGACCGAGTGTTGAACGATGACCTCCTGACCCTCTTCGTCGTAGCGCACTGCCACCGCATCGGCTGCCACGGATCCGCCGGCGACGATGGCCAGCCGGCCGGCGACGGTCTTGGAGTCATTGGTGTTCGACACCAGCACCACCTGGGCGGAGTACGCCTGCACAGCGTCGGCGAGGGCTCCGACCTGCGCGGTGCCCAGCTCAACGGCTGCCGTGTCCGATTCGGCAAGGTAGACATGGGCTGCGCCCAGCGAGCCGAGCTGTGCGGCCAGGTTCGCGCCCTGCCCGGGGGCTGTCACCGCAACGGCAACAGGCGTGCCGATGCTGGCGGCTGCACCGAGCAGGCCGGCGGACGTCGACTTCGGCGCACCGTCCCCGGTGGTTTCAATCAGTACCGCGATGTTTCCCATGATGTGTCCTTCAAGTGGTCCAGGTCCTCAAGTGAGGTGAATGAAAGTGGTCAGATCAGCCGCTGGGCGGCCAGGAACTCGGCCAGCTGGCTGGCAGCCGTGCCGTCGTCGACGACCTTCGGGCCGGCCACCTTCGCGGGGCGCGCCCTGGCAGAGACCATCGCGGAGCGTACCGAGGCCGCCTCCGGGCCCGCCTGAATGCCCAGCTCCGCGAGAGACCAGGTTTCCAGCGGCTTCTTTTTTGCCTGCATGATGCCCTTGAAATTCGGGAAGCGTGGCTCGGCGGACTTCTCAGTGAGCGAGGCCGCCGCCGGCAGTCCGGAGCTGAGCTTGAGAGAGCCGCCGTCCACCTGCGCCGTGCCGGAAACGCCGTCGGCGGTGATGGTCATTTCGTCCAGCCCTGGCAGCACCGGCCAGCCAAGGATCTCCGCGACCATCGCCGGGATCATGCCGCCGCGGCCGTCGGTAGCCTCGTTTCCGGCCACCACCAGATCCGGGGCGATGCGCTGCACAGCAGCGGCCAGGACCCGCGAGGTCTGGACCATGTCAGATCCCGCCAGTGCCGAATCGCTGACCAGCACAGCCGAATCGGCGCCCATCGACAGCAGTTTGCGCAGCGTTTTGGTGGTGTCCTCCGGGCCCATGGACAGCATGACCACTTCGGCGTCGGGGTTGGTGTCCTTGAACTGCAGGACAGCTCCCAGGGCGCGCTCGTTGATCTCATCCGGGACCGGCTCGGAGGCTTCCCGGTCCAGCAGGCCGGTTTCCAAGTTCATCTTTCGGTCCGACCAGGTGTCCGGCACCTGCTTTGCCAACACAACGATTTTCATGACGGGCTTTCCTAACTCACGATTTTGGTTCAGCAGCACGGGCGGGACGAGCCGCTCCGCCGCACCTATAGTCCGTACGAGCGGCCGATGATTTCCCGCTGGATCTCATTGGTGCCGCCGTAGATGGTGGCGCCCAGGGCGGCGCTGAGATGCTGGGTCATCGGGAACTCGGATGAATAGCCATAGCCGCCCATCATCTGCATGCCCTCCAGGGCGGCGGTCTTGGCCACCTCGGATGCCTTGAGCTTGGCCATGGACGACAGCCGGGAGATGTTGGCGCCCGGCTGGGGTGAGTCCGCCTGCGCGGCAACGCTGTACACGAGCAGCCGCGCGCATTCGATCTCCGTCGCGAGGTCCGCAATCCGGTGCTTCATGGCTTGGAATGACCCCACGGGGCTGCCGAACTGCGTGCGTTCGGTGACGAATTTGAGGCAGTCGTCGAAGGCCCGTTCGGCTGTGCCGAGCATCTGGGCTGCCAGAATGAGCCGTTCCGTGTCCAGCCCTGCCATGAGCTGGTACCAGCCCTGGTCCACTTCCCCGATGACAGCGTCGGCCGGGATCTCGCAGTTCGTGAAGAACACGTCGTTGACCTCGGCGCCGTTCATGGTGTCGATGCCCCGGATCTCCATGCCATCGATGCCGGTCGGCACGTGGAACATGGTGAGGCCGTGATGCCGTTTCTCGCCGCGGGAGGTCCTGGCCACCAGCAGGATGCTGTCGGCTTGATGCGCGTTGGTGATCCACGTTTTCTGGCCGTTGATGACCCAGCCGTCGCCTTTGCGGTCGGCGCGGCAGGACACCGCCGCTACGTCTGAACCAGCCCCGGGCTCGGACATCGCGATGGCCAGGGCGCCGCCCTCCGCCAGCCGTCCGAGGACGGCGGTCTTTAGTTCCTCGCTGGCGAAGCGGTTGTAGATGCCGCCGGTGATCAGGCTCGTGCCGAGCCACGGCAGGGGTGCCATGCCCCGTGCCAGCTCCTCCAGGAGCACGCAGAGGTCCACGTGGTTTCCGCCGGATCCGCCGTATTCCTCGGGCATGTTGATCGCGGCCCAGCCGAGCTCGGCCACCTTGCGGTTCAGCTCAAGGCTGTGCCCCTCACGGCCGTTGTTGGTCAGCAGGTCCCGTTGTTCCTTGGATCCCACCTCTTTTTGGCAAAAGTCGCGGACCGATTCTGCGAGGGAGAGCTGCTCTTCTGTAAGGGTTGACACGGTGGCTCCTGGAATGGTGTTAGAGGCTGTCGGGGAGGAAATTCAGCCGATGTTCTGGACGGTGACCTGCGACTGGGCGGGCACGACGGCGGACGGTTGCGGTTCGTCGTCGACATCCTTTTTGTATTTGCGTGCGGCCAGACCACACAGAAGCGAGACGACGGAGGCGAGGATGATCATGCCGGCCAGCGGCCACCAGTGGGCGGTTCCCTTTGTGGGGACCAGGACGGCAGCCAGCAGGGGCGTGGAGGCAGCCCAGGCAACCCCGGCAAAGGCACTGCAGAGGGCCACGCCGCTGTACCGGACCTCCGTCGGGAACAGATCGAAGGTCATGCTGGAGACCACCGCGTAGACGCTGGCGTGGCCCAGTACGAGGGCAAAGGTGAACGCCAGAGTCATCAAAACAGCGTTGCCGGTGTCGAACAGGAAGAACAACGGAACCGCGAAAAGCAGGGTGAAGGCCACGCCCACCATGAAGATCTTCCAGGGGTTGATCTTGTCTGCAAGGATGCCGACCACAACGATTGCCACCAGGTCCACGGAGGCGGCGATCAGCAGGATCATCAGGGTGTCGCTGCGCTCCAGGCCGTGGCGCTGCGTGGCCATGGAGAGCATGTAGGTGGTGATCAGGTAGAACAGCACGATGACACTGGCCTGCAGTCCGATGCCGACGAGCACCCGGGCCGGCATCCGCTTGATGACCGTCGCGATCGGGTTGGTCTTCACTGCGCTGGCTTCCTTGAGCTCCTGGAATTCCTGCGATTCCTGAACCCCCACCCGGATGATCATCCCAATGATGACCAGGACGAAGCCGGCCAGGAACGGAATCCGCCAGCCCCAGGCCAGAAGCTGGTCGCTGGGGAGCTTAGCCACGAAGTACATCACCACGGTGGCCAGGACGAGCGCAAGCGGGCTCGCGATCTGGGGAGCCGCGCCATAAAAGCGTGCCCTGGCTTTCGGCGCGTTTTCTACGCTCATCAGAACCGCGCCGCTCCATTCGCCGCCAACGGCGACACCCTGGATGAACCGCAGGAACGTTAGGAGGATGGGCGCCCAAATGCCGATCTCCGCCCACGTGGGCAGGACGCCGATGAGGCCGGTTGCCAGGCCCATCATGGTGAGCGTGGCGATGAGGGTGGTCCGGCGTCCGAGCCGGTCCCCGAGGTGGCCAAAGATAAATGCACCGACGGGCCGGGCCAGGAACGCGACGCCCAGGGTGGCAAAGGAGGCCAGCAGGCCTGTGTTGGGACCGAAGTCCGGGAAGAAGATGGTGGAGAAGACCAGGCTCGCGGCCGTGGCGTAGATGAAGAAGTCGAACCATTCGACGGTCGTACCAACAAGGCTGGCGAGGAAGGCACGTTTTTGCTGCTTGTTGCCGAAACCGGGTTGCTGCGTTGATGCCATGGTGATTGCCTTTCAACGGCGAAGATGGATGCGGCGAAGATGCCGGTCACACAGGGGGCGAACGGTACAGTGGACCGCTCACAAAGGGACCCACGGTCACGAAAGACCGAAGAGATCCTGACGGAGCACGTTTTTGCGGATCTTCCCCGCAGGGGTCGCCGGCATGGATTCGACAATGCGGATCGATTCTGGCCACAGCCGCCGGGGAACGTTGCGCTCCTCCAGCCAGACCAGGAGCTCTTCGAAGCTCGGCGGGGTGCCAGCCGGTTGGATAACGGCACAAATGCGCTCACCCATCCGGTCGTCGGGTTGCCCCAAGACCGCGATACGGGCGATGCTGTCGTGGCTGGCCAAGGCGCATTCGATTTCGACGGGAGAGATGTTGACGCCACCGCGAATGATGATGTCTTTCAGGCGGCCGGTGATCCTCAGGTAACCGTCGTCGTCGACGATGCCGACGTCACCGGTGCGGAAGTACCCTTCCGGGGTAAAAGACTTCTCATACATCTCTGTCTGGTTGATATACCCCAGGAACAACGACGGGGTCTTCATGACGATCTCACCTTCGGAGCCACGGGACGCGATCACATCCTGTTTGAGGACCGCCAGTTCCGTGCCAGCCATCGTACGACCACAGGTGTTCGCCACCCGATCCACGGAGTCCTCGAGCAGGCTCGAAGTGGCTCCGCCTTCGCTCATCGCCCAGATAGAGCAGATGTGCGTATCCGGCATCTGCAGCTGGGCCTTCTCGATCAATGACGGCGGAATGGGGGCGCCTCCGCAGAGGAACGCCCGCATGCCCCGCAGCTTGGGAGTTTCGGCGTGCCATTCCGCCTCCACAAGGTCGGTGAGGAACGGCGTGGCCGCAACGGTGATCGCACAGTTATTGTCGCTGACCAACTCCAGCGCCCGCTGCGGTTCCCAACGCTCCTGGAGGACCAGGGGTGCTCCGACCATGATGGACATGCGCGCCCCGTGCCAGAAACCGGTGCTGTGGCCCAAAGGCGAGGGCATGAAGATCGACTGCTCACCAGTGACGCCGTACCGGTCGATGACGGCCTGGTTGTAGGCGCGCAGACTCGATTCGGAGTGGGCGATTGCCTTGGAGCGACCTGTCGTGCTCGAAGAAAACAGGATGTGCGCCATGGCGGCCGGATAGTCAGGCAGTACCGGCTCGGGTCCCTCGATGGTTTGCCAGTGGCGTCCACTTTGGTCGCCGACGGCGAACATGACCTCGAGCCGCCGGCCCACCGTTTCGGCGAGCTGGCCGATCTCGTCGCGGAACGACCGCCCGCGGTGGGACGAGGGCAGGAACACCGCCCGGGCGCCAACGAGGTTGCTGACGTAAGCGATCGAGCCGGGGTCCGAAGTGACGGGCAACGTGCCCGGAACCAACCCCGTGCGCAGTGCCGCCAGATAGACGGCGAGCCACTCGGTCCAGTTCGGCATGCAGATAATCACGACGTCCCCGGAGACAAGTCCCCTCGCCTGCATTTCGTCTGCCATGTCAGCGGACAACGCCTCCAGCTCCCAGCGGGTCATGCGGTTGCCGCGGTCGTCCAGCACGGCGGTGGCCTGGGGATCCCGGGAGAGCAGCGTCAGGAAGTCTTCCCAGATCCCGGTCCTTGCCCCGTCCGTTCCCGGCCCTCCTGACGCAGGAGCTTTCGTAGCACGTCCAACCAGTTCGGAAGTGGGCATAACGACTCCTTCTCAAAAGACAGATCGTTGGCTGTGCGGCGGGTCATTGCCATCGCGGCATCAGCTCTGTCCCTCAACTATGATCCAGATCTCATTGGCAGTCAAGAGAGTGATGTCGCTTTTTTGTTACTGGTGCGTTGCTGACTCCTATCGGGCCGTGGATACGTGGAAACCTGCCAGCGCCCAGAAGGCTTCACCCCTTCGCAACGTGGAATGGGCGAACCGATTCGGGGCCGTGGCGGCCAGCCCCTCCGGACAGGGGCCGGCATGCAGAGTCGACCGAGCACCGGCCTGCTCCCGCTGTGCCGTCCGCACCTCGTGCTCCATGACCCCTCGGTCACGGGCGATCAGCAGGCCCGGGGCGGAAAGAAGGTGGTGTACCAGTTGTGGGTGATGCACCGGGCCGCGTCGTCGAGGGAGACCGCGCCGCCGTGCAGGTTATCCTGGGCAAACCAGATATAGGCCGATTGCTCCGCCATGCACGCCATGGCCTCGACATGGAGCTTGACATCCACGCCCTCGATCTCCGTGATGCCATGGGCCCGGGACAGGGCGCCGGTGAAGCGTTCGACATGGCGGTTGCGCATGTGCCACCAGATGTCCTGGAACCGCTTCTCCACGTGCGCGGCCTGGATGAAGGCCCGCATGACGTCACGGTTCTCGCTGTAGATCTCCAGGTACCCGCGGTTCGATGCAAGCAGCGACTGGTAGGGGTCCTCGCGGAAATTGTGCTCCCGCGAAGCGCTGGCGTCGAAGAGTTGCTCGTGGAGGTCCTCGATCACCTGGGCGAAGAGGTCTTCCTTGTCCTTGAAGTACCGGTACAGGCCGCCCATCGAGATGTCGGCCTCGTTCGCAACGTCGCCCATCCGGGCATTGACATAGCCGTCCCGGGCGAAAACCGCCCTCCCGGCGCTCACGAGGTGTTCTCGGGTGCGCCGCCCCTTGGGCGTCGTGGGTAGAGCTGCCACTGGCCTTCCTTTGCTCCTCCGGCGGATCTCATCCGGCGAAGGCTTTCGCGAGTATATTAAGCACTCTACCTGCCGACCTTTAAAAAAGCGACATCACTCTCTTGACTTTTCCCGGTCCGGCTGTCCATGATGAAGATGTGGCCGAAATTACAGCCATGAAGAGACAAACCCCTCACCATCTGACGCAGCGGCGCGTACCGCGAGACAACCTTCAGGAGCGCACATGAAGATAGCTGCCATCAACGACATCAAGGTGGCGTACTCGGAAGCGGGTGACTCCGAGAGCGGCGTAGGTCCCGTGGTCCTGATCCACGGGCTTGCCGAGGGAAGGGACAGTTGGAGCGGCACGCAGACCGACCTGTCCGGCCTGCACACGTTCGCGTACGACCTTCGCGGTCATGGCGCCACCTCTGCCGGCGAGGCCGCCGGCACGTTGGAGCAGCTCGGGCAGGACCTGGTCGGCTTCCTCGAACAGGTCACCGGCCCGGCCGTCGTCGTGGGTTTCTCCCTCGGCGGAACGATCGCGCTGTGGGCCGCCGCCGAACGGCCCGACCTGGTGCGCCGGACAGTGGTCCTGGGCACCTCTTCCGTCGTGGGTCGAAGCGCTGCCCAGTTCTATCTGAACCGCATCGAGATGGCTGCCGACCCGACCACGCGGGAGTTCCGGGACGCCATCCGAAGCGATACCGCAGCCGCGCTGTTTGCGGCCACGGACGAGCTCGACGACGTCACGGAAGCGCGACTCGCAGCCATCGGCGACGGGTCCGGCTACGTCAATGCCTCACGCGCCATGGCGGCCCTCAGCGAGTCACCGCTGACGCCGAGGCTCACCGGTATCACCACCCACGTAGATGTTGTCGGGGCGGACCACGATGCGTTCTGCCCGGCCAAGGCGGCCCGGATCATCGTCGATGGACTGTCCGACGTCACGTATCGGGAGGTCCCGAACGCCGGTCACCTGATGAACGTCGACAACCCCTCGGCCGTGACGCAGGTATTGCTTGAGACGATCGCCGGAAGTAACCGGCCGGTGCCAGGAAACGGCACCACCAGCCAGCACACCAACACTTTAGAGGAGAAGAAATGAGTGAACCCAGGAAAGTAGCAATCGTTACCGCAGCGGCTGGAGCCGGCATCGGGGCGGCCATCACGGAGCGCCTGGCTGCGGACGGCTACGACGTTGTGGTCACCGACGCGCACGAACGCCGCTGCAAGGAGTCAGCCGAGCGCCTTGCAGAAAAGCACGGCCGGGATTTCCTTGCCGTTCCTCTGGATGTCACGGACGAGGCGGCCGTGCAGTTGGCCATACAGACAGTCATGGACGAACGCGGGCGCATCGACGTCCTGGTAAACAACGCCGGCTGGTCGAAGATCGAGCCGGTCGCAGAGATGTCCCTTGAAACCTGGCAGAAGTGCCTCGACGTCGACCTCACCGGCACATTCCTCTGCACACGCTACGCGCTGCCGCACATGATCAAGGCGGGCAGCGGAGCGATCGTTAACATCAGCTCCATTGCCGCCTATGAGACCTCCACTGAACACGGGGCAGCCTACTCCGCTGCGAAGGCAGGCGTCCTGGCCCTCACCCGCGTCACCGCCGCCGAGAACGGCAAGCACGGCATCCGGGCCAATGCGGTCACGCCCGGCCTGATCTACAACGACTTCCTGCGGAAGATCTATCCAGAAGAGTTCTTCACGGGCTACGCCGAGAACCGTTCCAAGGTGGGCCGCATCGGCCAGCCCGAGGACGTCGCCGGTCTCGTGGCATTTCTTGCCTCCGACCAGTCCGGCTACATCACGGGTGAGGTCTACGGCGTGAGCGGAGGGGTGCATCCCCATGGATGAGGTCATCAACCTCACCGTGGCGGAGCTGGGCGCCGCATACCGGCGTCGTGATCTCAGCCCCGTCGAGGTCACGGAAGCCTTCCTCGAAAGGATCGATGACGTCGACCAGGACCTTCACGCCTTCGTCACCGTGATGTCCGAGACGGCGCTGGCCCAGGCAACGAAGGCCGAACGCCAGTTCGCGGCAGCCGAGCCAGCCGGTGCCCTCACGGGCATACCGGTCGCCGTCAAGGATGCCTTCCATGTGGCCGGCATCCCGACGTCGCTCGGTTCCGTTGTTTACCGCGACATCGTCGCCAAGTCCGACTCCGGCGTTGTCCGCCGCCTCCGGGCCGCCGGCAGTGTGTTCACCGGCAAGACAAACACCGCCGAGTTCGGCCAGTCGGCCACCAGCGACAATCTGCTGGGGCCGGACACTGGCAACCCGTGGGACGTTACCAGGACACCCGGAGGCTCCAGCGGCGGTTCGGCAAGCGCCGTGGCAGCCCGGCTGTCGGCCGTTGCCGTGGGGTCCGACGGCGGCGGATCGATCCGCATTCCCGCTGCCTTCTGCGGTGTGTACGGTCTCAAGACGTCACCCGGGCTGTGCCCGGACGAGAAGGGCTTCCGAGCCATGACCGACTTCGTCGGTGCGGGACCGATGACCAGCACGGTGGCCGATGCCAGGCCGCTGCTGGGCGTACTCGCCGGCCGTGACTACTCCAGGAGGTCAGTGGGAAAACTGCGCGTCGCGTATTGCGCCCGGCCCGAAGGCATGCCCGTCGACCCCGGCGTGGCACAAGCCCTGGATACCGTGGCCCAGCAGCTGTCCGCGCTGGGGCACGAGGTCATCCCCACCGACCTGCCGCTCGAGGGCTGGAACGATGTCTTCGGCCCGCTCGTCCTCGAGGACGAACACCGGGAACGCGGTCACCTGCTGGTCCGCCACGCTGACCAGCTCACCAAGTATGAACGGTCCTCCCTGAGGGCGGCCCTCGCCCTGGATCCGGCAGCGGTGACACGGGCCCACGAACTGCTGCCACAGTACCGGCTGCGGATCGCGGCGCTCTTCACACACTACGACGTGGTCCTCACACCTGCGACGGCGGTTCCCTCGTTTCCGCTGGGCGAGCGTCCGTCGCACATCGACGGGCGGAAGGTGGACCAGCTGTGGGGACCCTTCCCGTTCGCTGTTCCCTTCAACGTCGCCGGCGTGGCGGCCGCGTCCGTGCCCTGCGGGTTCGCGGATGGCCTGCCCGTCGGGGCCCAGTTGGTAGTGGCCGCCGGAGCCGAGCAGCTGCTGCTCGACATTTCGGAAGATATCGAGGAAGCGATCAGCTTCGACCGCCTGGCCGTGGTGTCCCGCTGGAGCCGCGCGGCGGCGCCGACGCCATGAGCCGGTACGTGGCCAAGGAGCGCATCGGGGACGTGGTGTCGCTGGTCCTGGACGCACCGGAGCGCAGGAACGCCTTGTCCTTCGACCTGCTCGCTGAGCTGTCGAAGACCCTCACCGAGGGTACCGACGGAGCCACCGGGATCGTCATCTCGGGGTCAGGCGGCGCTTTCAGCGCAGGAGCGGACTTCACCAACCTGACCGGCACAAGCAGAGACATCGACTTCGACGACGCGCTGGAACGCGTCGTGGAGGCGATCATGTCCAGTCCCATTCCCGTCGTGGCGGCTGTCGAGGGCCCCTGCATTGGTGCCGGAGCGCATCTCGCACTCGCCTGCGACCTCCGCATTGCGGGGGCCGGGAGTTTCCTCCAGATCCCCGCCGTCCGGCTCGGCCTGCTCTACAGCCCACGCGCCATCGCCTGGCTGGCCGGAACGTTTCCCCGGGACACAGTACGTCGAATGCTCCTGCTGGGCGAACGCTTTGACGCAGCCGACGCCGTCGAGGCCCGGCTGTTCAGCAAGGTGGTCCCCACAGGCACAGCGCTCGACAAGGCAACCCAGGCGTTGGCCGCCTTGTCACCGGACCATCTCGACGCCCTGGCCAGCACGCGTGAACTCCTGAACTCGCTCGACGCCAACCAATATGACGAGGCAACGTGGCAGCAACGCCGGAAGAACCTGCTCGATTCGCCCGCCCGGGCGCAGGCCATCCGGCAAGCCCAAGCCCGACATACCTAACACCCGCTAACCACCAATGGAGAGGCAGCCTACCGATGAGCACCACCATGACCCTTTCGCTTGCAGATCTGGCCGGCGCAGACCTCGGCGAGCACACTGCGACCTACGACGATACGTCCGTCATCCTCTACGCGCTGGCGGTCGGTGCCGCCCCTGAAGACCTTGACCTCGTGTACGAACGGGACCTGCGCACCCTGCCGACCTACGCGTGCGCGTTGGGCCTCTGGGCCGTGGAGGCCGCCGGCCGGCTCGGTGCTTACGACCCCCAGCGCTCCCTTCATGGCTCCCAGCGTCTCGTCGTGCATAAGCCGCTGCCGACGTCGGGCTCTATCGTGATGAGCGGCCGCGTGGCCAATGTCTACGACAAGGGCAAGGCATCAATCGTGGAGATCGAGGCGACCTCGGAATTCTTCACCGCCACGTACAACATCTTCCTGCCGGGCCAGGGTGGCTGGGGCGGCGCCCGCGGCCCGTCCTCGTCCACGGCGGAACGCCCTGAACCGACGCACTCGACCGAGTTCCAGACCTCACTGAACCTCGCTGTCCTGTACCGCCTGACCGGTGACCGGCATCCGGTCCACATCGATCCCGCGGTGGCTGAGGCCAACGGCTTTGACCGTCCGATACTTCATGGCCTCTGCACGCTGGGCATCGCCGCCAGGGAAATTGCTGAACAGGTTGGCGCCCATCCTGCCGACCTGCAGGAGCTCGATGTGCGCCTCTCCGCCCCGGTACTGCCCGGACAGAAGCTCCATATCTCCTCCGCAAGTCAGGAAGGTCGCGTCTATTTTGAGGGAACAGCAGGCGAAACTGGCGTCTTGTCCGGTGGCACGGCCACCTTCCACACCACCATGAAAGGCACCAACAATGTCTGATATCAGCGACCTGATTGACTTTGATTCCCTCCTCACCGCCGACGAGCGTGCGCTGCGGGATTCCGTGCGGTCCTTCGTGGATAGCGAGATTAAACCGAACATCGCAGGCTGGTATGAAAAGGCCGTCTTCCCGCTGGAGATCGTCCCGGAACTGGCCAAGCTCGGCGTGCTCGGTATGCATTTAAAGGGGTACGGCTGCGCCGGACGTTCCGCCGTTGACTATGGTCTCGCCGGCGCGGAACTGGAGGCCGGGGACTCGGGGCTGCGCACCTTCGTCTCGGTGCAGGGCTCCCTGGCAATGAGCGCAATTTACAAGCACGGCTCCGAGGAGCAGAAACAGGAGTGGCTGCCGGCGATGGCCACAGGCGAGGCGATCGGCTGCTTCGGGCTGACCGAACCCACTGCCGGGTCGGATCCGGGCGGCATGACCACCTTCGCCCGCCGCGACGGTGGCGACTGGGTGCTCAACGGCACCAAGCGCTGGATCGGTCTGGCCTCCGTGGCCCAGGTCGCCGTCATCTGGGCCCAGACGGAGGAGGGCGTGCGTGGCTTCGTCGTGCCGACGTCGACCCCCGGATTCACGGCCACCCCGATCGAACCGAAGCTGTCGATGCGCGCCTCCATCCAGTGCGACATCGACCTGACTGACGTGCGCCTGCCCGAAACCGCGGTACTGCCGAACGTCGTCGGGCTCAAGGGCCCCTTCTCCTGCCTCAACGAGGCCCGCTACGGGATCATCTGGGGCGCCATGGGCGCGGCCCGCGACGCGTTCGAGGCCGCCCTGGACTACTCCAAGGGACGGATGCAGTTCGACAAACCGCTGGCCGGATACCAGCTGACCCAGCAGAAGCTCGTGGACATGGCCCTGGAAATCAACAAGGGCTTCCTGCTCGCCCTGCACCTGGGCCGCAAAAAGGACGCCGGCACGCTGCAGATAGAGCAGATCTCGGTGGGCAAACTGAACAACTGCCGCGAGGCCATCAAGATTGCCCGGGAGGCCCGCACGATCCTCGGCGGCAACGGCATCACCCTGGACTACTCACCACTGCGCCACGCAAATAACCTCGAATCCGTGCGCACCTACGAAGGCACTGACGAGGTCCACACCCTCATCCTGGGCAACAAGCTCACCGGCGTCCCCGCCTTCCGCTAAATCTTCCTCCACGGGTGGCCCCGCAACGTGGCCACCCCCTTCCTGCACTGCGGCGGTTAGTCGCGTCCAAAGGGGATCACAGTGAAGCCGGTACACACCAGAAAGCACCATGTGGCGCTGGGCGACGTTGATTCTGCCCTGGTGATCTACTTTGCCGCCGTTTTCCGCTGGCACGAGCAGAGCTTTTCTGAGTGGCTGGCCCAACGCTACATGCCCCTGAGCCGTATCCTGGCCTCAGGCCGCGGCCTGCCCATTGTGAACTGTTCAGCCAGCTATGCCGCTTCCATCCGGCAAGATGACATCGTGACACTCGACTCGTGGGTGTCCAACGCCGGCCGGTCTTCTTTCACGTTCGGCACCACTGTCCTCAGCGGCGGCACCGTCGCAGCAACGGTTGAAACCCGCCATGTCTGGGTTGAGGCGAGCCCAAGCGGCGCCTTCAAGTCCGCTAATTTGCCGGAAGCGCTGCGCGTTGCAGCGGGCGAGTTGGCTGGGTCGGAGCAACCATCGGAAGGTGCCCCTAGAATGCCGGCGCGGACCGAGCGACGCTAAAGAACAGGTGCCGGGGCGCGTGATGCAATCAGTGCCTGGAGGTCGGCGACTGTTCTGCTTTCAAGCGGTGCCAGGCGTGGGATGATCATCAGAGACGTCCCGCCGCTGCGCGCGGTTCCACCACGGTAACGAGGGCCTTCGCGTGCTCGGGAGCAGTGTCAGATGGGTTCTAAACGGCGTGTTCTTTCCTAGCGGCTCGCAGACGGACCTGTTGGAGGCATTCGTTCCGATCGGCGTCCAGACGACGGTCTGGGGGCGTGGTCTCAAAAGCGGCCCCCCGGCCGAACAAGAGGCACTCCCCAACGAGGGACACATTCTCGCCGTCCTTGAATGGGCCGAACCGGACTCCGAGTTGATACAAGGCGATTAGAAGGGCCTCGCCGGTCGACGCTTGCTGCATGCCGCTTAGATCGTCTTTGCAGGGGACGTTGCGCTATCCGGTTTCTTCACAGGGATTCATAAGGTTCAGGTACGCATAATGACCGAAGCTCCGGTCAACTGCTATTTGACCGGAGCTCCACCATTTGAGGGTCTCCCGTCGTACCTCAGTCGTTGGCCGCTGCCCTTCGGTGGGCGGCGGGGCTGGCTGGAGGTGGTGAATAGACCTAGTGACAGCGGACTTAGGGGAGTGGGCCCTTGATGTTCGTGTGGGCTTTTCTGTCAGATTTGCTTCTGAGACTGCCCAGCATGAGTGTGCAGGAATCGACTTTTGGACCCTATTCTGACGATGTTTGCGGGACTTCCTGACATCAGGGTGGGGTGTACTTCAATCCGCAGCCGCCTCACTGTTAACCAGGCGGTTGCAGCACCTGCTCCACGCATCCATCGACCCGCCCGAAGGGCCCGCACGGACCGTCACACTCAAGAAGTGCAGGCTGGGCTCATCCGCAGGCTGCTAGTCACCTGGGAAGCCCGGGTGAGGGCACCGTTGAAGGGATTCAGTACTACACCAAGCGCGTGGGGTGGTCAGAGAATACTGCAAGACCTTTAGAAATCCCGGTCGAGGGGTGTGTCATTTTTGTCCTACGCGGAAAACGAGAAGCCCTTCATCGTAGTGGAACATTGCGCGTCCTTTGCCTTCGTTTTGGATTAGCCAGAGGACGCCGCTGTTTAGGGCGAGCATGTCCACACGTCCCGATGTCACCTCTTTTCCATCGAGGCGGAGAGTGACCTCGTCGTTGGGCGACAGCATGTTCCAGTCGTCTATGGGCTCTAGCGGAGGGAAAATTGTCCAAGGCTGCAGTCGCGTCGTCTGGCTCAAGGTACGGACCAGCCTCCTGACAAGGGGGACATTTTTCTTCGGGCGGGGCAAAAGAGAGAGGACAGCTTGGTTCCTTTCCTTAGTATGAAATCAGAGGATGGCAGCAGTGAGATCGCCGGGAGAGGCGCGAGCACCGTGAGCGGGTCAAGGGCCTGGATGGCCGTGCCGTTGTGAATGGTGGGTGCACCGGATGATAGTCCTACGCGCCGGAGACAACCTTGCGGCAAAGGCAGCGCACCGCCCCAGAAGGGTTCGGCCTAAGCATCGGACCGGCCGCCTTCAGATCGTTGAGAGGTTCAAAGAACAACTCAGGGTCTTCTTGCGCGCGGCTCGCTGCCGACCCCGCTACAGCGAAAACCGAAGTCGAACGTTGGCCAGGCAGCCGAACAGGAGCTCCCGCCCGTCTGCCAAAGAGTGACTAGTTCGAGGTGTTGATCCCACCGGCCCTAGGGCGGGCAAGATCTCAGCCGACAGCACGGCATTAATATCTAAACGCACTGCCCAAGGCTTCGGCAGCCCGGCCAACTACAATTCGGCTATTCTCTTGAGGAGTGCCTGCCGGAGGGCGGCAGGACGCTCCAAAGGGACTGTGGACCCTCACTAATCACCAGTGCCTGGGTCAGTCCTCGTCAAGGTCGGGGAGGGCTGGCGCGGCCTCTTGACGCAGCAGATCGGCCAACTCGGCGGCAGTCCGATCGCCGCCGCCGTATAGCACGAGATCCTCAATCGCCCGGCTGCGCTTTTCCGGGATGAGGTGCGCAACGAGGCCACGATATTTCGTGATCACCTCGTCCGTGCTGAACTCGCGGTCCTGCGGTGGAATCGACTCAACCTGCATCGTTTTTCCGCTGCGGAGGCTAATGTCGAGTCGCGTCACGAACCGACGGTCGCGCCCGAGTGAGTCGATCGCTTCGTCGTGTACGACGTCAATCCGATCCATCAGGTCCCAGACTTCCGACCGGGCGAGGGAGGACGCCGAGAACTGGTCGACGTACGCCGAGCCGTCGATCAGGGCCACGGCCGCGCCGAAGCGAAGGTTCATCTGCGCACTCAGCGACTTTCCTGGGTGCTCCATTTTCCACGATGTGCGCCGTGCAACGCTCTCGCTTACGTGGATCGTGATGTGGTCGATGTTGTCCGCTGTGAGCCCCTCGGCACGTAGTTCGATGAGGGCGTCGATAGTGGAGTGAAGCATAATCAGGCAGGCGTGCCTCTTGATCCCGATCGTCTCAATTACCCACTCGGAGCCGAGCCCGCTCGTAAGCTTGTCGAAGTCAGCAGATTCGACCTCACCCAGAATGGTTGCCGCGAGCCCTCCGTACTCGTGCTCGAGAACCCGCTCGGTGCCAACGAATCCGGCGGATGCGAGAGCGGCACCGTAGAGTCCGGACTGCGCCGCCATGCCGTGGTGCATGCGTTTGACCATGGATTTGTACTGGGCGGCCATGAGGCCGCTCGCCCGAGTCGCGGCGTTGCCGATGGCGCTTTCCATCTGAGCGGCATCCAGTCCGAACACCGTACCGGCCGAAACAGCGGCGGCGACGGTACCAAACACCGCACCCGTGTGCCAGCCGATAGTACTGAGGCGCCCTCCGCCCATCGCCATGCCCACCCGTGGCCCTACTTCGTAGCCCAGCGCCAGTGCGCGGAGCAGCTGGGTAAGCGAGACATCGCCGCGAACCTCTGCCGCGGCGAGGCCCGCCGTGACCACGACCGATGATGAGTGCAGGGCGCCGTGTGCGTGAAAGTCATCGAGTTCGAATCCCTGTACGAACGTGCCGTTAAGCAGTGCCGCCGCCGCCGGCGAGACCGAGCGCCCCCAGCCCCACAGCGTCGCACCTGACCCGTTATCGACCAGCCCGATGCCCTCGACCGCCCGACGCGCCCACGGCAGCTTCGCCCCGACGAGCCCACACGCAATCCCGTCCAGCAGCAGCACCCGCGCTCGTTGGATTACATGCTCTGGGAGATCGTCAGCCGTACTCGCGACGAAACGCGCGAGTTCAGGAGTCGGCGATGTCTGCACCATAGTGTCCGTCATCGGGCCGCCTGTGTCGCTGCGTGCGCACCTGCACGACCACCGAAGACGATGTTACGCGTCATGCCGCTCGTGGAAGGGTAGTTGTGGTAGAAAAGGCCGACAATGTCGCCGTTCGCGTACAGCCCGCGGATGGGCTCAAGGGCGGTGTTGAGCACCTGGGCGTCGCGGTTGGTGCGCACTCCGCCGAAACTGAATGTGATGCCGCCCGTTACCTTGAACGCGAGGAATGGGCCGTCAACGATGGGTCGCGACCAGTTGGTGTGCGGCGGTGTCAGACCGACGATCCCGCGGCCGTCCTCGACCGTGGGGTCAAAAACCACACTGTCGTCGATGGCTGCGTTGTATTCTCTGACGGTGCGCTCAAGGGCGCCGGGGTCAACGCCGATCTTCTGGGCGAGTTCGCCAATCGAATCAGCCTCGACGGGCACCGCTGAGCGGTACGCCTCAGGGAAGAGGGGAACTGCTTTTTGGTCGTAAATCTGGAACGCGACCCCGTCTTGCTGGCGCGAAACCGCCCATCCGGTTTTCGCGTAGGTGTAGGTGCGGTGCCGCTCGGACTCGTCGAAAAAGCGTTGACCGTTGACGTCGACGCTAATGCCGTGCGGGTAAGCGTAGCGGTTCACTCCGTTATCCACCTCGACGTTAGGCGCGCTGGCGTCGATCGGCGACGCATGCCCGCCTTGCCACTGTCCAGAGGTGGCGGCACCCAGGGCAACGGCCATATCGAGCACCTCACCCGTGTTGTGCCGGCTACCGCGCACTTTCATGAGGTCAGCGCCTGGGGGCAGGTACCGTGCTCGGCGCTCTGCGCTTGCCTGGAAGCCACCACTCGCCAAAATGACCGCACCAGCCTGGATCTCGTAGCGGCCGTCGGGACCGTCGACGACCACGCCCGTGACTTGCTGGGAGTTGCCCACGATCTCCGAGACGCGCGAGTTGGTGCGGAGCTCAATACCGAGCTCCTCCCCGATCTTGATCCACCGCTCGACAAGCCCGAGGCCCCCTCCGACAGGTCCCAGCACAGTGCCGGGCGGGAACTCAAGGAAGCCATCGCGCTCAACGGGTTTGGGCCACGGGAGCCACTGGTGGCCGTGGTCGGTCATCCAGTCGATGGCGTCGCGCGAGTCGTCGACGAGGACATTTGCTAGCTCGCTGTCAATGAGCCCCTTGGTCACCTGGTTGAGGTCCGTGAGGAACTCGTCCGAGGTATAGGGGCGGACACGCAGGCGGCCCTTCAGTTCCTCACGGGAGTTGTCGGTCAGCAACGTCAAAAGATCGTCGCTTCCGTCGTGGACGAAGCGGAAGCCCATCTTCGAGAAACGGCAGTTGCCACCCATGTCGTCACGCGCCGCCTTCTCAAGCACGAGGACACGCTCTGCTCCCGCATCCGCTGCGGCAACGGCTGCGGCGTAACCCGCACTGGCCCCACCAACAACGACGACATCAAATTTCTCACTCATCAAGGCTCCTATCACAAGAGGCTGCCCGGTCGGCCAGCCACAGAATCTATCTTCTATAGACTGCATGATAGAAGCAAGGTGTACAAGTGGGAATCAATATTTAGTTGTTCTACTTCCCGCTACGGCCGCTTCGCGCTTGCCGCTCGTTGAATGCCACCAGGACGTGTTCCGCCATATGGCGGCATGCTTCCTCTGGCTGGCCTGCCTCCATCGCTGAAAGGACGGCTTCATGCTCCTCCAGGAACCGGGCGACATGGCCGCGACTGTCCCACATGCTCTCAGAGCTGGGGATCGCCTTCTCCCACAGTGGGCGCATCACTTGATCGGCGATGTAGGGGGAGCCGACCTGCATGAGGGCCAAGTGAAACTCGCGATTTTGCCGCGACAGGCTAGCTGCCGATGCGCCCTCCTTTACAAGTTCCCGCATATCGTCCTGCAGCTTCCGCAGCATCGCCAACGATTCACCGTTTGCGCGCTCCGTGGCCAGCTTGGCGAGAAAGCCCTCCACCTCGGCTCGGAACAGATAGAGGTCACGCAGGTCCTGCCTCGACATCTCGGTGACGGTGGCTCCGCGGTGGGGGGAGTAGTTGATCAAGCCCTCCGACTCAAGACGACGCAAGGCTTCGCGCACCGGCGTTGCGCTCACCCCGTAGCGAACACTGATCTCGGTCTGGCGAATCTGCGTCCCCGGCAGAATGTCGCCGTTTTGCAACTCCTTGCGAAGACGCTGCAAGACGTACTCAGCCTTACTCAACGGTCTTTGCCCAAAACCCGATTGTTCTGTGGACGAATCCATTCATGGCCCCCTTTCAAAATCTTCATCATGTACTCGACAGATTCTACAATGTTTGGTTAAGATACGATCTATAGAATGTAGATTGTCGAATAATGAGAGTTTGGAGCCGCCGGATGACGATCCGATTCGAGAAAGACGCCCAGGTCGCGCGGGTGACGATCGACCGCCCCGAGGCGATGAATGCAATCGATTCCCAAACGCGAGCGGAGTTGAGGCAGGTTTACGCCGAGATCGCATCAGATACCGAGATCCGCGTCGCCTTGTTGACCGGCGCGGGCGAGAAAGCCTTCTGCGCTGGCGCCGATCTGAAGAAGACGATGCCGACAGGAGACAATATGGCCTGCGAGGAGTTCGGCGGACGCTCGGACCACCTGCTGGCAGGGTTTCCTGTCGAGAAGCCCGTCGTGTGTGCGATCAACGGCTATGCGCTCGGCGGCGGACTAGAGCTCGCACTGATGTGCGATATCCGGGTGGCGTCGTCAACAGCAACATTCGGGCTTCCCGAGGTTCGCAGGGGAACCATCCCGGGCAGTTCCGGGACGCAGATGCTGCCGCGCATCGTCGGGCGTGCGCATGCGCTTCGGCTCATCCTCACGGGGGACCGGATCGACGCGGAGGAGGCTTTTCGGATCGGGCTGGTGGGCGAGGTGATCGAACCCGGCGCCCTGCAATCTCGGGCGAATGAGATCGCTCATCGCATCGCGCACAACGCGCCTTTGGCGGTCGTAGCGGCAAAGAAGCTGGTCATGCAGTCGCTTGAGATGCCTCTCGCCTCCGGCATGGCGCTGGAGCGCTACGCGTTCGGGCTGCTGCGCGACTCAGAGGACCGCATCGAGGGTCGCACTGCATTCGCCGAGAAGCGCGAACCCCACTATCAGGGGCGCTGACCGGTGCCCATTACTTCAAAGGACGGAACGAGTAGATGACGACATCACTTCGCGATAAGACCGCGATAGTCGGCGTGGGTGCGACCCCCCAGGGCCGGCTACCAGGGTCGACCGCACTGACGCTGGCCGTAGACGCGTTCAAGAACGCGCTCGAAGATTCTGGGCTGCGCAAGGAGGAAATCGACGGTCTTCTCACCTTCCCTGGCACAACCGCTCCCGAAGGTGCCCTCAACTATCTTCGGGTCGGCGAGGCTCTCGGCATCAACCCCCGCTTCACTGGGAGCATGGTGATGGGCGGCGGCACCGCCGGTGCACTTGTGCAGCAGGCAGTGATGGCTGTTGAGACTGGAATGGCCGACGTCGTAGCGTGCGTGTTCGGTGACGCCGCTAAGACCGGCGGGTCCCGGTTCAGTCGTGCCTCCGGCTGGGGAGACCCGTGGTCGTTGTGGGGAATGTACGGGGCCGCCGCGAACTCAGGCGTCGCGGCTAGCCGCCATATGGCGTTGTACGGCACGACGAGCGAACAGCTCGGCGCAGTTGCTGTCGCTTGTCGTAAGCACGCGTCGCTCAACCCGAACGCCGTCATGCGTGACCTCATCACGATCGAGGATCACCAGGCGTCTCGCTGGATCGTCGAACCGCTGCACTTACTAGACTGTTGCCTCATCTCCGACGGGGGCGTGTGCATCATCGTCACAAGTGCCGAGCGCGCCAAGACGATGAAGCAGCCGCCGGTCTATATCTCCGGCATGGGTCAGGCCTACACCAACGAGACCGTCGGCAGAGAGGACTGGTGGTACGTCCCTCACCAGAAGGAAGCGTTAGCGCGTGCATTTCAGATGGCGGGGGCGAAGCCGAGTGACATCGACGTCGCCCAGCTCTACGACAACTTCACTATCAGCGTGATTCTGTGGCTTGAGCACGCCGGGTTTTGCGGTGTCGGTGAGGGCGGCTCCTTTGTCGAGGGCGGCCGAATTGAGCTTGGCGGTGAACTGCCTGTCAACACCGCGGGCGGTAACCTCTCGGAATCTTATATGGAGGGCTGGCTGCACATCGTTGAAGGCGTACGCCAGATCCGCGGACAGGGAGATGCCCGCCAAGTCGAAGACGCGGAGCTATGCCTAGTGACCGGTCGAGGCATGTCCCTCAACACCTCAAACGCGATGATCCTCAGTAAGAACGGAGTCTCCTCATGATTGAGTCCACACCCACCATCTACACCAAACCGCTTCCGGACATTACCGACGAAAACCGCGAGTTTTGGGCCGCGCTAAAACGGAATGAGTTGCGCCTCCAGGAGTGTTCAAACTGCTCGCACCTGCGGTATCCGATCAACCCCTACTGTCCCCAGTGCCTCTCGACCGACCACTCATGGGAGGCACTTTCCGGCCGCGGGTCCGTGTTCTCCTACATTGTGTTTCATCAGGTCTACAACAGCGCGTTCGCCGGCGAGGCACCCTATAACGTCGCCCTCATTCAGCTGGACGAGGGACCACGCATGTTCTCCAATGTCGTAGGTGTCCCCAATGACGCGGTTAAAGTGGGCGACCGGGTGGAGATCTTGTTCGATCCCGTGACTGATGAAGTCACCCTTCCGCGGTTTCGGCCGGCCCAATACAATGCCTGACCTGGCCACGCGGGCGCTGGATGGCGTGCGTGTTGTGGAAATTGCCAACGAGCGTACCCACTACTGCGGAAAGGTCCTCGCAGGGCTCGGCGCCGACGTACTACTTGTCGAGCCGCCCGGGGGCGCCCCAACTAGAGGGGCGGAGCCGCTCGATGAGGCATCCGTCGGGTTCGCATACACGAATGCAGGCAAACGTTCGATCACGCTCGACTTGGACGACCCTGGTGACGTTCGCATGTTCCGCCGCATTCTTCAACAGACCGACATCCTGCTGACGGGTGATGTGCTCCCGATCCTCAAGAATCGAGGCTTAACCTACGGTGAGTTGTGTCAGGAGAACGAGTCGCTCGTGATGGTTTCGATAACCCCGTTCGGGCTTACAGGACCTCTGGCAGCCAGCGATGCGCCCGACCTGGTTTGCCTCGCCCAAGGCGGCCTGCTGTATCTCGGCGGCTACGCGGACGGCGCACCGATCGCCCCACCACAGGAACAGGCGCTGTTCGCCGGCGGATCGTTCGGCTCGGTCGCCGCCCTCATCGCGTTACTGCATGCCGAGGCAACCGGTGAAGGACAGCTGGCGGATGTCTCGCTGCAACAGTGCGTCACGATGGCGTTGGAGAACTCCGTGCAATTTTGGGAGCTGGAGCAACACGTGCGCCAGCGTACTGGCGGTGCACAGAAGAACGCCGGCACTGGACTTTTCACTACGGCCGATGGCTACGTCTACGTCCTTGCGGCCGGGATCGGAGGAAATCGGTTCTGGCCCAATCTCGTGCGCTGGATGCGCGAGGAGGGAGTCGATGGTGTAGACGCGCTAGAAGGCGATCGTTGGGGCGACCGTGACTTTATCGCATCCGACGAGGCGATAAAAACCTTTTCGTCGATCTTCAGCGTTTACGTCGCGTCTCGGTCTAAGAACGAAATTTACGAACGCTCCCAGCATTACCGCGTACCGTGCGCCCCGGTAAACACGACGAGCGACGTACTCCAGAACGAGCAGTTGCGCTTCCGCGGGTTCTTCACGGAGATTGAGTTGGCGCCAGGAACTGTGGCCGAGGCGCCGGGGGCGCCGTACCTGCTCTCGCGAACGCCTTGGACGGGCGGTCTGCGCGCGCCCAATCCAGGTGAGCACACGTCCGCCGTGCTGGCGGAACTCGCGGCGTGGGAGCACCAGACTGCGGGCATCGCATGACCGCGCACGCCGGAGCCTTGGAAGGAGTGCGCGTCATTGACTTCTGCTGGGTCGGTGCGGGGTCATTCGCTACGAAGATCCTTGCCGACCACGGAGCCGACGTAGTCAAAATTGAGAGCAGCGCGAAAGTCGACGGTCTACGCCTCAGTCCGCCATTTGCTGGACGGCTGCCGGGCGTGAACCGCAGCGGATACTTCGCCGACCGCAACTCAAGCAAGCGCAGCATGGCGCTTAACCTGAAGTCCGAGGATGGACGCCGACTGGCCCTTGAGTTGATCCGTGACGCCGACGTCGTGGCCAACAACTTCACCCCTGGAGTCATGGAACGATTTGGACTGGGGCCGGAGGTCGCGCTCGGGATTAACCCGCGAATCGTGTACCTGTCAATGTCAATGCAGGGTTCGGGGGGACCACATCGCCACCACATCGGATACGGTTCGACCATGGCAGCGATAGCTGGGCTTCACGACCTAACCGGTGAGTCCAGCCGTGATCCCATCGGCACCGGGACGAACTACCCCGATCACATCCCGAATCCTACACATGCCGCGATCGCCGTACTTGCAGCCGTGCGCCACAGCAGACGGTCCGGGCACGGGCAGGCTATTGACATTGCCCAGGTGGAGCCGATGGTTTCGGCTCTCGGAGCCGCGATCCTGCAATCATCCCTTTCTGGTAGGCCTCAGCACAGACGGGGCAACCACCACCCGACAGCTGCCCCGCACAATGTGTATCGCTGTGCCGGCGAGGATCGATGGATTGCAATTGCTACGATGACCGATGATCATTGGAGCCACCTCGTGGTCGAGCTGGGTCTTCGGCCGCCGGTGGCCTGGGCTTCAGCAACAGAACGCAAGGCTGCCGAAGCGGAGCTCGACGGGCTCGTTGCGGACGCAGTCGCCAGGCGCGACGCTGTTCAGCTCGCCCGTGCGCTCAATGCGCGGGGTGTGCCTGCTGGAGTGGTCTCGACGGCGGCGGATCTCGTCGACGATCCCCAACTGATCGCGAGAGAGCATTGGCAGCACCTTGAACATCCCGAGATGGGCCGCACAACGTACGCGTCCCCGCCGTTCCAGCTGTCCGCGACACCTGGGCGCCTGTCCCGACCGGCTCCGTTACTAGGGGAGCACACGATCGAAGCGGCGGAGCAGTTCTTAGGCATTGGCTCTGATGAAGCTGCCGAACTGGTTCGGTGCGGAGTCCTCAGGTGAAAACTGCGTTGCAACGGTGGAAAAGGAGAAGCTCATGAAGATCATCGTGCTCGTAAAAGAGGTCCCGGACACATACGGTGACCGGAAGCTCAATTTGGAGACTGGACTCGCCGACCGCGACGCGTCAGACCGCGTTCTCGATGAAGTGGGAGAGCGCGCTCTGGAGGCGGCCCTCCAATTCAAAGACAAGACTCCCGGGACGGAGGTCACGGTCATATGCGCCGGGCCAGAGTCTGTGCCGAAAAGCCTACGGAAGGCACTGGCAATGGGCGCGGATGCAGCTGTGCATGTCTGCGACGGTGCGCTGGCCGGTGCTGATCTCGGTCTGACGGCCGAGCTTCTCGCGGCAGCAGCCAAGAAAGCGGGATTCGACCTCATCCTAACGGGTAATCTCTCTACGGACGGTGCAGGAGGCGTGATCCCGGCGATGGTCGCCGAATGGCTCAACGCCCCGCACGCGACGTTCCTAAGTGCGTGGACGCTTACGACAGACAGAGTTGTTGGATCCCGCGCAACCGACGGCGGCGTTGTGGCCCTGGAGGCGCCTCTACCCGCTGTCGTGTCCATTACTGAAGCTTTTCCCGATCCTCGCATGCCCAGCTTCAAGGGCCTTATGGCGGCGAAGAAGAAACCGCTTCAGACCTGGACACTCTCTGACCTCGACGTGAATGCCGAGCCCGTCGTACCCCGATCCATCATGACCGCGATAGCCGAGAAACCTTCCCGGGCCGCGGGTATTAGAGTCGTCGATGACGGCAAGGCCGGCACACAGCTGGCGCAGTTCCTGCTCGAGAACCGATTGGTGTGAGGCCCTCATGAGTAACGTCACCCCCCCCAGCATCCTCGTCGTCGCCGAAGCAGACCCTAGCGGCACGCTCTCGAGTTCCGCCGCGGGCCTGATCGGCGCAGCGGCCGACGTCGGTACGCCGGTCGCCCTAGTCGTAGCCAAGCCTGGCACGGGTGCCAGCCTCGCCGCCGAGGCCGGCACGCTCGGCGCTGTGCGTGTGCTCGTAGCTGAGGTCGAGGACGTCGATAGGGCGCTGACCACACCCTTACTCGACGCCCTGGTGGCAGCGGTTGCGCTCGTCAGTCCCGAAGCGGTCCTCGTGTCAAACTCGATCGAAGGACGCGACCTCGCCGGACGCTTCGCAGTTCGAGAGAGGGCAGCTCTCGCAGTCGACGTCGTCGCGCTGATACGCGACGAGGATGGCATCCTCGCACACCACTCCGTCTACGGCGGAGCCTATAACGTCGCGTCGGCGGCGACATACGGACCTCTCGTTGTGACAGTCCGTCCCGGCGCAATCACCTCGCGTGCGGATGCCGCGGCCCCGGTCGTTGAGACGTTCACGCCGACGCTCACACAGCAACCCTCGACCGTAATAACCGGTTTCGAGGCAACGCTCGCGGCCTCGTTGCGTCCCGAGCTTCGCAGCGCCGCGACGGTCGTGTCGGGCGGGCACGGGCTGGGCTCTCAGGAGAACTTCGCGCTCGTCGAACAGCTTGCCGATGTGCTCGGGGGCGCAGTGGGCGCCTCCCGCGCTGCCGTAGACGCCGGCTGGATTCCTCACGCGCACCAAATCGGCCAAACCGGTTGCTCCGTCACGCCCGACCTCTACGTCGCCCTTGGCATCTCGGGGGCCATCCAGCACAAAGCAGGGATGCAAACAGCGAAGACGATCGTAGCGATCAATAAAGATGCGGATGCCCCGATCTTTGAAATAGCCGACTTCGGTGTGGTGGGAGATGTGTTCACGGTGGTGCCGCAGCTGATCGCGGCTCTCGAGTCAGAGAAGAAGTAGCATGGCTGTCCCCACCCGCCCGATCCGTCGCGGCCTGCCCCGTGAAGAAGGCGGGACTCCGTGGCCGCAGGCCGTCAAAGTCCCCGCCCCCGCTCCTTCGCCCGCAGCTCGGGTTGCAAAGCGGGCGGAAGCATCTGCTCCCCCCGCGACAGGTGAACGTCTCGAGGTATCCAGCCCGGACGCATCGTTGCATCGCTCAGCGAGCACGGGTGCCCGTCGACGCGTCCGTCACGGTCTTCCTCGAGTGCCGGGTGGGCGGCCGTGGCCGTCAGCCAATGACGCCGCCCTGGAGCTGGCTGATTTGCCCCGTTCAAATACGGCTTTTGCAAGTGCTAAAGCGGATGCTACCGCCGCCGCCGTCGTCCCTGGCGATGGTTCCCCAAGCAGAGGGGGCATTCAGGCTGTCGCGCCGGTTGCCAGTCCAAGCACCAGTTCGGCGGGTAGGAAGGGGGTGCGGCGGGGCTTGCCGCGGATTGGTGGCGGTGAGCCATGGCCTGGATCCAAGCAGATTGCCGATGCCGACGCTGCGGCTCTGGCTGACGCGTCCAGTGCAGTAGCCCCCCGAGCGCAAGACATGGCACCTGTGGATCAGCCCTCGTTGAACCACGTGCCGATCGCTGAACTTGTCGAAGCGTCCGATAGTAGGAAGATGGAGACTGACATCCCAGCGGCCACGGCACCTTCCGGGCCCAAGCTGGAGCGTCGCCGCATCCGGGAGTTCACTAAGGGAAAGCCTGTGGTCGCCGTACTACTAGGCGGGGCCGGTCTTTTGCTCGCTGCATCCATGGCGGTGGTCTTCACGCGATGGCTTATATCACTGGCGTTCATGCAGGACTTCCTGAACACTTATCCCGGGGAGGCTCATCTTCCCGAGGGCGTACCAGTCGGGATTCCCGCGTGGTTGGCGTGGCAGCACTTTTTCAACATCTTTCTTATGGTGCTTATCATCCGCAGCGGTCTACAGGTCAGGGCGGAAAAGCGGCCCCCGTCATACTGGTCACCGCGATGGAACCCCGCAAGGAAGATCAGCATCAACCTCTGGTTCCACCAGACTCTCGACGTGCTCTGGATCGTGAACGGAGCGGTGTTCGCCGTGCTGTTGTTCGTTACCGGACAGTGGATGCGTGTGCTTCCCACAACATGGGAAGTGTTCCCGAACGCATTGTCAGCGGCGGTCCAGTATCTGTCGCTGAACTGGCCAACGGAGAACGGCTGGGTGAACTACAACAGCCTCCAGGTGCTGGCTTACTTTACGACGATCTTCGTCGCTGCCCCCCTCGCTGTGATAACCGGTGTGCGGATGAGCGGAGTGTGGCCCAAGAATGCCAAAGCCCTCAACAAGGCATACCCCGTAGAGTGGGCGCGGGCGGTCCATTTCCCGGTGATGCTGTACTTCGTCACGTTCATCATCGTGCACGTCGCCTTGGTGTTCGCGACGGGTGCACTGCGAAATCTGAACCACATGTACGCTGCGCAGGGCTCGACAGACCCGTCGGCGTATGCAGCGAACTGGACAGGCTTCTGGATCCTTTTCGCCTCAATGGCCATTATTATGGCCGGCTGGGCTGCCGCACGTCCGCTCATCTTGTCTGGCCTCGCCCGCGCCTTCGGCAAGGTCTCCAGCCGATAACTCCACCCTCACAGGTGAGAGGTCGTCTTCGACGCCATGATCCCAACGGGGGTCGATGCAATCGCAACCGCATTTGATTTAGCCACTTGATGCAGAGTTGTCCTCCCGCTCCGTGCTCGCACGGGGCGGGCGGTCAAAACGCACGATCCTTTCTCGTGGTGAAACCAGATGACTAAGGTCCGATTGGATTTGGTGGCCATAGGTGATCATGGAGCGCCTGCGGGTTCGTTCCTGTGAGCCAGTTGTGCCAGATGCCGGCCGCGAGGGCCAGGAGCAGTGCAGCGACGCGTACCTGACGTCTTCGAGGTGGCCTTAGAGGGTGAGCCGGCCTTTGGGGGTATCGAAGACTGACTCTATATATTGCCGGATGCCTCCGAGTTTGCCCAAGCGTGGCTTCTCGTCCTTGCCGTCGGGCTTGATGAGGTGGGTGCCGAGGTCCTCGGCGATTGACCGTTCAAAGTCTTTGTTGGCGAAGCCTTTGTCACCCAGGAAGACCTGGCCCGCGCGAACGAGGTGGTGGTTCTTGTCCAGCACGGCCTGGGTGACTTTCCCGTTCCTTGCTTTCGGGTTCGCAGGCCCCAGATGAACGGCATTCTTCCGGGGTGCTGATCAGGTACAGGCGGAACCCAGAAGTATCGCGAGTGCGAGGCGCAATGGCCGGCATGTGCGCCCAGATCGCTGCGTTTGACGTTTCCCGATATCACGCAGGGCATCGGTGTGGAATCAACGCGCCGGAGCACCTCATGCCAGGACGAAGTGTACTTGGCCAGGAGGGTGATCGTCACAGAGATCAGTGTCCATGCGGCCCGGAGACGTTTGTTGTAGCCGAACTGCTGCGGGATGCTAAGGAAACATCCCGGTCAGTGCGTCCGGGCGTACCGATTCATCTGGTTTCTGAGGAGTATCCGAGCAGTTGCTGCGCCACCGCCAGGCAGAGCACCTCCGCATCCGACAAGCGGGCTTGCGCCCGGGGCCGCCGGTCCCGGGACACGCCATGATCCGGCAGGAAATGGTCGGTGAGAAGGACATAGTGTGTGGTCAGGAGAGTGCTTAGTTTCGTGTCACATACCGGGTGTGACACTCTCCGCCTGGCTTTAAAAGCTCCCCACCGTCCCGGGCAAGAGGAGTTACTCATCTAGGGAGGGGAGTCCACGCGGGAGAGGCGTCCCTGCCCGAGGAAACCGCTGCAGGCACTTGGTCAGCGCGCGGCGCGCGCCAGGATGCGCTCTGCACGGAGGAAGACCGGACGATCAACCATGGCACCGTCCACCGCAATGGCGCCATAGTCCCCAGCGTCCACAACACGCTGCGCCCAGGCGATCTCGGCGCGGGTCGGTGTAAAAGCGTCCGCAACTATCGGCACTTGATTTGGATGGATACAGAGCTGGCCGCCCATCCCGAGTGCGCGCGCTGATGTCGCGCTGCTACGGATGAGATTCTCGTTGCGGAACTCTGGGTTGGGAGAGTCGAGCGGGGGGCCGAGCCCTGCGGCGCGCGATGCGAGTACGAGGGCACACCGTGCGTGATCGAGCATGATGGCGCTTGTGGCATCTACGTCGACGCCAAAGTCCAGTGCCCCGAAGCCGAGCCTTACGACTGCGGGGCTCGCTGCCAGCTTGACCGCCACGGCCAGCCCTGCCGCGGTCTCCACGAGCGGCACGATCGGCACACCTGGCAGTGCGGCCGCGACCGTTTCGACATCGGCGAGAGACTCTGCTTTCGGTAATAGGACTGCGCGGAGGTGTGCACCTCTCGCTGTCGTGAATGCATTCCCCAAGGCATCGAGATCACCGGCGCCACCTTCGCTGAGCGCGTTGATACGCACCGCCGCCCAGAACGCCGGATCTGGACTGGTCAGGGCCGCCAGAGTGTCGCGACGGGACTGAACCTTCATGTCCGCCGGAACCGCGTCTTCCCAGTCGACGATCACGAGGTCAGCGCCGCATGATACGGCTTTGGCGAAGCGGTCGGCGCGATGGCCAGGAACGAACAGGGCTGTCGCAGCCTCCGCGATGGGCGAGCCGGTCATGCGGGCTCGCCCACGGGAAGCGAGCCGTCGCCGACAGTGTGCTCAACGAGCCTCACCGTCCCTCCTCGACCAGGCTGAACGACTTCATAAACACTCATTCCCCACTCCTTCATCGTTATCCTCGTGTCCTCGTGCATCCAACCCGCGTATGGGAATAGATCTGCTTGCAGGTGTCTCGTTAGGGTCTTCCCGTTCTTCGCTGAACGGAAACATGCCATCGCGTTCGGCACGGTTGCGAAGACGGTCCCTTCCCGCCTGGGTGCGTAAAACACCACAGTTTCGGGCAGGCTCGGGGGTTGGTGGGTTTCGATAATGAACTGCCGTGTCCCTCGATTGAAGGGGTGCTGGCAGCTTCGGCTAACTGCCCCTGTAAGCCTCTTTTCCAAGTTGAGTGCTTAGACACACTCCTCCCAAGCGACCACGGGGCCTTGTCTTCAGACACAATATTTACCAACCACGATGACTTCCGGATCGAGGAAGGAGCGGAGGGCCGCTGTTCACCGACCCTCCCCTCGCGGCCCCCTTTGGTGGTTCCGTCCTTGCCTCGCCCTAGTTCCGGTGGGTCATCCCGCAGCGCTGAGGGCGAGGATCTGAGCTGGACCGTCACTCACAGAATCCAGTGTCGTCACGGTCGCTAGGAGTTCGGCGGCGCGAGATAACCCGAGTCTTGCATCTACGCAGGCGTGGAATTTCTCAACGATGCGGGTAGCGGCGAGCATCTCGCCAGGTGCTCGCCCGAGGGCCACTGGTGTGAACTCGACATGCTCTGAACCGTCGCGGAGAGTCACCGTAACCCGAGCGCCGTAGCGGTCCTCGACCCGATCGTCCGGCGCGTCAAGATCGTGCACAACCGTACGTTCCAGTAGGGCGCGGATCTCTGGGGTGGACACCCGTTCACTCGTGAAATCATAGAGCGTCACGTTGCCCGACAACAGCGCACGGGCAACAGTGTACTGGACACTGAACTTGGCCTCTAGCGCCGTCGACGGCGCAGGACGATCGACGTGGGTGCGGCGTCGAGGATGTAGCTCAATGCGCACTTCCTTGATGTCATCGGCGGCGAGCGGCGACAGGGCCCTGGCGGACTCCACCGCCGAGTGAGTACTGCCGCAGCAGGGGTACTGCTTGATGATGATGCCTGGAGTCAGGATCGACCAGCCCTCGGACCCGAACCCGAGGGACACACCTTCGGGCCCCCGGCTGTCGAAGACGCGCAGGAAACCCTGCTTGTGCTCGAAGATGTCGGCTCGTGAGTACGCGCCGGATCGGGCGAGGTAGGCTGCCAGCACGCCCGACTCGGATGCTCGAGCGACCTGCAGGGGCTTGGCAGGCGTCCCGAATGACGCCTTCAATCCGTTCGCGAATGCAACGGCTAGTCCCAGCGCTGCAGCGGTCTGCTCGCTGGATAACCCGAGCAGCCGCGCGGACGCGGCCGCGGCCCCGATGCCCCCCAAAGTGGCGGATGGATGCCACCCGTGGTCATAGTGATGAGGGTTGACAATGCGCCCGAGCCGGCACGATACCTCGACGCCCACGATGTAGGCATCCAATAGGTCAGCACCCGTCGCGCCTACCTCGTTTGCGGTGGCCAACGCCGCCGGAAACACGACCGCGGTCGGATGCCCTGCCATGTCGCCGCTGGAGTCGTCGAAGTCGAGCAGGTGCGCCGCGTACGAGTTGACGAAGGCCGAGCGCGGGGCGTCGAGATGACCGGCCCTGCCCAGCAGGGTCGGCTCCCCCGTACCCCCGCCCGCCACGAGGAAGTCGAGAACGCCATAGTCGGGGCTACGCCGTGCGCCGATCGTCGTACCCAGCACGTCTAGAATCGCAAGGCGCGCAACCCGCCTCGCCTCGGCGGAGATTCCAGGGTCGGGCGAGCTCACCCAGTCAGCGAGTTGCTCTGTTATCGTGGCAGCCATCGTGTCCTTTCTGGTGTTGCTCAGAGTCCAAGGTAGAAAATGCCCTCGGGCAGTGGGATGACGAGCACCTGTGTGAGCCCGTAAATGGCGGCCGTGCCGATGAGCCCGGCGATCACCGCGGTCCTCCTACGCATTTCCGCACCGATAATCAGCGTAAGGACCAGGAAGACGAAAGCGGCGATGAGAAAGCCAACCAGCGCCGTCGTTAGGATGAAGCCCATAACGACGCCGAACCACAGCAGCCCTCGCTTCAACACGACAGACGGTGACATATCCGCGATCTGATAGTCGTAGGCCCCGGCGCTGAATGCCCCGCCCTTCTTCATGATGACGATCTCGCGGATGAGAACGATCGTGCCGATGATGACGATCCCGAGTGAAAGGTAGAAGGGAAAGCGACGCGCTACCTCCGAGAAACCCGAGGCCACAACAGCACCGAAGATACCGACGGCGACGATGAGGACAGCGAGCCCAATGCGGAGCAGTTTGGTGGTGAGCGTCTCGGTGGTGTCTCCGGCTTGGGTGCTTTCCCCCGCTACTTCGTTGTTACTGGTGATCATGACGGGTCTCTCCTGGCTGAATCGCTTCTCCCTGCACTGCTTCTGACTGTATCCTCGCCGTTTGTATTGCCATTGCTGTCGAACGTTTCAGTGGCCTCACCACCAGGCACCATGGCCGCAACGGTGACCGGGGCGGCGCCGGCGACCTTCTCCTTGATTTTCTTTGCCAAGGTGGCGAGCTTGCGCTGCTCGAGGACGGCGAATACGATCGCGGCCGCGAGAACGGCCATGAGGGCCAGTACGCCGGGGCGCGTCAGCCACTCGAAGCCGAATCGGCTCACGCTGACGGTGAAGTAGCGCTCGGAGGCAGGTCCGAGGACGAAGCCGATCAGGAGGGGGATGCGCGGCCACTGGAGCTGCTTCATCACGAAGGCGATAAGCCCGAGGATGAGCACCACGACGATATCGGCCCAGTTACGCGTCGTCTGGAAGGCAGCGAGGATGATCACGACGACGAGGAACGGCGCAACGCGACGGGCGGGCACGATCGTCATAAGCGAGATCGGACGAGCGAGGAGGATGCACAACCCTGTACCGAGGACGGTCGCTAAAGCGAGCGTCCATACGATCATGAGGAGGAGCGGCATATTCTCCTCTTCGAGCATTGACGGTCCAGGCTGCACCCCCATGAGCACGAGTGCACCGAGGATGATTGCGGTGGTAGCGCTGCTCGGGATGCCAAAGAGCATAGTGGGGACCATGTTGCCGCCCTCAGCGGCGTTGTTACCCGCCTCGGGAGCGATGACGCCGCGCACGTCGCCACGCCCGAACTGGTTGTCCTTGCGCACCGTGCTGGCCGCAAGTCCGTAGCAGAGCCAGTTGATAACGGCGCCGCCAATACCGGGGATCATGCCCAGCACAGAGCCGATCGCCGACCCTTGAATCACGAGAGGCCAGTTCTTGAGGGTGTCACGCATCCCCTCGCCTATACCACCGGAAAGCTTCTCGGAGTTCTTCGCAATTTTCTTGTTCTCGACGAATAGCTCGACGATCTCGGGAATCGCGAAGGCCCCCAGCGCAATCAGGACCAGACCGAAGCCACCATAGAGGTAGGCGATGTCGAAGGTGAACCGCAGGTCAGTAGTCGCGGGCGCGATTCCGACGGTGCTGATGAGCATACCCAGCAGTCCGGCGAGCACGCCCTTGAGCGGCGCCCCCTTGCTGAGAATCGCAACCAGGCTAAGGCCAATCAGCGTCATCATGAACAACTCGGGAGAACCGAACGCGAGGACAAGTGGACGGGCGATCGGCAGGATCGCGAACAATACGGCCGCACCGAAGAGCCCACCAAGCATCGAAGCGAAAAAGCCCGCGCCCAGCGCCCGCCCGGCTTGACCCTTCCTAGCCATCGGATAGCCGTCCATGATTGTCGCTTGACCACCGGCACTTCCCGGTAACCCGATGAGAACGGCGGGGAAAGTATCACCCGTGTGCATAACGGCGATCATGCCTATCATCAGCGCAATGCCGGTATAGGGATCCATCCCATACATGAACGGTAGGAGCAGCGACATCCCCACGACTCCGCCGATACCAGGCATGAATCCGAGGAAAAGCCCCAGGAATACACCACCCAACATCCACAGCATCCGCTCCAGCGTGAAAATCTGGTTTAGCGCCTCAAGTGCAGCCTCAAGCACCGTGCGGACCTCCCGCTTCGGTCGCAGAACCTACAGGCGCCGCGGCGAGCAGTAACTCGGTCGCGGCGAAGGCTTTCCAGATTTTTGACGACATTGGCAATCTCCAGGATCTTGTCGGGCCGTGCATGAATTGATTGGTGACGGTCGGGAGGACCGCAGTCAAGTTCAGTGAGCTTATTACACTTTCTATAGTCTGTATACCTTCCCAGTGATTTGCCTTTGCTCCAGCTTGTAGTCACCTTGCCCGACACATATGCACTCAAGAGAGCACTGGCGCAACCGAGGAACCCGCAAACTCCCGCGCCCCGAATCCGCTTTCGGCCCACTTGGGTCACCACTCTCGGCCGCGATTCTGGTCCTGCAATAGCGCCCAAACCCAGCGAAAACTCCAGCCCGGGGGGGGGTAGCGCCCATAGAGTTAAGGCTCGGCAGCACAACGTCACTGTCGCCCGCGCCGGTACATACCGCCCGCCCTTTTGCTGGCAAAGCGGTAGGCAAGAGCCGGATCTTTTTCGGGACAGGATGACAGGGCTTCCTAGGCCAACATGCGATGAGACACTTGCCTGCACGCAGTCTGTATTCTACTCTCTATAGAATCAGGTCTATCGGGTTGCTACTCTCACCCGGAATCCCGTCACAGGACAACAAGCAGAACTCAAAGTTGAGGAGAAGCATGAAGAATTTGTCGCATGATGCACGTAGCTTCCGACGTCGTACCTTCGCATCCATCGCTGGACTTAGTGTGGTCGCACTACTCTTCACAGGATGTGCCCGCCCGTCGGACACTCCGCAGACTGATGACCCCGCAAAGTTCTTCGCGGGCAAGACAATCCGGTGGGTTGTTCCCTACAAGGCCGGGGGTGGAACCGACACCTCCGCACGCGCCCTGTCCGCGCTGCTCAGCGATTACATCCCAGGCAACCCGAAGATCCAGATCGAGAACATCGAAGGCGGTAACGGCGTCCTCGGATCCAATGAGTTCGCGCAATCCGACCCGAGCGGACTGGCGATCCTCCTAACCTCCTCGTCAACCAACAACGCCGTGCTTTTCGGCGACCCCGCGGTTAAATTCGACTTCGCGGACTTCGCCCCAATTGTAGGTATCCCGGCTGGGGGGACACAGTATGTCGCGCCCGAAACCAAGATTTCAAAGCCACTCGAGCTCTGGAACTCCGCTGTACCGTTCGTCTACGGCGGCATCACGGCCGGCGGCGGCGAATTACCCCGCATCCTCGCAATGGACATGCTTGGCATCGACGTCGAGCATGTGTGGGGGTACGAGGCACGCAGTGCGGTGCAGATTGCCTTCAGCCAAGGCGAAGTCAATATCGATGGACAATCGACGGCCGCTTACCTTGAGTCGATCGCGCCCCTGGTGGACCGCGGGGAGGCTACTCCGGTCTACACGGCCGGCATGATGAAGGACGGCAAACTCGTTCGTGATCCCGCTTTCCCTGACCTCCCGCATGCCGTAGAGCTATACGAAGAGAAGTACGGCAAGCTTCCCGACGCCAAGCTGCTCGAAGCCTACAAGTTCCTGGTACTGACAGGCCACAATCTCCAGAAGGAACTATGGGTACAGAACGACGCTCCCAAGGTGGCGATCGATGCCTACCGCAAGGCGTTCGTCGACATGCAGAAAGACCCAAAGTTCGACGGGGTTCGCACCGCACTCGGTGGATACGATTTCCTGATGGGCGAATCCCTCGAATCTGACGTTAACACCGCACTTCTTGACCCGCCCCAGGACATCCTCGAATGGCTTGCCCAATACGCTAAAACCGAGTACGGAGCGGACCTTTCCCGGGGATGACCTCGAACATGGATTCCACCACGAACACACAGCAGTCGACAGAGACCAAAGCCGCACTGCCCGGCGGCGCGACCCGCGCCATTGGAAGGTGGGCTGCCTCGATAACAAACTCCTCCTTGCCCTCGCACGTCGCACACCACGGGCGCCGAATGATCGTCGACTACCTCGCAGCCAGCGTCGCAGGCTCGACTAACCCCCTATCCCAGCGGCTGCGGGAATTTCTGGCCGAAAACGAACCGGGCACTCGTGCCACCGCCATCCGCGGCGCCAGCATGACTGCCTCGGCGGCCGCATATACGAACGGCGTTGCAGCGCACGGGCTGGAATTGGACGACGGCTACACACCCGGTTCTGTGCATCCTGGGGCTGCGGTCATCCCCGCTGTCCTTGCCGTTGCGGAGGCCACAAGGGCAAGCATTGACGACGCCGCCCGAGCCGTCGCCGTCGCTGTAGAGGTGACGTCGCGGATCGCCGCTGCAGGCCACCCGGCCGTTCTCAACGCAGGCTTCCACAACACCGGGGTGACAGGCGTGTTCGGAGCGGCCGCGGGAGTAGTCAACCTCCTCGGCGGCAACGAACAGCAATACTGCGATGCTCTCGGCCTCGCCGGTTCGCACGCAGGCGCCCTCCGCGAATACCACACAGCAGCATCGGAGGTCAAGCGGCTGCACGCGGGCAAAGCAGCACGTGATGGCGTCATGTGTGGTGAAATGGCGATGGCAGGCATCTCCGGTCCCGACACTGTACTGGAGGGGCCCAATGGGTACTTCTCAGCATTCGCTCGGGGGGACTGGAATCCCGACGTGTTGCTCGGAGGGCTCGGTGAGGACTGGGTTTGCACCCGCACGTACATCAAGCCCTACCCATGCTGTCGTCACTTGCACGGACCCATTGACGCGGCCCTGGCGCTGCGGGAAACCGGGCAGTTCGACATCGATGACGTCGAATCGGTGGAAGTTTCGACGTTTGAGATCGCGACCCGATTGCGTCGTGCACCAGCGAGTACCCTCCTAGAAGCGCAGTTCAGCATTCCCTTCGCTGTCGCCGCAGCTCTTCGACTCGGGTCGGTGACGCTGGACTCTTTCCGCCCCGAGTGCATCGCGGACGCACGGGTACAGCAGCTTGCTGCACGCGTCACCATTGATGCGGATGCGAACGCGACAGCGGCCTACCCGCACGAACGCCCCGCGACGGTCACCGTTACAGCACGAGATGGACGCACTTTTGCACACCATGTCTCGCAGCCATTGGGTGAACCTGGAAACCCGATCGACGACGACGCGTTGAGCGCAAAGTTTGAATCTTTGGTCTTCCCGATCATGGGCGAAAGCCTCGGGTCCCAAATGCTTAACGCAGCGTGGCGAGGAAACGACATTACCGAAATCACTGCTGCACTCGGCGCCTGATGGTCTACATCTTGCAAATCTGAGCGGGCCGAGAAATTGCGTCCAGTCCGAGTTCGAGATCCTCGACTCCACCTGAAGACCAGACGCAGGAAGCGGCACGCTCGGAGCGCAGGTCCGTGTGTTCGTTTTGGCCAGGGGTTCAAAGGGCCGTAGTTGTGCGGGTTGGGATTGGGGGTGGGGGTGTTCCTGCCAGGGCAATTGAGTGATAGCTGGGGCCGACCGTCCCGCCCCCGATCTCTATTCGTGCATGGTCGCGGGTCCGAAGCAGATCTTCCACCTGTTTCCAACTTCGATGTGAGCATGGCGCTGGTTTCGAGTTGACCTGCCACTAAGCCTAGCAATCACTTCGGAAGAGGCGGCCCATATCGAATTTTCGTCTGGCGCCACAAAAGCCAGGGAACCTGACTCCGAAACGCAGAATGTTTCGCTTAATCGGTGTATCAGCCAAAAGCTCGATAAAAAGGAGATGTCCGTAATGACGCTCGAGAAGGTAAGGGTAAAAATTTACCCCAGTTCGGTGGAGAAAAGAGACCTTGACTTAGCTAGGGCAATCGACTATTTGCTACCCGTGGCATTCGAAAATCGGCAAGGACTATTAGTCACGCGTTGCAGTGCTTATGAGTACCATGTGGAGGTGTCCAGGGCCGTTCCCTGCGGCGTCATCCTGGAAAGTCGCACCTAAGGCGCAGGCCCGACATGGCCGTAACAGTCGAAGACTGAGCTAATCGGTTCCAACGATTGGGTCAGATTACGTTGGAGAATGGCCTGCTCGGCCAGCAGGAACATCCCGAGGTTCGCGCTGCGGTCGAACACTGCCTCGCCGCAGCCACGCCCACCGGAAAACCGGCAGGCGTCCTTAACAGCTGACACCATTCAGCACTACCTGCCCAACGGCACCAACTTCATCCTCGACGGCGCCGACGTCCCTCCTCGTCCGAGGCACTGAAGCCCTCGCCGCCCAATACGTCAAGCCAGGCGGCACCGCCGCCAGCTACGGACAACCTAGGACTTTCCCATGAGCGTTTCAGAGATTTCCTTTGCCATTTCATCCGAGCACGAAGCTGCGCTCCTCACCTCCGTGCCCACGGGCTTGCTGATCGGCGGGCAGTGGCGGGACGCGTCCGACGGCGGCACGTTCGACGTTCACGACCCCGCCACCGGACAGGTTCTCGCCACCCTCGCCTCGGCCACCAGCGAAGACGCCGTCGCGGCACTCGACGCGGCGGACAAGGTCCAGGCTTCCTGGGCGCGGACGGCACCGCGGGTGCGGGCGGAGATCCTGCGCCGGGCCTTTGATCTGGTCACCGAACGGGCCGAGGACTTCGCGCTGCTGATGACCCTCGAGATGGGCAAACCCCTGGCCGAGGCCCGCGGCGAGGTCACCTATGGCGCGGAGTTCCTGCGCTGGTTCTCCGAAGAAACCGTCCGCGATTACGGCCGGTACCTCACCGCCCCCGAGGAGAAGAACAAGATCCTGGTCCAGCACAAGCCCGTGGGACCGTGCCTGCTGATCACGCCGTGGAACTTCCCGCTCGCGATGGCCACGCGCAAGGTCGCCCCGGCCGTCGCCGCAGGCTGCACCATGGTCCTCAAACCGGCCAAGCTCACCCCGCTGACCGCGCAGTACTTCGCGCAGACCATGTTGGAGGCCGGCCTGCCCGCCGGAGTCCTGAACGTCGTCTCCTCCGCCAGCGCCTCCGGCATCTCCGGCCCGCTGCTGAAGGATTCCCGGCTGCGGAAGGTGTCCTTCACCGGCTCCACCCCGGTGGGCAAACGGCTCATGGCCGACGCCGCGCATAACGTGCTCCGCACTTCCATGGAGTTGGGCGGGAACGCACCGTTCATCGTGTTTGAGGACGCGGACCTGGATAAAGCCGTCGACGGGGCCATGGCGGCGAAGATGCGGAACATGGGCGAAGCCTGCACCGCGGCCAACCGGTTCCTCGTCCACGAATCCATCGGCGCCGAGTTCACGGCGAAGTTCGCCGCCGCGATGGGTTCCCTGGCCACGGGCCGCGGCACCGACCCCAAAACCCAGGTCGGCCCGCTCATCGATGCCGGCGCAAGGGTTGACGTGCACGCCCTCGTCACGGCCGCCGTCGATGCCGGCGCCACCGTCCTCACCGGCGGCACCCCCAACGAGGGTCCCGGTTACTTTTACCCGCCCACCGTCCTCGCGAACGTCCCGAACGACGCCGCGATCCTCGGTCGGGAAATCTTCGGCCCCGTCGCCCCCATCACAACCTTCACTACCGAGGACGATGCCATCCGTCTCGCCAACGCCAGCGAATACGGCCTCGCGTCCTACGTCTACAGCCGCGACTTCAACCGGCTCCTGCGCGTAACGGAGCAGATCGAATTCGGCATGGTCGGCTTCAACGCCGGTGTCATCTCCAATGCCGCCGCACCCTTCGGCGGCGTCAAGCAATCCGGCCTCGGCCGCGAAGGCGGCTCCGAAGGCATCGCCGAATACACCACCACCCAATACATCGGCATCGCCGACCCCTACGCCCCTTAGGCTAGAGCTCTCGGGAATCCCAGCCGGCGCCGGCTACTTCGACAAACACCAGAAACTGCAGGTTATCGCTGAGATTGAAATAGAGGACAAGCTCCCAGGGCCGCTCGGCCTGCGCAACAGCATGAAAACCGTTCTTAATCTGGGCCTTGATAAACCCCGATTTTTTTACCTTCCCTCCAGCTGTAGGGTGCGGCGGGAGAGTCAAGGCGCAGGACCGGTAGAGCATCCCCCTGCTCATCCGGTGGTCACGGCCAGGACGGCCTTCGGAACACGGCTGCCAGCGCGAGCTGAACCAACTCGGCAGCCCGTGGACGCCGTCCCAAAACCTCGAAGAGGCTGCTTTCCGTCCGCGTACCACCCAATCCTCGTTCGCGAGTTCCTGCATCGTCACGGACGTCCCGTGGGCGAGCCGAAGATCAGCGTCGACGATGACGCCTGTTTGGGTCGTCGATGAGGGGGACGAGAACGAACTTTTCCGAGGAAACCGTTTCGTGCACACCCAAAGCATTGAAATGTTCACCCCGCCTGAGCTCAGTCGATCCTGGAGGGCGTCCTGTTTCAGATTTTGGATCGAAAGTTCCATGCCTAGATACCGTTTCTTGAAGCGGCGGATAACCAAGGGAACAAAAGTGCTGGCAAGGTCCCGATCGCGCGTCTCCGCGGCATTCCCGCTACTTCGGCAAGGTCCGCTTTCGGCGGCATACAGCTGTTGTTCCACCAGAGGGTGTGGGCAACGAGCGTCTTGCTCTCTTACGTGAGCTGGACATCATCGGAGAGCCGCCTAACAAGGAATTGCCGCACATCGTTCTCGAACTTCATCCGTTGTTGCCAAGCAGCGGATGGCGTGTAGTAAAGCGCCCGGCGGCGGCCATGATTGGTCCGGCCTGGTCGACTTTCGCCAGCAAATCAGGCCGCGCTTCGTTGAGCATGCGCAACCTAAAGCGGGTGCCTACCTATTTGAAGCTCATGTAGTAGTGGCTGAAGAGCGTTTGGCTTTTCGATTTCGGGGAAATACGGCCCGGAGGTGCTGCCGCACGGTCAGCTCGCTGTACCGGCTGACAGCGATCAGCGAGGACAGTCCGGTCAGCAGGACGATAACGCCGCCGACGGCCACCGCCCAGCGCGGGCCAAATTCCGTGCCGATCCACCCCATCAGGGGCGCGCCCAAGGCAGTCCCGCCCTGCAAGACCGCCAGATACAGGGCCAGAACCCGCCCGCGGAACTGCGGCTCCACCGACAACTGGATGCTGGTGTTGCAGCTGTTGAGGAAGGTGATGGAGGCCAGGCCCACCGGAATCAGGACGGCGGCGTAGAGCCAGAACGACGGCGACAGACTGCCTACGAGCGTGAAGAACCCCAGCCCTAACGCGCCGCCGAGCAGGAAACGGAGCCGCGGGCCGGACCTGCGTGCCGCGAGTAGGGAGCCGGCCAGTGTCCCCACTGCCATGATGGAGCCAAGGAGGCCAAATTCTTCCGGTCCCATCCCGAACTCTGCGGTGGACATCAGCGCATTGGTAAGGGGGAAATTCATCCCGAAAGCTCCCAAGATTCCCCCCATAACAAGGATGAGTACCAGGTCGGGACGACTGCGGACATAGCGCAGGCCCTCCGCGACCTGGTGCTTGCCACGGGTTGCCGGCACGGCAGGATCCAGCTCGGATGTACGGATCCGCCAGAGGGAAAGTAGGACCGCGGCGAAGCTGGCCGCGTTGAGAAGAAAGACGGGGCCGGTGCCCATCCACTCAATAAGCACGCCGGCAATGGCCGGTCCGGTAAGCCGGGCCGTGTTGAACGACGCAGAGTTCAGGGACACGGCATTGGAAACGTGCTCCTTCCCCACCAATTCCGCGACAAACGCCTGACGCGCTGGACCGTCCATGGCGCTGGCCAGACCCAGACACAGAGCCGCAAGGTAGACGTGCCACAGCTGCGCCGACCCGGTCACCACCAGCAGCCCTACCGCCAGCCCACACAGGCCCATGGCCGCCTGAGTCCACAGCAGGATCAGGCGTTTACGGTAGCGGTCTGCAAGGACTCCAGCGTAGGGGCCCAGCAGCAGCATCGGCAGGAACTGCAGCCCGGTGGTGATGCCGACGGCGGTTCCGGAATGGTCCGTGAGGACGGTCAGCACAAGCCAGTCCTGCGCGATCCGCTGCATCCACGTGCCGATATTGGAGACGAGCGCCCCGCCTGCCCACAGCCGGTAGTTGCGGTTCTCGAGTGCCCGGAACATGGCGCTCATCGAGCACTCAACTTCTGCATGAGGTGGGCGGCGCGGCTGAGGATGAGTCTGTCTTCTGCGCTCAGTCCGGCGACCCGGTGGGCCAGCCAGGCTGTCCGCTGTTCGCGGGCTTCTGCGAGGACGTCCTCACCGGCAGGAGTGATAGTGACCCTTATCTGGCGGCCGTCTGTGGGATGGGCTGTCCGGGAAACGAACCCCTGCCCTGTGAGGGCGTTGACTATCCGGGTCATGGACGGTGCCTGGACGTGTTCCCGCTCTGCGAGTTCGCGGAGGGTCTGCGGGCCCTTGCGCAGTTGGGCGAGGACCGTGTACTGCCCCGGGGTGATGACATCACCGGTTGCCTCGGCGCGGAGCCTTCGGGATGTGCGCATCACCGCCGTGCGGAGTTCGATTGCCAGGATGTCCGGTCTGGTGCTGTCGCCAGCCTCGTGGTCACCAGTCTCTTTGGAAATGGTCATTGAATCCGTTGCGCCTCCTACATTTACAGTTAGCAATGCTAATTAGCTCCGCTAACGATTGTTTCCCGAATCAGGCGCGGCCGCAAGTGGCGCCGTCGAAGAACGTGTGGAAAGGACCGGCACCCGAAGGTGGCGACCCCTGGCACCCCAACGGCGGTGCTGAAAGCGTCCTACCTAGCCGGACGTCGCTGGCTGGCCCCTGGAGTTACGTCTACCTACTGTCTGCCATCGACGCACACCGCCAGTTCTGACCCCGGCGTTGGCGCACAACAAGACCAGGTCCTGATGCCGGAAGCCTTCCAAAACGCCGAAATAGTCATAGAGCGGGAGTTCTCGCAGCTACTTCTACTCCCGTGCTTTGAACGCCGATAACGGATCTTCCGTCAGCCTACGGCCGCTTTGGCTAAGCACAACGACGGCGGACGATAGCCTTGAGGCCCCCTTACCCTGACCGTCGACGCTCGTGGTACCGCCGTGAGCCGGCACTCGAGGCCGGGCTGCCCGTGCGGGGCGAGTGTCGTCAATATGACTGAGAAGCTCAGGTTCGTGTACCAGCAGTGTCTACCGTGTGGTGTTCGGTCACGAATGGCCCGAGCAGCGTCTTGAGGTGGGAGTGGACTTGGCCCGGCGTTTGGCCGGATTCGAGCATGCGGGTGCCGGCGTGGACGACGGAGTTGATCATTTCGGCCAGTGATTCGGGATCGGGAACCCCGAGTTCTGTGAGCGTCTCGATGAGCGGTTCCTGGAGCTGGCGGTGCATCCGGGTGGCTTGCTCGTCGAGTTCGGCACCGGGGGCCAATGCCGCCAAGGCTGCCCCGACGGCGTGGGCTCCTTCGGCGACAAGGTCCACGTTGGCCGTGGCGTAGGCCAGGATCCGGTCGGCTTTGGTGGGGGCGTCGGCCATGGCGGAGGTGACCCGTTCGGTCCAGCGCGGGAAGATGTCGCGGACCAGGGCCTGGAGCAGGTCCTGCCGGGAGTCGAAGTACTGGTAGACGCTGGGTCTTGAGAGGCCTGCCCGCAAGGCCACATCGGCCATGGTCGGCGCTTCCGAGGTTTCCTGCAGGAGTTCGTGGGCAGCGTCCAGTAGTGCGCGCTCCTGCGCGGCGCGGTGCTCCACGACGGTGGCGGCACTGATTCTGGGCATTACGGGATCCTTTGACGCTGACTAACCTACGCATCAAGAGTACGGCGGGCGACGGCGGCCTGCCGAGCGGGCCGCCGTCGTCGTACCCGGAGCCGTGGATGCTAGCGGACCGGGGCAGGGGCCCCTAGGCGGCCATCCACCATTTCAGCGACGCGGTCGCAGTAGACGAGGACGTCGTGGTCGTGGGTAACCATGATGGTGGCGACGCCGTGGTCATGGCTTTGCCGGGCGAGGAGTTCCACGACTTCGCGGCTGCGCGCCCGGTCCAGGGACGCAGTCGGTTCGTCCACGAGGAGGAGTTTCGCCCCGGTGACGAGTGCCCGCGCGATGCCGATGCGCTGGCGTTCGCCGCCGGAGAGCTGGGCGGGGCGGTTGGCGGCACGGTGGGCCATGCCGACGGATTCCAGCAGGGCGACGGGGTCGAAGGTCTTTGGTCCGCCCGCGAGCCGGTTGACCAGCCGGAGTTGGTCCGCTGCGGTCAGTGCCGGGATGAGGTTGCCGGACTGGAAGACGAAGCCGATGTTGGCGAGCCGGAAAGCGGCGCGCTTCCCCTGGCTCAGTTGGGAGAGGTCCTGGCCGTTGACCGTGACCGTTCCGGAATCCGGGGCGGCGAGGGCGCCGGCGACGGCGAGCAGGGAGGATTTGCCGGAACCGGACGGCCCGACAATGGCAAGGAACTCGCCCGGGGCAACATCGACGCTGACGTCATCGAGGGCTGTCACCTTGGTGTCGCCGTCGCCGAGTTCCATCACCGCGTGGCGGATGGACAGGCCGGTGGTTCGGGGTGCGTCGGCGAGGCTTGCGCCGGCCGCCGTGAATGTGGGGTTGGTCATCGCTGTCCTCCAAGGGCATTAAGCGGGTCGATCCGGGAAATACGGACCACGGCCACGGCGGCGCCGATCAGGCCCAGGCCAATGGTGAGAGCCGTGGCGATGGCGATCGGTGCGGCCTCGAGTGCGAATGGCATGGCCTCGGGCATGGCGGCACCCAGTCCGAGGCCGGCGGCCACGCCCAGCGCGGTGAATCCCACCAGCAGGATGGCGGCCTGGGCCAGTCCGTCCCGCAGCAGGTAGCCGGTAGAGGCACCGATGGCCCGCAGCACCGAGATTTCGTGCTTGCGTTGGATCGTCCACACGGTAAAGAACGCACCGACCACGAGGGCGCAGATCGCGTAAAGGAAGACCTGGATCATGCTCAGGGTCATGGTCTCGGCCTCATAACCGGGAGATGCATTAAAAGCGGCGGACAGGGATTTGCTGGACGTTCCGGCGGCGGTGTCGCCGGCGGCAAGGTCCAGCTTGGCGCCGGGCTTCGCCTGGACGGCAACGACGCTTGCGGTATCGAAGTCCAGCGAGGACAGCTGCGCAGCGCCGGGAGCTCCGGCCGCGGCCTGGCCGGAGGCGATCAACTGCCAGGTTTTCCAGGGCAGGTAGGCCACGTCGACGTGGCCGAAGGTGGCCTGGCCGTCGGTGAAGCCAACTACTTTGAGCTGCGTGCCGATCCGGTCCAGCGTCACGACCGTGCCGAGGTCGATGCCTTCAGCCTTTGCGGTCGAGGACACAACAATGCCGTCCGTATCGCCGAGTCCGCTGCCCGCGGAGCGGGACGGTTCCAGGAAGGATCCGGGTTCGATGCCGAAAAGCGTGAGGTCGACCTGCTTGCCGGAATCGGTGGTGGCATTGGCCATACCCACGCCCATCTTCTCAGCGGCGGCCACGCCCGTGACGCCCCGCCAGGCGGTGAGCTGCCGGTCATCGATCACGGAGCGGGAGAACGCGTTATCGGTCTTGGTGCCCTGGTCGAAGGCGAAAGCGGTGACCGGCATCGACTTGAGGCCGGACACGCCATCGTTGACGAGGCCCGAGGACAGGCCGGAGAGCATCACCATCAGTACGGCGACGAGGGCAATGACACCGCCCATCAGGCTGAAGCGGCCACGCGCGAACATCAATTCGCGGAGTGCAAGGAACATTGAAAGTCCTAATCTCGATGGGAAAGAAAGATCCTGACGCCATGTCGGCATCTTTCTGACATCTTGTCAGAAAGAGATCAAGCTTCCAAAATTCAGCCGCCGCGACCCAAGGGCCGCAGCTTCACAGTTTGAATCACGTGACTGCGGTCACTGAAATGGCGCAAAAGCAGCGCTGAGATGACTTCTGCAACCTACTTCCAGTCGTCCGTGAAATAGCCCAACGACCAGCGTTCGGCCCGCCGCATGGCTCCGATAGGGCCTACAGCGTCGGACTACCCAGGACCACCGCCGCCGCCGCCGCCGCGCCCCGACAGTGAGCGACTCCAAAATAGCCAGCAGCGGCTTTTTGATTCACCAGGACGACAGGCTTTACGGCCGGGATGTACTAGAACGCCAGCGAGCTCTTGCGAACGCCGAATCTAGAATCTACACTCTAGGGAAGCGGTCAAGTGTGGCCGTCATCACTGAGAGGGAAAGCAATGTCGCTTGCGCTAGCCGCGTTGTCACACGCGCCGTCATTTGGAAACGTCGATCCGGGCGGGACGATCTTCGCGGAAATCAACGATGCCCTGGGCGAGGTTCGGTCGTTCGTAGAGGATTTCGCTCCCGATGTCACGGTGATCTTCGGCCCGGATCACTTCAACGGCGTCCTTTACTCGATGATGCCGCCGTTCGCCATCGGCGCGCAGGCTGTCGGCGTCGGCGACTACGGGACATTCGAGGGCCACCTGCCCGTTGACTCCGAAGTGGCACGTGAGTTGCACGCGCTGACCATCGCGCAGGGGATCGATATCGCCCGTTCGGAACGGCTGGAGGTCGATCACGGCGTGATGCAGCCGCTGGAATTCCTCTTCGGCGCGGGATTCACCCGTCCGTTCGTGCCTGTTTTCGTCAACGCGCTTGGTAAGCCCCTCACGCCCATGTCCCGTATTCGGATGATGGGCGAGGCGATCGGCCGGGCGGCCCAGCAGCTGGACAAGCGCGTTCTCCTGGTGGCCTCGGGCGGCTTGTCGCATAACCCCCCGGTCCCGGTGTATGACGGTTCGCCTGAGCCGATTCAGCAGCGCCTCGTTTCCTATTCGCCGTCGAAGGCGGACCGGGCTGCCCGCGAGGGCAAGATCATTGAGGGCATCCAGGCCATTGCGGATGGCCGCGCCTCGAGTGCACCGCTTAACACTGAATGGGACCAGAAGCTGCTCGACGTGTTCCGTTCGGGCTCCCTGACCGACGTCGACAACTGGGATAACGACGAGTTCATCGCCGAAGGTGGCAGTGCCGCCCACGAGATGCGGTCCTGGATTGCAGCCTTCAGCGCCCTGTCCACCGCGGGCGACTACAACCTGGTGGTCGACCGGTACTGGCCCGTCCGGACCTGGGGCGCCGGGTTCGGCATCACAGCGGCCATCCCCAACGCAGTATGAGCCAGAAGACAATGTGGGAGCAGATCGCGGATCTGCCCCACACCCTTGAATACGTGCAGGTGGGGGAGTGGAACACCCGCGTCCTGTCCGTCGGCGCGGGGGAGCAGACGCTGGTGCTCCTCAACGGCACGAGCGGACACATCGAAGCGTGGACCCACAACATACGGGTACTGGCCCAGACGTACCGGGTCATCGGATACGACTATCCGGGGCACGGCTATTCGACGCTCGCCGACGCCGATCTGGAAATCCCGGACTATGAGGCACACTTGCTCGAACTCCTCGACGTACTCGGACTGGATCGGGTGCACCTCATCGGGGAGTCCCTGGGCGGCTGGATAGCGATCAAGTTCGCTGCGCACCACCCCGAGAGACTGCGAAGCGTTGTCCTCAGTGCACCCGGCGGTCGAATGATCAGCAACAGCTCGATGGCCCGGGTGAGTCCGGTGAGCCGGAAGGCTGTCGAGGAGCCGACGTACGGGAACGTCAAGGCTCGACTGCAAGTGGTCATTCACGATCCTGAACAGATCACCGACGAGCTCGTCGAGGTCCGTCGGGCCATTTATGGGCGCCCCGGCTTCATCAAGTCAATGGAGCACATCATGGCGCTCCAGGTGCCTGATATCCGGGCGCGAAACCAGGTCACCGAGGAAGATTATGCGGCCATCCCCGTGCCGGCATTGCTCGTGTGGACCGACCACGAGCCAACTGGTGGCGTAGCGACCGGCGAGTCTCTGGCGGCAGCAATACCGGACGGTGAATTCGTGCTGATTCGCAACGCCGCCCACTGGCCGCAGTGGGAGGACCCCACCAGCTTCAACGACAAGACACTCGACTTCCTCCGCAGAAAGGCCTGACACAGATGTCGGACATCATCACGGAGATCGCTGGAGATCTCTACAACGCGCGCACACTGCGCACCCCTATCGAGTTCGTGCGCCATCGACTGCCGGACAACGACAAGGATGCGGCCTACCGCATTTCCGAGCTCGTGACGCAGCGGCGGGAAGCCGCAGAAGGCCGCTATCGCGTCGGCCGCAAGGTAGGCCTGACCAACCCGATCGTGCAGCAGCGCGCCGGGGTGGACGAGCCCGACTACGGGATCATCCTCGACAACATGACGTTTGAGTCGCCGATTGAGCGGCCCGCGTCAGCGTACTTCCACCCGAAGATCGAAGCTGAGATTGCCTTCGTCCTGAAGTCCGACATCCTGGATTCGGACTTGGCCTCAGTCGAAGCCGCCATCGATTACGTCACGCCGGCAATGGAGCTGGTGGATAACCGCTACTTCAGCTACAAGATGGGCATCGTGGACACGATCGCCGACAACGCAGCCTGCGAGGGTATTGTCACCGGACCGGTTCGCATCCCCTATGGCGAAATCGACCTCAAGCAGGTCGAAATGGTCCTGTACCGGGGAGAGGAAGAACTGACACGCGGCACTGGCGGGAACGTTATGGGCGATCCCATCAACGCGATCCAGTGGCTGGCCGAGACGTCGATCAGGATCGGCAAGCCACTCCGTGCTGGCGAGATCCTGCTCTCCGGGTCCATTGGGCTGATCGTTGACTGGGATCCCAACGTGACGTACACCGCCAAGTATTCGCACGGGCTGGGAAGCGTCGTCGCCCTTCTGACGGAGGCCGTCGATGCGTGAGATCACCATGGAAACGCGTGTGGCCATCGAGCAGCTCATCTCGGAACTGCTATGGCGGCTGGACCACGGCAAGGCTGACACCACGTGGGAGCTGTACACGGAGGACGCAGTCACCACCGGACCACTCGGGAACATGGATGGCCGGGACGCCATCAAAGCCTGGGGCGAACGCCGCGCGAAGATTACAGGCGTCGTAGGACGACACATCATCGGTGGCATTCGGCTGGCATGGGTGGGTGAAGAACTCCACGGCTGGACGCAGTACATGACTTTCCGGGATTCCTCGGAGAACCCGTTGATGCCTGCCAGCGTAGGCGAATTCCGCGAGGTCTACCGGCAGGTCGACGGGGACTGGAAGATCGCACGGCGCGAGATCGCGCCCATCTTCGGCGGGCTGAACGCCGCTGCGCATGCGAAGCGGCTCGCAGAAAGCACAGCCGAATGAAGTGGGACAGCCGCGGCGGGCAACCGCCGGCGCTTTTGCACCAGGCGCTTCCGTCCCTGTCGGTGACGGAGTGGGCTCTGGCTGCAGGCTACGACGGCGTCGTCGTGGACCTCCAGCATGGCGAGGTCGGGCTGGAAGCAGGGTGCACAATGTTGCGCGCTGCGCCCCGGGATTCGGCGTACACCTATGCCCGGGTGGGAGGTCTGGATCCGGCCCCCATCCTGCGGCTGCTCGACAGCGGTGCACGCGGGATCATCGCACCGACCATCGAGTCCGGGGAACAAGCGCGCATGCTCGTGGAAGCGACCAAGTATCCGGGGGTGGGGAACCGGAGCCTCGGCCCCAGCCGCCCCAACCTGTATCCGGGCCAGCCCTACACCGAGGCGGGGAACCGCGCGGTGTCCACGATCGCCCAGATCGAGACAGTTGCCGGCGTCGAAAACGCGGAAAGTATCATCACCACTCCCGGGCTCGACTCGATCTATATCGGACCGGCGGATCTGGCAGTCTCTTACGGACTTCCGGGGAGGGGGGACTGGGCGGACGGTCCGGTGCGCGATGCCATAGTGCACTTGTCCAAGGTGACCAGGGCGCACGGCGTCACGCTGGGTATCTATTCCGGATCAAGCGCCTACGCAGCTGACCTTTTGGACCGGGAGCTTGTCGATTACGTCGGCCTCGGCATCGACCTCATATTCCTGAGCCGCGCGGCACAGGACTCCATCAAGACCCTGAGGGGTGCAAAATGAGCGACCGCAAGGACGTTATTATCATCGGAGCGGGCCCGGTCGGATTGACGCTCGCCAACCTTCTTGGACAGTTCGGCGTGAGCACGGTGGTCTTCGAAGGCCGCGACGAACTCATCGACTACCCCCGCGCCGTGGGCATCGATGACGAGGCACTGCGGACCATGCAGACCATCGGACTGGTGGACAAGGTGCTTCCGCACACCGTCCCGGATCAGAAGATCCGAATCGTCAATGGCGACCGAAAAATACTTGCGGAGATCAACCCCACAACCCGCGAGTTTGGCTGGCCCCGCAGAAATGGCTTTATCCAGCCTCTTGTCGACAAAGTACTCCTCGAAGGTCTCGCCCGGTACCCGCACGTCGAGGTGCGCTTCGGCAGCCAGGTGAGCGCCTTTGCCTCAGATTCCGACGGCGTGACGGCTACCATTAGTACTGCGTCGGGCGAAGAACAGGTGACCGGTAGCTACGTCGTCGGCTGCGACGGCGGCCGGTCCTTGACCCGGCAACACCTTGGGCTGGCATTCGAAGGCGAAACGCGGTCGACCCGCGGACTTGTCATCGACGTCGCCAATGACCCCATCGGCACCCCACATGCGGTCTTTGGCGGGGATCCAAGCCGTGGTTACGCGACACTCAGCCTGCCGCATGGAATCCGCCGCTGGGAATTCACGCTGTTCGAGGGTGAATCTGAAGAGGTCGCAGAGGACGATGCGTTCGTCTTCTCCCTCCTAGCCCCCCACGTGCCCGATCCCGCTGGCCTGAACATCATCCGCCGTCGGGTCTACGCCCACCACGCCCGTGTAGCCGAGAAGTTCCGCGTAGGACGATTCCTGCTGGCCGGCGATGCTGCCCACGTTATGCCGGTGGTTGCTGGCCAAGGCTGGAACTCCGGCATCCGGGACGCGCTGAACCTGGGGTGGAAACTGGCTGCAGTGGTTCAGGGGAAGGCCAGCGACAAGCTGCTCGATTCCTACGAAGGTGAACGGCGTGAACATGTCAAAGCCATGGTGGCGTTGTCGTTGAATATGGCGAACCTCGTCACCGACCACAACAGACTGCGCACGGCGGTGCGCGACATGGCCGCGGCAGTTCTAGACAAGCTGCCGAAGGCCCGCGCCCGGCTCAACAGCCAGGGCTACAAACCGATGCCCAAGTACGACCAAGGCGTCGTGGTTCCGTCCGAGCTCCCCACGTGGAAGGCGTTGCCTGATCGGGCGGATGCCCCGCGCGCAGTGGGCACGTTGTTCCCGCAGCCCACGGTCCGGAACGAGGACGGCTGTTCGGTCCTTCTGGACGACGCCACCGGCCAGGGATGGCGGGTCATCGTATGGAACAACGATCCACGCGCGTTCGTCAGCGAGGCTGAGGCGCAGACGCTGGCGGGTCTCGGCGGAACCCTTGTTCACGCCGTGCCGGCCTCGCAGCTGACGTGGGCGAAGGCTGCGGCAGCGCCTGGGGTACGAGTGGTTGGCGACGAAAGCGGCCTTTTGAAGGCCTGGTTCGACGAGAGGCCATTCTCTGCGATCGTTGTGCGACCCGATCACGTGGTCGCCGCCGAATGCATCGCCCAGGAACTGAACGACGTTCTAAAGAAAGTATTCAGGGCGGCCGACGTCACATTGGCCACTAAAACGCATAATAGCATTATGAATGCATAATTCATTGACAAATGCTTAATCAAGAATTACTGTTGCTGCAACTCGCCAGTACGGCGGTGGGCGTAGAGCCCGCGCAGCATTCACTCAAGGGAGAGCGAATCTTATGAACATCAAGAAAACCCGTGCAGCGACCGTTGGTGCCATGGCTCTTGCACTGACACTCAGCGGCTGTGCGTCCGGATCTGTTGACGGCAGCGGCTCCACGGCGGCCGCGAGTGGCTCCGCCGGGCTCACCAGGGTCACCTACGGGCTGTTTCCGTCCAGCACCGTTGCGGCTCTCCAAATTGCCATCGACAAGGGCTACTTCGAAAAGCAGGGCATCGATCTCAAATTGGTCGTGGGTGCTGGCAGCAGTGCGGCACAGTTGCCCGCTCTCGCAACCGGGGAGCTCGACTTCATGCTGGCCAGCCCGGTCACGGCCCTGACGGCAACCACGCAGGGTCTCGATGTCCGCATCGTTGATGGTGTTACCCAGAACGATCCCAAGATCGTGGAAGACTCCACCGCCGTGGTTGTCGGTGCCTCATCGGGCATCAAGAGCGCCCGTGATCTCGAAGGCAAGAAGGTCTCGGTCAACGCACTGGGCAGCATTGGAGAAATCGGCATCCGTGAAGCCGTGGCCAAGGATGGCGGGGACCCGAAGAAGGTGACGTTCGTCCAGTTGTCGTTCCCCGAGGTTGCAGCTCAGATCGAAGCTGGCCAGATTGACGCAGGGATGGCGGGTTCGCCTTTCATGCAGCAGGTAGTGGCCAAAGGTGGCCGGGTGGTCAGCGACTTTATCCATGACACAGGCCTGGGCGCGAATGAACTCGTTACGATCTCCAGTGGCAAACGCGTGGACAGCGACACTGACTTGGTCAAGCGGTTCACCGCGGCCATGAAAGAGGCTTTGCCGTTCCTGACTGAGAATAATGATCTGATCCGCGCGGCAATGCCTGCCGCGCTCGGCACTGATCCGGCCGCCGCGGCGAAAGTAAAACTCTCCATTTACAACCCGGACGTTTCGCAAGAGACCATCCAGTTGTTCGCGGACTTGCTCGTCAAATACGGCATCGTGAGCACTAAGCCAGACGTTGACAAGGTGATCTGGAAGCCGTAATCCCGCTGTCGGGGCCGCTCGTCGGCCCCGACCGCATATTGATCGCAACAACTGAGAGCAGAACAAAACCGTGGAAACGCAAACTCCAACCCTGAGCAGCGTGGCTGTGAGCACCCTGCCTACGCGGGAGCACAGAGTTCGTCGTGCTGCCCGGTGGACTGCTGTCGGGCCCTACGTCCTGGGTGTCGCCGGCATCCTCGCCGCACTCATCGTCTGGGAACTCTACTCAGCCTTTGGCCCGGTCAGTCAGCACCACCTGCCACCGCCGTCGGTGGTGCTTCCAACATTCTTCACCAACCTGACCTTCACCCAATTCTGGCTGACCATGGGGCAGACGATGTGGGCTTGGTTCCTTGGGCTCGGCATCGCCACCCTCGGTGGTGTCGCCATTGGCCTGCTCATCGGATCCAGCAACTTCCTGCGGTCTGCGACGCACACTACTATCGAGTTCCTCCGCCCCATCCCGGCCGTGGGACTGATCCCTTTGGCTGCACTGCTGTTCGGACCGAGGATCGGCGCCGAGCTCATGATCGTCGTTTACGGTTGCTTCTGGATCATCATGATCCAGGTCCTGTACGGCATCACCGATATCGACAAGGTGGCAAATGACACAGTTCACACCATGCGGATGACATGGCTGCAACGGGTCCGCCACCTCGTACTACCCACGCTTTTGCCATACCTGATGACCGGCATTCGGATCGCGGCCACAGTCGCACTGATCCTCGCGATCAGCTCCGAGCTCATCGTCGGCACGCCGGGGATCGGCCGGTCAGTCGCGCAGGCCCAGCTCAACGACAACCCGCCAGCCATGATCGCCCTTATCCTCACAGCCGGTCTGCTGGGCATCCTGGTAAACCTGATATTCCGCTTCATTGAGCGCAAAGTGCTCTTCTGGCACAGCTCAGTCCGTTCGGAGGTGGCGGTATGATCGTCCTCAAACGCCTAGGTATGTGGTTCGGCCTGCCGGCCATCCTCATCGCCATCTGGTGGGCGGCCACAGCCCAGGGAGTGAACTTCTTCGTACCCAAACCGGACAAGCTGGCCAGCACTTTTGCCAAAGTCTGGTTCAGCGAAAGGTTCTTCACGGACGTTCTCCCCAGCATGGGGCGACTGTCCATCAGCCTCTTGATCTCCATAGTCCTCGGGGTGGTCCTCGGGGTTGCGATTGGGCTCTCACGGAATTTGCGCTGGCTTCTCGAGCCACTGCTCGAATTCATCAGGGCGGTACCCTCAACGATCCTCATTCCGGTTCTGCTACTGCTGATCGGTATCAATGACACGATGAAGGTCACCGTCATCGTCCTCGGCTGCCTCTGGCCCATCCTGCTGAATACTGTGGAAGGCGTGCGATCCCTTGATGAAGTCCTGACCAATACCGCCCGCGTCTACGGCCTCCGTGGATTCGACCGCATCCGCTACCTCGTGCTGCCGGGCGCCTCACCGCTCATCATGGCCGGCATCCGCCACAGCCTCGCGGTCGGCCTCATCCTCTTGGTCGTCTCGGAGATGTTCGCTTCGACCGACGGCATTGGCTATTCGATTATTAACTTCCAAAACCGCGTCGCGATCCCGGAAATGTGGAGCGGCATCGTTCTCCTGGGAATCATAGGAGTGCTGCTGTCGGTAGCTTTCCAAGCGATCCAAAAGCGCGTTTTGGGATGGTACTACGGTCTAAAGGAGGCCTCAAATGACGGCTAACAAGTCGGAAGTCCGACTCAGTGTCCAGCAGTTGCGCAAGGTCTACGGTGTAGGCAGCCGCAACGAAGTAGAGGCCGTACGGTCCCTCACCTTCGATCTGCATGCCGGCGAGTTCGCCTGCCTGGTGGGGCCGTCCGGTTCGGGGAAAACGACGCTGCTGAAATGCATCGCCGGCCTCCTGGACCCCACATCCGGCGAGGTGGTGCTCGACGGCCGGCGCGTTGCCGGCCCTGCCGAGGGCATGGCAGTGGTCTTTCAGGAGTACAGCCGCAGCCTGTTCCCTTGGCTGAGCGTTGAAGAGAACGTCGAGCTGCCGCTGAAGACCTCCGGCGTGCCCAAGGCCGAACGCAAGGCACGTGTCAGCGAGGCGCTGGAGGCCGTCAGCCTCTCACACGCGACCAAGAGCTACCCGTGGCAGCTCTCCGGTGGCATGCAGCAGCGCGTCGCAATTGCCCGTGCTGTCGCCTCCAACCCCAGCGTGCTGCTCATGGACGAACCCTTCGCAGCAGTCGACGCGCAAACCCGCGGAGAGCTCGAAGACCTCGTCCGCGACGTCTGGCAGCGCCTCAATATGACGATCCTCTTTGTGACCCACGATATCGACGAGTCCGTCTACCTGGCTGAACGGGTGCTGGTGCTCTCAAGCTCACCGACCATCATCCAGGCTGACCTGCACATCGACCTTCCGGACGTGCGCAGCCAGGCTGACACCAGGTCGCTTCACCGCTTCGGCGAACTGCGCCATCAGGTCTACGAGGAGGTCCAGTTCGCCAAGATCAACCCGGGTGGCGAGCGGACGGCAGCCCACGGGGAGTTGCGCTCATGAGCCCCCGGGCAGCCGCTGACGTCAGCACTAATGGAACCGCCAAGCCGGAAACGGGCAAGCGTCGCCGGGTCCACCAGTCCACCCCTGAGAATGAACGGGCCATCCTGGAAGCGGTGCTACAGCTCGCTGTCACCGAAGGCTATGAAGGTACAACGATGGCTGAGGTGGCCCGTGTTGCCCATCTGCCGATCGGGTCCGTCTACTGGCACTTTGAAAACAAAGAAGGCTTGTTCGCCGCGCTGATCGACTACTGCTTCGAAAACTGGAAGACGCGTCACCGGGGACCGGAAAACAGGGCCATTCTCCGTACGAGCATCGCCGGATCTGCGGCTAATTCTGCCGACCCGGCGAACGCGCAGGAAGCATTCTGGATCATTGGACTGCTCTTTGCGCTGGAGAAGCGGCTGGCGGGGAATGCTGCACGCCAGAAATACCTGGAGGTGCGCGATGAGATGTACGAACTGATGGTCGAGGCTGTCACACCGGGTATCCCCGCCGCAGCCTTGCGGGTGAAACCAGACCTCGCCCGTAAGATCGTCATGCTTGGCCGCGCGCTAACGGACGGTTTTTACATATCGGCATCCGCGGGAGACGAGATCGACTTTGCCGAGGCGGCGGAGCTCTCTGCGCTGGCTATGGAGAAGCTCGTCCAGCACTACGCCGAGCTCGGGGCCGCGGCGGATCAACCATGAGCGGTTCGGACCGGGTGGCCCTGGTGATTGGCGGCGGCCGCGGCATTGCGGCCGCGGCTGTCCGCGCGCTGGCGGGCGATGGGTACCGTATTGCCGCGCTTTCTCCTTCCGGGAGCGCGATGGAGCTGGCCCGCAGCCTGGGCGGGGTGGGAACCCAGGGTTCCAACCGGTCCGTGGCGGACCTGCAAGCAATCACGGACTTGGCGCTGACCACATACGGACGCATCGACGTCGTGGTTAATAGTTCCGGACATGCCGCCAGAAAGCCTGTGCTGGAGATCAGCGATGACGAGTGGGCAGAGGGTTACGAGATGTACCTTCTCAACGTCATCCGCATGACTCGGATCGTTACCCCTCACATGGTTACCGCGGGTGGTGGGGCGATCGTCAACGTCTCCACGAGTTCCCCCTTCGAGCCCAACCCGAACTACCCGGTCTCAGGCACGTTCCGTGCGGCGCTGGGTACTTTCACCAAGTTGTATTCCGACGAGTACGGGCCCTCTGGAATCCGGATGAACAATGTTCTTCCAGGCTTCACCAAGGAGGATCCGAGCACTGTGCCGGGGGAATGGACCACCCGAATACCTTTGCGCAGGGCTGCCAGTACGAAAGAGGTGGCCCGCGTCATTCGGTTCCTCGCCAGCGAGGAATCCAGCTACATCACAGGCCAGAACATCCGCGTGGACGGCGGCGCGTCCCGCTCCGTTTAGGAGCCGACGCTGAAAGAGAGGTTACAGCTATGTCACTTGGTGTGATTACCGAAATGGGTTATCTCGCAATGCGGACCCGCGACTACGATGAGTCGCTCGAACTGGCGACTGACGTCCTCGGTCTGCGCATGACACTCAACGACGACAACCGGGCCTACTTGTCCGCGGCGGACCGTCACCACGAGCTCGTCTACGTGAAGAGCGAGGAGGACGGCATTGACCATATTGGCCTTGTTGCCGACAGCCCCGAGGGTTTGGAGATCATCCGGAAGCGCCTCGAGGCCGGAGGATTTCCGATCCTCACGCGCAGTCCCCTGGAACGGGAGATCGGCGAGGGCTTCGCCGTCATGGGCCCCGAGGGATACGTCTATCACGTCTATGTCGGAATGAAGTCGTTCCGGCATGGTCCAGCGTCCTTCGGGCCGGACCGCTACGGCCACATCAACATCCACCCCCAGAATCCGACGGCGATGAAGGACTTCCTGGTGGAGTTTTTCGGTTTCAAGGTATCCGACGTCATCGGTAAGGACTTCGGCTATTTCCTGCGCTGCAACCCGGACCACCATGGCATCGCGCTCATCAAAGGACGCGGCACACTGCACCACCATGCATGGCAGACGCAGTCCGTGGCCGACCTTGGACGGCTCGCGGACCGCTTGTTTGCCCGGGGCCGTCGTCTGATCTGGGGCCCGGTCCGTCATGGCGCGGGCCACAACATCGCCGCTTACTACGTGGAGCCCAACGGCACGGTAGTAGAGCTCTACACGGACCTTGAGCAGATCCACGAAATTGATCGTCCTCCCATCGAGTGGAGCCAGGACGACCGGACGTGGTTCAACCGGTGGGGCGTCTACAACGGCGAGGATTTCCGCTCACATGGGGTCTTCCCGGTCTCGCTGGGCTAAGAGGGGTGCCGTTCCTACTCCTGGGACGGCGCGGCCTCTGAAGCGGCGCGGAATTCAGCGTCTTCAATGATGTCGATGGTCCGCATGTAGTGCTCACGCAGCAGTTTGGTGGCCGTCGGTGCATCCCGCGCGATGGTCGCCTCGAGGATCGCGCGGTGCTCGGCCTCGATGTCCCGCGATTGTGCACGCTGATCCGGGGCGGTCCACAGCCGGTAAAGGGCGGTGGCTTCACCCAAGGTTGCTGCGAAGTCCTGCAGCAGCGGGACTCCGCACGCTTCCAGGAGCTTTGCGTGGAACCCTTGGTGGGCAACGAACCATTCGGCTGTGATGTGGTGCGGATCTTCACTGTCGCGACGTGGCGTCCGTTCCAGCCGATGGTGTAGTGCAACGAGGTCGGATTCCCAATCGACGTCTCCTCGCTCAATGGCCAGGGTCAGGCCGTATTCCTCCACGCGACAGCGGAGCCCGCCCAAACCACGCAATTCTTCGAGGCTGTACTCCGAGATGAAGAACCCGCGGTTGGGGCGGAACTGCAGCAGCTTTTCACCTGCCAACCGGACCATGGCCTCACGGACCACGGTCGAGCTGGCGGCGTAACGCTTTGTCAGCTCGCCGATCTGCAAGTTTGTTCCAGGGGCCCACTGTGCAGCGAAGATGTCGGCCCGCAGCATTTCGCGGACCCCCTCGCTAATCGTCTCTGCATTCGCTCGTCGTGCCATGCATTAAGCCTACACATACGCAATGATCGTTTGAAAGTGCGTTATTGCGCAGGGAATGCATTCTGCGTACTGTTCGAGCAATACGAAAAGTCTCCGATGGCGGATGCCGTCGGTACCAGAAAGGATTTACATGCGCTACGCGAGTTACCTCACCCCAGCAGGGCAGCCCACCTGGGGTCTAGAGGTGGACGGCCAGCTGTTCGACTTGGGTCCCAGCGGCGTCAATCTTTCTCCCTCGCTTCAATCAGCGATTGTGGATGGCCTGCTTACCAAGACGCCGGAATCGGACGGTGCGCCGGTTCAGCAGGTGGAAGGAACCCGATTCCTCCCCCTCCTGTCTGCGCCGGGCAAGGTGATCTGCATCGGTGTCAATTACCGCAGCCACCGCGAAGAGACCGGGCGGGCAGACGTCGGAAAGCCGACGGTGTTCGCACGTTTCTCCGACACGCTTGCCGCGCATGGAGCCGACTTGCCGATTCCCCGCGAGAGCGACATGTATGACTACGAGGGCGAGGTCGCCTTGGTCGTGGGAGCTCCCGCGGATCACGTCCGCCCGGAGGATGCGTTCAAGGTCGTCGCCGGCTACGCCGCTTTTAATGATTTCAGTGCCCGTGACTGGCAGCGCCACACCGGACAGTGGACCCCCGGGAAGAACTTTCCGCTCAGCGGCGCATTTGGTCCTTATTTCATGACCGCTTCCGAGGTCGGAGACGTCACCGAACTCGTCGTTGAGACGAGGGTCAATGGAGAAGTGCGGCAGCGCGCTGCGGTTTCGGACCTCATCTTCGACATCCCCGCGATCCTTGAGTACGTGACGGCATTCACCCCGCTGTCCCCGGGTGACGTCATTGTGACCGGCACCCCCGGAGGCGTGGGACTGTTCATGGAGCCGCCGACGTTCCTCGCCCCCGGCGACGTCGTCGAGGTTGAGGTCGGCAAGCTCGGTACCCTGCGCAACGTTCTCGTCGCCTAAAGATGCGTAAAGGCAACTCCATGGACGACTTCGATGTCGCGGTTGTAGGGGCTGGTCCGGTCGGCCTGACAGCGGCGCTGCTGCTCGCCGACGGCGGTGCCCGGGTCATTCTGCTTGAAGCAGCGGAGGCGCCGATGGACCTGCCGCGCGCCATCAGTATCGCCGACGAGACCTTCCGGACCATGGACCGGTTGGGTCTGGCCGGTGCCTTGAAGGCAGAGTCGCTCCTTGGCACCGGAAGCCGCTACTTCGGGCTGAACGATCGGCCTCTCGCCTCGTCCAAACCGGTTCCTTCGCGAATCGGACATCCAGCAAAGTCCCAGTTCGATCAACCTGTGCTGGAAAACCTACTGTGGACGAAGGCGCGCGACCACGAGCACATCGAATTTCTCGTGGACGCCCAGGTGAACGCCGTTACCCAAGATGCCCAGGGGATAACAGTCGGCTTCCGGTCCGCCCTCGGAGCCGGCACGGTTGCTGCGTCATGGCTAGTCGGCGCTGACGGCGGCCGCAGTTTCGTCCGTGAAGCTCTAGGCATTGACCTGGTCGGATCAACCCAACAGGAGCGTTGGATTGTCATTGACCTGCTCGACGTCCCGGGGACCCGCGAGCCGTACGCCGAGTTTCACGGCAACGGAACACGCCCCTACGTTCTTGTCCCTGGAATCAAGGGGCGGCTGCGCCTGGAGTTCATGCTTTTCGACGGCGAAGACGCGGACGCGATGACGTCTCCGGCACAAATTCTTGAGCTGTCCCGGCCTTTCCATCCGGAGGTGGGGCCAGAGGATGTCAGGCGTGCCGTCGTCTATGTCGCCCACCAGCGCATCGCGCGTACCTACCGTTCCGGCCGCTCCTTCCTGATCGGCGATGCCGCGCACCTCATGCCGCCCTTCTCAGGGCAGGGGCTGAACGCCGGGCTGCGCGACGCACTCAATCTCAGCTGGAAGCTGTTGGAAGTGCTCCGCGGCGCAGGTACGGACCGCCTCCTGTCCACCTACGAATCCGAACGCCGCACCCATGCAGCGAAAATGGTGAAGGTGTCGCGCCGGACCGGGGCCGTCGTTATGGCTGTGGGCGCACTGAAGACCAACGTCCGGGACATCGCCTTCCGCACGGTCAGCCTCATTCCCGCGGTTCACCGGTATCTGGGGTCCATGCGTTTCATCTCACCGCCGGATTACCGCAACGGCGTCGCCATCAAGGCGGGACGGGATGTCGATCGCCGTTTGGCGGCATCGGTCGGTTTCGCACTTAGCCAGCCGTCGGTGACCGACCCGGACGGCTGGACGACGCCGCTCGACGCTCACCTCGGCGACGGCTGGTCCCTGTTGACTCTGGAAGCAGAAAGCCCGTCATCGCATAGGCCGGATCCATTCTGGGCCTTGCTCGGCGCCCGCCAGCTTCGATTGGCTGGCACGCCCGTTTCGCCGACTGAGGAAGACAGTGCTCCGCTGCTGCTCGACGCCGGGCGGGTGCTCGCAGTCCCACACCTGGGGAAACCTCACACCCTGGTGGTTCGTCCGGACCGCTACGTCGCAGCGGTATTCACGGACGACAGCGAACAGTCAGTCATCCAAAGTCTGCGTTCGTACGTCAATCCACACCCACGGCGATAACAATTACAAGGAGTCACGGAATGCCCAACATGCAGGAATCGCGGTCCGAAACCGCCCGGTTCGATGATCTCTATTGGGAACCTCGCGCAGAGCCCATCGTCGAGGACGATGCCTTTCTGGCGGAGATCATCGCACAAGCGGAACTTCCCGTGCTGCTCGCCGCGATCGCGGCGGCGCTCGGCGATACGTCGTCACTGAGCAGCGACCTACAACCTCCGCTGAGCCCGGTGGACACCCAACCCCATCCGCACGGTGGCATGTCGCCCGATCAGCAGGAACGCGCAAAGGAAGTGGCGTTGGCCGGGTTGCGCGAGCTCCGGGACAACGGGATCACAGCAGTTGATCTGCTCCCGGATGAGACCGTCACTGATCTCCTGCGTTTCCTCACCGCTGGGCGTGAGCATTGGTACGGTTCGCTGAAACATGAGCTTGACCTCGCCGCGGACAAAGGCGGAGCGCCGCAATGGCATTTCGATGACGTAGCTGATGGTCGCGAGTTCCCCGTGCTCATCGTCGGGGCAGGGATCGCCGGTATCGCTGCGGCACACAGGTATAAGCAAGCTGGCGTGCCCTTCATCGTCGTCGAGGACGCTCCAATGCTGGGTGGGACGTGGGCCAAGAACTCCTATCCGGGTGTCCGGCTCGACACCCCGACTTTCGGGTATTCGTACTCGTTCGCGCAGAGAGGCGACTGGCCCCACCAGTTCGCGCAGGGAAGGGACGTTCTCGACTACGTCCGCGACGTCGCCGAGCGCGCGGGAATCATTGAGAATATCGAGTTCTCCACCCGGCTGAACCGGCTGCGCTGGGACGAGCGGGCCCGCATGTGGAAGGCAACCACCCGCGATGCCGCCGGGAAAGAGCAGACCAGGAGCTTCGCGGCTGTCGTGAGCGCCCTCGGTCAGTTGGACCGCCCCCACATCCCCCACTTCGAGGGCATCGACCAGTACCGCGGTGTCACCATGCACTCACAGGAGTGGTCACACGAGGCGGACTACGCGGGAAAGCGCGTAGCCGTGATTGGCACAGGCGCCAGCGCCTACCAGATTGTGCCGGCACTGGCAGATGACGTTGAGAAACTGGTGCTCTTCCAGCGCACCGCGCCCTGGATGCTGCCGGCACCGAACTATCACGACCGCGTCACCGACGCCTTCACCTGGCTGCGACGCAAGGTGCCGCACTACGCGCAGTGGAACCGCCTGTGGGCGACGGTCCAGGGTATCCCCGGCCGATTGCACACCGTGACGGCAGAGGAAGGCTGGGAGGGAGCACCATTGAGCGTCTCCCGCAAGAACCAAGAGGTCCGGGACGTGCTGACCGGGCTCCTCGCAGCTCAATTCGAGGAACGCCCGGACTTGCTCGCTCATGCTGTTCCCAACTACCCGCCGGGCGCAAAGCGGATGCTCCGTGACAACGGGGTGTGGGCCGACGCCCTCAAATCCCCGCACACGACGGTTGTGACTGCGGGTATCGATCGGTTCTCCGAGCACGGGATCATCGACAGCCATGGTGTTGAGCATGAAGTCGACATCGTCGTCTTCGCGACCGGATTCAAGCCGTCGGATTACCTCGATGAGGTGGAGGTCATCGGCCGCGACGGTGTGGAGATCCACGACTTCTGGAAGGGCGATGCGCGAGCCTACAACGGCATCACGGTTCCCGGCTTCCCCAACTTCTTCCTCATCTACGGCCCTAACGTCGGAGGTGTCGTCGCCGGGAGCCTGCACTTCATGATTGAACGGGCCGTCGAGTTTTCCCTCAAGTCTGTTTACGAGATCCTGCAAAGGGGTGTCTCCGCCATCGACGTGAGGCCCGCGGCCTTGGACCGCTTCGTGGACTGGATCGACGCCGGCAACCGCCGGATGGCATGGGGGCAACCCTATGTCCACACGTGGTATCAGAACGCGCACGGCCGTGTTTCGCAAGTCTGGCCCTATACGAACGCGGAGTATTGGCAAATTACCGAGGCGGTCAGCGAGAGCGATCACGAGTTTATTGCGTGAACCCCATGCTCAGGATTCCCACAGCTCAAGGTGCCGTGCGCGCGCATCTCCACGCAGGAGTGATCGATGCGCGGGGAGTGCGCTACGGGACACCGAGGACTGATCCCCGGTTCGGTGAGATCGACGCGATTTCGTCAGGCGAAGTACAGGCTCCGCCGATAGCCTTCCCACAGACGCCAGGTATGCTCGACAGCTTGCTGGGGCCCGCCCTCGGTGAGCTCGTGCAGCAGGAAGATGCGTTCACGCTTCGGGTCCAGGCGCCGACGGGTGCCGACGGACTTCCCGTCGTGTTCTTCATTCCCGGAGGCGGCTTCACGACCGGCTCGGGCGAAAGCCGATGGTACGAGTCGCCAACCTTCGTGCATGACGCGCGCATCGTCCTCGTCACGGTGAACTACCGGCTCGGTGTGTCGGGGCACTTCGGTCCGCTCGGGGACCCGGCAGAGTCGACCAAGCCGGTACGTGATCTCCAGGCCGCATTGGAGTGGGTGCGAGAGAACATCAGCTCTTTTGGCGGGGATCCCGGGAGAATAACGATCGCGGGAGATTCTGCGGGGGCGTGGTACGCCTACGCGCTCAGTACCGACCCCCGCATGCGCGGTTTGGCCGCGCGGACCCTGCTGATCAGCATGCCTCGGTTGGCACCGCTGCCCGTGGACATCTGGCTTCGGCATCGGGCGGCCGTCATCGACGCCGTGGGCTCAGAGACGTCTCTGCTGACCGCGCCGGTCGGGGCGCTACTTGCCGCGCAGGGACGCGCCCGGGCCGGCCTCCAGGCCTTTCCCTACATGCCCGCGGAATCACAGGAGACGCCAAGCGACCTTGCACGTTACGCCTCCTCCGCCCAGAGAATCCATACCGACGCTGTCCTTCTCATCACGACAGCCGAGGAGTCTGCCGGTTTCCTTCGTAACCAGCCGCGCGCAGATTATTCGAAGGCAGACGTGGAACGGTTTATCGAACGGACATTCACGGACCCGGCAAGCGTGGCGGCCTTTCTACAGGCCGATGACGATCCCGATGCCTACTTATGCATGGTGCGTGCCGCGACGTTGGCGCAGTTTCGTACTTCCGCACTCGAGATCGCTACGAATGCACCCGTCTCCGCCCAGGTCGTGCGGCTGGATCATCGGAGCAAGCTCGAGGCAGCCTACGCGCCACACTGCTTCGTTCTGCCGTTCATCTTCGGTGACGTCGCCCAATGGCGCGATTCCCCGATGCTCGACGGCGCTTCGATGTCAGAATCAGCGCGGGTAACCGTCGCCATGCGAAAGCTGGTCACTGATTTCGTTTACAGGGGAGTAACGACGTCCGATCGATTCGACCCTCTTACTCCACAGACACTCAGCCTTGATGCTGACGGTATCCGCCTGGAGCCGGCGCTCGAGGCCGGGCTGGGCGTGCGCGAGACTGACAGTAAATAGGCCACCGGTTGGAGTGCGGTCTTAAAAATCGTTGAGTTTTCCCCGATCAACGGATGACCGGCACGGCAAGGCAGTGAAAGCCGCAACAAGGTAAAGGATTCCTAGCTATGCATGCAGAGACAGATTGTCTCGTCGTTACCATTCACGCTCGAAGAGAATTGGATGCCGCTTTGGACCGGGCTGTCGATCTTTTGAAGCCCGTAGCCATCCTCAGACAGGTCGGCATCTCGGTAACGCGCTTGGCCCCTGACCGCTACGAAGTGTGTCTCAAGGGCGACATCCCACCTGGCACAACGATGGAAAGCTGGGGCACGTTCCGCAGGCGGGCAGGCGGAAGGTCCAGCCATTCACGCTACATCTAAGAGGAGAGCAAAGTGACACGTATAGGAATCGTGGCCGAGCTAGGCCGCGAGACGAGGGTGGCGGCGACGCCTGTCACCGTCAGGCAAATGGTGGAGTTGGGCTACGAGGTTGTAGTCGAGAAGGGTGCGGGGGAGGCGGCGTCTTTCCGTAATGAGGCGTATGCCGAAGCGGGTGCGCTCATTGTGGGTGCCGATGAGGCGTGGGGGAGCGAGGTGGTGCTGCGGATCAACCCGCCCACCGGGGAAGAAATCGGCCGCCTGGCCGACGGGGCGACGCTGATCGGGTCGCTGAGCCCGGGTCTGCGGCCGGAGCTGGTGGAGGCGCTGGCGGCGCGTCCGATCACGGCCCTTGCCTTGGATGCGGTGCCCCGGATTTCGCGGGCACAGTCGATGGACGTGCTCAGTTCGATGGCGAACATCGCCGGGTACCGGGCCGTGATCGAGGCCGCGCATGAGTTCGGGCGGTTCTTCACGGGCCAGGTGACCGCGGCGGGCAAGGTCCCGCCGGCGAAGGTCCTGGTCGCCGGCGCCGGCGTCGCGGGCCTGGCGGCGATCGGTGCTGCGAGCAGCCTCGGCGCGATCGTCCGCGCGACCGACCCGAGGCCCGAGGTCGCCGACCAGGTCAAATCCATCGGCGGGACCTACCTCAAGGTCGAGGTCGCCGAGGAGATGAAGTCCACCGACGGATACGCCAAGGCCACATCTGAGGCGTACAACGCCCGCGCTGCGGAGATCTACTCCGAGCAGGCACGGGATGTGGACATCATCATTACCACCGCCCTGATTCCGGGGCGTCCGGCGCCGAAGCTGCTCACGGCCGATGACGTGGCGGGGATGAAGTCCGGCAGCGTGATCGTTGACATGGCCGCCGGCCAGGGCGGCAACGTGGAAGGCTCTGTCGCCGGAGAACGCGTAGTCACCGACAACGGCGTGGTCATCCTGGGTTACACGGATCTGCCGGCCCGGTTGCCGGTTCAGGCGTCCCAGCTGTACGGGACGAATATGCTGAACTTGCTCAAGCTCCTGACCAAGGACAAGGACGGGGTCCTGCGGATCGACTTTGATGACGTGGTGCAGCGCTCGGTGACGGTGGTGCGGGACGGGGAGAAGACCTGGCCGCCGCCCCCGGTGCAGGTCTCCGCAGCACCTGCAGCCACGACCCAGGTCCCGGCCGCCGAAAGCACTGCGCCGAAGAAGACGGGGCTCAGCGCCGCCGGTAAGGCCGGGCTCTTCGCCGCGGGTATCGCGGTGCTGTTCCTGGTGAACGCGGTGGCCCCGGCGCCGCTGCCGCAGCACTTCACGGTGCTGATGCTCTCGATCGTGGTCGGTTTCTACGTCATCGGAAAAGTGCATCATGCCCTGCACACGCCGCTGATGTCCGTGACCAACGCGATCTCGGGGATCATCGTGGTCGGTGCGCTGCTGCAGGTCACCTCCGACAACATCGTCATGCAGGTGCTCGCCGCCGTCGCGGTCCTGCTGGCCAGCATTAACATTTTCGGCGGCTTCGCTGTGACCCGCCGGATGCTCGCGATGTTCTCCCGCGGTGAGAAGGCCCGTTCATGAGCGCCGTCCCCGAAGCAGCAGCCCGAATCGTATCGAGGAGCCTTACCGTGTCTGACACCGTGTCCGGTCCGTTGACCGCGGAATCCATTGCGGGGGCGGCCTACATCGTCGCGGCCCTGCTGTTTATCCTCAGCCTGGCCGGCCTGAGCAAACACGAGAAGGCCCGCGCCGGGGTCATCTACGGCATCACCGGCATGGTGATTGCCCTCGCCGCGACCGTCTGGCTGACCCTGCAGGGCGCCTGGGGGACCGGCCACGGCCTGACCGGGCTGGTGCTGCTGGTCGCCGCGGTGCTGGTCGGCGGCGCCATCGGGCTCTGGCGCGCCCGCGTCGTGGAAATGACGGGCATGCCCGAACTCATCGCACTGCTGCACAGTTTTGTTGGCCTCGCCGCGGTGCTCGTGGGCTGGAACGGGCACCTCGAAGCCCCGGACCTGGCCGGGGACCTGATGGCTGTCCACCATGCCGAGGTGTTCATCGGCGTCTTCATCGGCGCGGTGACGTTCACGGGGTCGATCGTGGCGTTCCTGAAACTCTCGGCCCGGATGAAATCCTCACCCCTGATGCTGCCGGGCAAGAACGCGATCAATCTCGGCGCCTTGGCCGGGTTCGTCGCCCTGACGGTCTGGTACGTCAACGACTCCCAGCTCTGGCTCCTCATTGTGGTCACCGTCCTGGCTTTGGGGCTGGGCTGGCACCTGGTGGCCTCCATCGGCGGCGGCGACATGCCCGTCGTCGTGTCCATGCTCAACAGCTACTCCGGCTGGGCCGCGGCCGCGGCGGGTTTCCTGCTGAACAACGACCTGCTTATCATCACCGGGGCCCTGGTGGGTTCCTCGGGCGCGTACTTGTCCTACATTATGTGCAAGGCCATGAACCGGTCCTTCATCTCCGTGATCGCCGGCGGCTTCGGCATCGCCGCACCCGCCGCGGCTGATGCCGAGTATGGCGAGCACCGCGAGATCACGGCCCAGGCCACCGCGGAAATGCTGACGAACGCCTCCAGCGTGGTCATCACCCCGGGCTACGGCATGGCCGTGGCCCAGGCCCAGTACCCCGTCGCTGAACTCGCGCACCAGCTGCGCGAACGCGGCGTGAATGTCCGGTTCGGCATCCACCCGGTCGCCGGACGACTGCCCGGACACATGAACGTCCTCCTCGCCGAAGCCAAAGTCCCCTACGACATCGTCCTGGAAATGGACGAAATCAACGAAGACCTCGGCGACACCTCAGTCGTCCTCGTCATCGGAGCCAACGACACCGTCAACCCCTCCGCCGCCGAGGACCCCTCCAGCCCCATCGCCGGCATGCCCGTCCTCCGCGTCTGGGAAGCCGACAACGTCATCGTCTTCAAACGCTCCATGGCCGCCGGCTACGCCGGCGTCCAAAACCCCCTGTTCTACCGCGACAACTCCCAAATGCTCTTCGGCGACGCCAAACAACGCGTCGAGGAGATCCTCCGCGCGTTTTGATGGTGGCCCCATCGCCGGTCCACAACATAACCGGCCCGCAGTGACCGGGGTTCATGTGGCCCGGACCTGAACCCTGAAAGATGAGAGCAGACCATGCCGAGACGTCAAATTCCACCTATACGCATTGAACAGAAGGCGGTCAGATCACCTTTGCCGGAACCGGCACGGAGAAGCGCGGGGCCAGTGCGGACCAGAGGCTTTGATATTGACGCCTACGATTCATCGCCCTGGATCGGTCTCCACTACAGGCACGAGTTCTTGCTCCACCACAGGCACGAACTGCTGGAGCACCACGAGGAGCACCCGCATACAACTAGGCGTAGTCGTGACGGTGATACCGAATGAGACGGCCCCGAAGAACCGGGCATCCGACGTCCTCCATCGGCCATTGAGCGAGAAAGCTGCGGCGCGTCCTTCAATCATGCAAGATAACGGCGGTGTTTAAGCAAGACGACCGCCAACCTGATGCTCGGACCATCCCCACGGCCTGCAATGGGCTGTCATCTTGAGCAAGAAACGAGACGTGAGGAGTGCTAAAACGAGAGGGTCCACGTGAACTATGCTCCGGGCGAGAAGGCAGCCGGTCAACCCAAGGGTATCGACGATCCCGTAGGACGGTTCGTACACCAGATGCATTCGTCGGTGTCGCCCCGCACGCGTTCGTGGGAGAGCCCCGAAAGGGACCCCGCGCTCTGGGGCAGATCGACAAGCCGGGCGAGAAGTCAGCCACCAGATCTGCGCATTCTCAAGACGATACGAGGCGGGAAGGAGGCAAACGCCTGGGCCACCGACTACCTACGTCAGGCGATCCGACCCGACTCGGGCGGCAGCAATTACACCATGCTATTTCTCTGGATCAAGTTCTGGTCAAATGGAGGCCGCGCCAGTTTGGCGGAACTGAACACTTTTCTCCAGGGTTTGCAGGAAATGTCAGAAGCTGACTCGCTCGTGTTGGGCCTCGTTGTCCACGAACTCCAGAGCCCCTGAATCCAGGGTTGTGCGTCATGGGCCCAGCTGCGGGAAAACCCGAGGACGGCGAAATTTGCCGTGGACGAGGCTCTGCGCTTGGAATCTCCGTTCCAGAAGTGCCACCGGACCGTCGCCCTGGACACCGTTCTTGGCGGCGTGCACCTACCAGCCAAGGTGCTGGTGTTCCTCGGGGCCGCGAACCGTGACCCGCGCAAGTGGGGCGATAACGCCGATGACTTCGATCTCAACCGCAATGCGTCGGGCCACGTCGCGTTCGGAATGGGTTTGCACCAGTGCGATGGGCAGCCAACCGCCAGACTCGAAATGGAAATCGTGCTACAGCAACTTCTCCAGCGGGTGGTCGCTATCGAACCCGACGGCGCCCCGGTGCCGATCCTGCACAACGTACTCCGAGGCTTCGAGTCCCTGCCGGTGCGGATCACCGTCGGGTAGATCTCCTAGGCTTGTTCGCGGTCCTGTCTTGACGTCCGGTAAGCGCGCACAAGCCGCCGAGGATGGCCCGCCGGGACAACCGTCCAAGGCGTGGGTCGTGGAGCGATAAGCGCCGTTCAAAAATACCCACTCCGCTTGAAGTCTCGCCCATTTTCAAATGCCGGATAAGGGCCATTATGTAGTAGAGGTAACTCCTGACTGCGCTTAATGCAATTTCTGCCTGCAGCTAGTCATTGGCGACTATCGGCCTTCCGGACATGCATGGTCGGCGGTCTGCAGGCCAGAACAGCACAGAGCCCTGGCAGGCGTGACAAGCGTAGCTCACGCACACCACCCTGCCTTGTTCTGCCTTTCATATTTGGCGACACCGCCAATGGCCAGCCCGTTACATTTATTGGGTCCCCGCCGGGACATGGTCGCTGGACCCGGTATGAATTTCTCGCCCTGTCACTGATGATCCGGGGGTGTCCCTATGCTTTTGGTCAAGCGGCGGGGACGGGCTTGACCAAAAGCATAGGGACACCCCTTTATGAAAGGAATTCGTAATCGTCCGGTTCAACCTTTTGCGTGATCCGCCAATACTCGGTGGTCTTGAACGGCCAAACCTGAGAGACCCTATTGAAGCGGTTCTTGTACCAGTTATTCACATATGGCTGGCCCCAAGCCATGCGGTTGTTTTCAGCGTCAACCCAGGCGATGTGCCGATCAAGCGCTTCCTGTTTAAGGTCCAGAGCAGCAACGTTCCTCGTCAGGAGTTGACGAATAGCTTCGACCGCGTATTCGGCCGCCCGCTCCATCATGATGTGAAGGCCCCCCGCCACCACACCGGTAGTGTTCGGGCCCAGCATCATGAAGAGGTTCGGGAAATTGGGGACCGTTATTCCTGCGAACCCTTTTGCATCCCCTTGCCAGTATTCGTGAATCTCGATCCCCCCGCGTCCAATAATCTCGATCGGGTCCAAGTAGTCGGAGGGGCGAAATCCAGTCGCGTATATCACGACATCCACGTCCAGGTGCTCTCCGTCACCGGTGATCAGACCCCCTTCGGTGAAGGACTCAAGCCCAGTCGACACCACGTCGGCGTTCGGCGCCATCAGAGCGGCCGCCCAAACACCGTTATCCCTTAGTAAGCGCTTGGAGGACGGGGGATAGAGCGGGATGGCCTTCTCCAGCAAATCGGGGCGGCCTTCATATTGGTGCTCCATTCGCCGGATGATCTCTTGGCGAAACTCCTCATTATTCGCGCCTACGCTCAACGGGGTGTTATGCCAGGTCTCGTCGGCAGTGGCAATGTGGATGCGTCCTTCAATCCCAATCGCGGTAACCCAGAGGCGGAACCATTTTCCGTAGTGGGGCACTTTGGCATGTAGCCAGTGGGCCGCATCCGAAATGGGCTCGTGGTAAGTCGGCGCCGGTAGCATCCATGGCGCACTGCGCTGGAAGACATGGAGCCGTTCCACCTCGTCGACGATGGCCGGAATTATTTGGTAGGCGCTGGCCCCGGTACCGATGACGGCCACCCTCTTGCCGCGAAGATCTACGGAAGCATCCCACTCCTGGGAGTGCATCTGGATGCCCGTGAATTCCTGTTGCCCAGGCCAAGTAGGGACGTGAGGGTGATCGAGTTGGCCAACGCATGTGATGATGGCATTAAAGTGTCTGGTCTGTAGAGTCCCAGCCTTCGTTCGAGTCGTTGCCACCCAGGTCTTGGACGCCTCGTCAAATTCGGCCCGCTCCAGAGACGTATGAAGTTCCAGATCCTCGGCGATCCCAGCACGAGCAACCACGGTTTCCAAGTATTCGAGAACTTCCTCGCCCGTGGCGAACTGGTGTGGCCAGTCATCACGCTGCGCGAAAGAGAAGCTATACCCGTATGTGGGAGTATCCAGCCGGACCCCAGGATAGTGGTTCTTCCACCAGGTTCCCCCCACGCGGTGGGACACCTCGATCCAGGTGTAAGGCAACCCGGCTTCCTTCAGCCGGTAGGCTGCAGCAATTCCGGACACACCCGCGCCGACAATCAGCGTCTCGAAATTTCTTCCACTAGAAAGCTCTTCATAGGACCAGTCGGCGGAGCCGTTGCGGTTGGGAGCGAGATGCAACTCGTGCTGCATTTGTCCCGCCCAGTTCGGATCCGAGCTTGTCCGGCCACCTGTAAACCAGTCCAGTAAGACTGCGGCCTGTTCCTCCGTGAGTTCGTCAACGGAACGAATTTCTTCGTCACGTAAGCGCAGTAGTCCTTCGAATGCGAGTTCCCGTCCGCGGGCGACCTGATCGTCGTCCAGGCCACCGTGGGGTTGCAGGGTCCCCCTCATGGGAGGCAGAGAAGGTGAGAGGCGTGGATCAAGCAGTGACATGTCTTTCAGCGCGGCGGCCAGTGCTGCCAACAGGACCGGCAACTCGGCGTCGTCCACCAAGGCCCGCAGTTCCTGGTCGGTCTCGGTGATCTGAAGATACTCGTTCGCCCAGTACAGATCCGCGTTGCGGCCGAGGCCGGGCCGGTCGGTGCCGACCTTTGCTGATTTTGGGATGGTGTTCATCTGCTTCCTCCTGTGTTCCTAAGGGGAGTGATCTCTCTGGCGGTTTTGTATTGGTAGGGCTGAGCGCGGACTGCTGCGAATGAATCCGGCCGTTTTACTCGATATCGTCGTGTCGGCCCCGGTGCATGGTGAAGTCCTCCGACGCCGCGCGTAGTGTCGCAACGATTTCCGAAATGCGCGGCCGCATACGCTCTGCCGGCCCTGACACGGTTACGGCTCCTAGCACGTTTCCCTGCTGCCCCCGCACGAGGGTACTAACCCCTATGACTCCGGGTTCGCTTTCCTCGTTGTTCAGTGCCCACCCTCGGTTGGCAATTTGGGCTAGCTCGGCTATCAGATGATCGCGGTCGTGAATCGCAAAATCGGTACCGGTGTCCCACGTCCCGTCCCTCGGGAACATCTGATCGATTTTCTCAGGAGCCAGCGCCGCCAGAAGGCACTTTCCCGCGGAGGTGATGTGCGCCGGTAGGCGATGGCCGACCCTGGAAACCGCACGAATAATGCGCTGACTCTCGACTCCGGCGACAAAAAGCACCTGCTGATCCTGCAAAATCAGATAGTGAGTGGTCTCGCCCGTCTGCTCCGCCAGCCGCGAAAGTGTCGGTTCGATCTCCACACGGATGTCTCCCTTGTTGGTTAGGACTTGTGCTAGCTGAATCAAAGCTGGGCCGGCCACAAAGGATTTGTCGGTCGCATGGCGCTCGAGCAACCCTGCCTTCGCCAAGGTGGAAACCATGCGGTGCGCGGTCGACCGAGCGGCACCTAACTCGTTGGCGACGTCCATGATGCGGATGCTGGACCGGGTCCGCAGCATTAGCAGAGTCCGCGCGGCATTCTCAACGGACTCGATCGGATATCGGTACCCAACATATTCAGCCGAAGGGTCGTCAGGAATCGATGCATTCATGGAAATTGGCCTCTTCTGCGTCCGGAGTTGTTTACAATCAGCGTGGACAAGGGATGGGAGTCCCTGCTCCCGCTAGGAACCAACGGTGACCCCCGATGGTGCCATGCGTCCGCGGGCGGCGTCGTCGTTCTCAGACAACCGAGACGAACATACCGTGACATAGGCGTGCAGCGTGTCAATCGACTCTTCCAGAGACCGAGTTCCAGCACCGGCGTCGAACACATATCCGTCCGGACGGACGAGAACCCAGTCGCCCCGCACGGCACCTAACCAGGCACCGAACCGGTCACCTTGTTCCACTAGGATCGGAACTCCTGTAACTTCCTCAACTGGCGTTGTAGTGACGATAGCTGCAACTGATACGCCTAATTGCTTCAGGCGGGCCCCCGCTGTGGGCGACAGATCCGCGTGCAGATCCGGCGACAAAGTCAGCAGCGCAAAAGAATGACCAAGCACGTCGTCCAGTAGGGCGCCCCCCCGGCTGGAAATCCTCGGCTGGACGGCCAAGCGGCCCCCCAGTGGACCGTCCACGAAACCGCCTCCCAGCCGCGGTTGGAACGGCGGGCTGCTCTCAGTTCGTGTCTCGAGTTTCCGGTCCCTTTCGGATGCTTTGACTGGATCCGTCTCGCAAACCATCTGGCCAACCCGGACGGATTCGGTGATGTACTCCGTGACGTGGGGCTTCCGACTCTCGGTGTACGCGTTCAGAAACTCCATCGGTGCCGTGCCTTTTAGAACCATGGTCAGGATCCAGGAAAGGGTGACGGCGTCTCGGAGCCCGCTGACCATTCCCTGGCCCATAAACGGCGGCATCAGATGGGCAGCGTCACCCGCCAGCAGCACGCGCGATCGATTGAACGTCGTGGCCACCAAAGATCGAAAGGTATAGGCCGTGGATCTAAGAACGGTTGCAGTGTCTTCGGTGAGCCACCGTTCCAGCTTCGGCCAAACGTTTTCCGGCCGGGCAGCCTCAACGGGATCACAGCCATCGACGATCATGAACTCCCAGCGGTAGTGGCCACCGCCGAGCCAGGCCATATGCGAAGGCTGCAAGGGGTCCAGAATTTGACCGGTGTCGGGCACGTTGGGGGCCTCGGACCCCTCCTTCATCTCCACATCCACGACTACCCAAGTCGCTTCGAAGCCCAGATCTTCGCGTGCGATCCCGATTTGCTCACGGACAAGGCTGTTGGCGCCGTCGGCGCCAATGACGTACCGGGCGATGATCGGCTCATCTTGGCCTTCGACCGTCAAAGCCACACGGTCCCCTAGATCAGTTACGGTGCGGGCAGCGGTCGACTGGTGAACGGTTACGCCGGGAGTCGACCTGGCCGTGTCGTCAAAGATTCCTTCGATTTCGGGTTGGTAGAAGTGGTAGGAGGCTTCCCAACCGCTTGGAGTCTCCCAATTGCGTGGCAAATTCGACAAAACACTCATGTCTGAGCGGAGCAACAGATACTCGCGGGCGGGAACCATTGCGGCGTCGATCTCTTCAGATATGCCCATCGCCTGCAGGATTCGCATCGCCTCATGGTCCAGATGGCATGCCCGAGGTAGGGGATATAGCACGGCCCGTTTTTCCAGCACCAGCACTGACAGACCCTGGCGCCCCAATAACGTAGCCAGTGCTTGCCCCACTGGGCCGTAGCCGACAATGGCTACGTCGTAAGTCTTGGCTACGTCCATGAGGCCTGCACCCGTCCATGATGCCGAAATGAGGCCGGCTCCGGGCTAGGGGAAATCGTCGTGCGTTGGGTTCCCAGGCCTTCGATCTCGATGAGCACCTCGTCGCCGGCCTTCAGCCAGGCAAACTTATCCTCTCCGTGGGTGCGGCTCAACTCAAGGATGCAGCCGGTACCGCACGTGCCTGATCCGATGACATCGCCCGGACGCACCTCGGTCCCGCGGCTCGCATAGGACACCATCTCTCCAAAGGAGTAATAGATGTCAGCCCAGTTGGATCGGGCATACTCGGTCCCGTTGACCTTCAGTGACATTGCCCGATCGAAACCTCTCTCGGTTCGATGCGGCTCCAACTCGTCCTTTGTTACGAACCAGGGCCCGAGGGAGGTGGCGGTGTCCTTGCCTTTGACTGGACCCATGGAAAGGCGCATCTCTTCGTGCTGGATGTCGCGGCCGCTCCAATCGCAGAGGATGGCATATCCAATGATGCTGTCTTCGCCCTGCTCCGCAGTCAGGTCCCGTCCACCCCGGCCGACGACAGCTGCGACTTCGAGTTCGAAGTCGAAGCGGCGTGAGCCTGGAGTCATTGGGATTTCGCCTTCACCAAGGAAGTTGTACGGGTTGGAGAAATAGAAGACCGGGATTTTGTACCACAGTGGATCCATTTCCAGTCCGCGGGACTCCCTGCCGGCCTTGACGTGCTGCTCAAATGCATAGAAGTCACGGAAGGTCGGTGGGGTAGCGATCGGGGAGAGATTGCGAACCGTGGAGGGGGACACTATGGCACCGGTCTTCATGGCCTGTTCGCCAGCCCGCCGGAGTACCTCGTCGCCCTGCTGAATCAATCCGAGCAGATCATCATGACCCTCGATGACGCGGTAGACGTCGCTCTGGACCACGCCAACCTGAGCGCTGCCCTCTTCACCCGCAAAGCGCACAAACTTCATGACGCATCATTCCTTTCGTTGACTGCAAGCTCTAGCGGTACTTGGAAGCGGTCGGGGCCAGGCCCAGGGCGCGGAATCCCTCGGGGACGTAGTCGTTCCACTGGTTCCACCACACTTCTCCGTCTTCCCACACCACCGGTTCGCGGTTGTCGTCGTAGATCTGTTCGATGTCGGTATAGAGCTCGACCACGTTGCCGGAGTGTTCCTGGTAGTAGCATGCAATGTTGTTGCCCGCACCGTGTCGCACGGGACCCCAGAGGAGATCCCTGCCCAGAGCATGCAGTCGATCACCCACTTTCGTCAGCTCGCTCACGCTCTGAACTTCCCACGCGTGGTGATGGAAGGTGCCTCGGCCCTGCAACACGGCTATCCCGTGATGCTCGGTGTTGCAGCGCAGGAAGAAGCCTTTCGACCCTCCAGTGCCAATTACGTCCGAAACCCGGAAATCGAGGACCTTGGTCAGGAACTTCACCATGCCGAAATGGTCCTGTGGATGGAAGTTGAAGTGGCCATATCGGTTGGGGCCAAAACCCTTGGGAGTTGGAGCCTCCTTCTGAAGACCCAAGGAGACCTCGAAGGCGAAACCTTCCGGACCGATGAAAGTGAAGCCATCCTCGACACCTTCGCCTGTGGGCTTCTCAGCTACCACCCGAAAGCCTTCGTCCTCCACCCGCCGGCGAACGTCCTTGAGCGCATCGCCGTCGGCAGCGATGACACCCAGCGCTTCCAGGCCGTCCACGTCCGACTCGACGTAAGCCAGCTCATGGTGCACATTCGCCGCGGCCAGGTAGGAGACGCCACCTGTACGCCGGGTCTCGTGCAGGCCGAGAATCTGCGTAGCGTCGAAGACCGACTGTTCAAGGTTGGAGGTTCGGATCGAGACCGGTCCCATTTCAGAAATTGCGCCCCAAGACATTGTTGCTCCGCTCTCTACAAAGAATATTTACTGTTCCGCTTGGCGGAACGTGTTCTGCCAAGTGGACGTTACTCCGGACGCTAGCACTCGACTTTCCTCCAAGGCAAGCCCTGACGTCAGGAAGAACAAGATCTTGTGGCCCAGCTCACAATGATATAGCGTGTCGATATTCCAGTCAGCAGAACAATTCTGCTTTGCGGAACTTTTTCTTTTCACAAGTTCGCCCACTCGAAAGGACACACGCATGTCGGAAACAACATCACCGGCGATTAGCCCGGAGGTGCGCAGCAGCACCCGCGAACGCCGCCGAGTCGTCTTCGCTACTATGGCCGGGACCACCATCGAGTGGTACGACTTCTTCCTTTACGCAACTGCTGCCGGCCTCATCTTCACCAAGATCTACTTCGAGCCGGCCGGAGACACCATGGCACCGGTGCTGGCGTTTATGACTGTCGGAATCAGCTTCTTGTTCCGGCCACTTGGCGCCTTTCTGGCTGGACACTTTGGCGACCGCTACGGACGACGCGTCGTCCTGATGGTCACGCTTGTTCTCATGGGTGCCTCGACTGCCTTGATTGGCCTTCTGCCCACTTATGACTCCATCGGATTGGTGGCCCCCACGCTTTTGGTCTTCTTGCGAATACTCCAAGGAATCTCTGCGGGAGGCGAATGGGGCGGCGCGGCACTCCTGGCTGTTGAACACGCTCCCGCTAATCGGCGTGGCATTTACGGCGCGTCGCCCCAAGTCGGAGTTCCCCTGGGACTGTTGCTTTCTTCCGGGGTGCTGGCAATAATGACCTGGATCGCCCCGGGCAGCGCCTTCCTCGAGTGGGGCTGGCGAGTCCCGTTCATCCTGTCCGTGGTACTGATTCTTATCGGCTACTACATTCGTCGCAGCGTGGACGAAAGCCCTGTGTTCAGCGAACTGGCTGAACGCAAGAAAGAGGCCAACGCACCGATAATTCAGCTGTTCAAGAAGCATTGGCGTCTCGTGTTGCTGGCAGCTTTGATCCCCGCTGCAAGCCAGGCCGCGGGATACATGACCACCGGAGGCTACATCCAACGATATGCCACGGATCCTAAGGGCCCGGTCGGACTCCAATCAGGAGAGGTCCTGTGGGTCGTGACAGCCTCGGCCGTTTCGTGGCTCATCTTCACGATCATCGGCGGTCACCTCTCCGACAAACTTGGCCGGTGCAACACAATGGTGATCGGCTGGATTTTGCTTGCAGCAGCGCTACTCGCCCTCTTCCCACTCGTCAATATGGCCTCAGCGATGAGCCTATTTATTGGACTGACGCTTGTGACAGTAGGACTGGGAATTGTCATTGGCCCGTTGTCCGCTCACTACACAGAAATTTTCCCTGCCACGGTCCGTTTTTCCGGAGTTTCCATCGCCTATGCTCTGGGGGCCATCATCGGTGGCGCCTTTGCCCCAACGATCGCGCAGGCCCTGGTCCAGGCCACTGGGTCGACTGTAGCGGTGACGGTCTATCTCGAATCGATGGTTGCAGTGTCCCTGATCGCCACACTCCTGGTACGCGATCGCACCGGACTGCCCCTGGGCGTCGAAGCGGAGGACCCATCTGGCAGCTCCCTGAACAAAGTCAGGGCCTGAGATGGAGTCGCGACGTACCAGGAGTCTCCGACCTGAAGAGATGAGTCAAGACGAGAAAGAGTTATACGAACTCATCACTCAGGGCCCCAGAGCACAAGCACGGCAGCACTTCGCTCTCACAGACGGCCATGGACGTCTTACCGGTCCGTTCGGCGACTTCCTGTTATCGCCAAAAGTAGGCACCGCTCTTCAGGCTTTAGGCTCGACGCTGCGTTATCAGATTGATCTCTCGGACCGAGCGCGTGAGCTGGCAATCCTCACCGTCGCGGCACGTCTCCGATCCAACTTCGAACAAGAATCGCATGAGGCCATTGCTCAGGCATTAGGGTTCAACGAGGATGAACTTATTGCCATTCGGCGGGAAGACATGACACTGTTTGATCCGTATGAATCACAGGTAGGCCAAACAGTCACGGCACTGCTAAACGGTGACCTTGACGAAGCCCACTGGAAAGCCGCCAAGGAATCACTTGGAGCCCGCACGGTCTTCGAACTGATAGCGCTCGTCGGGTACTACTCAACCCTGGCATTGCAGCTTCGAGTGTTCCGTGCTGACTCTTGAGCTGAAACAGCAATCCACTGCGCGGGGCTGCTGCCTCCTAGAGCTATGACGCAGCAGCCCCGAGCTGATGCTCGTGCCCAATTACCCATATTCAAGTGGCGTGATCACCCTGGCGGTGTGAAGTGAGATGGACCCGTTTCCGAAACCACTCCAAACGGGGTCTGTTCGTCCGGTGGAAGCTTGTCGCGGGTGTAGGCGGCAACGGCCATGGGCGAGGTGAGCGGCTCAGACAGTACCGGCCGCTGCGGTCGTTCTTCGTACCTCAAATGCCGAGGGTTTCCTTGTGGTGGTCGCGACGGAGCATCCCTTGGATGAGGGTCGTACAACCGACGCCGCCAGATTCGTGGTCCTGAAAGGCCGCGTTCGCACGGCCCCCGAATCCGGCGGCGGTATGTTAATATCGTCGGCCAACCGCGCCGCGCACATCATGCAGCAATTGAGCTCGAAGTTCCGGTCGCACGATAACCGCAACCGGTTGTGGGCAGGAGGGGCGCTGGTCTCCAACACGGGACCTGGATGCAGAGGGTGGCGCAGGACTGGCTCGTCCTGACAGTCCTCACCAACCACTCCGGCACCGCCATGGGCAACACCACCGGACTGCAGTTCCTCCTGATGCTGCACCTTGGCCCCTACGCGGGAGTCCTCGCGGACCGCTTCCGGAAACGTATGACCCTGTTGTGGACGCAGGCAGCCATGGGCCTCTACGGGCTGGCGGTGGGACTTCTGGCGGTGACCGGATCGGCACAGCTCTGCCAGGTCTATGCAGCCGCGCTGTGCCTGGGACTGGCCAGTGCCATTGACGGGCCGGTCCGCCAGGCCTTCGTCTCGGAACTGGTGGGACAGGAACACGTTGCCAATGCCGTGTCCTTAAACTCCGCCTCGTTCAACACCGGCCGGCTCGCCGGACGCGCCATCGCTGGCGTGCTCATTGCCTGGGTCGGCACCGAACCAGTCTCCCTCCTCAACGCAGCCAGCTTCGCGGCAGTACTACTCTCATTGTGGCGGATCCGCACGTCCGAGCTGACTCCGGCCGTTGCGGCAACCCGAAGCAAGCACCAGATGGCCGATGGCCTGGGTTTGTGCGGCAGCGCCCGGATCTGGTCCTTATTCTTGTCATGGTGGGATCCTCAGCGCGTTCGGCATGAACTTTCCCACCATCTCGCCGTCGTTTTGGCTCTGCGCGGCGATCCTGGTTCCGGCAGGCTTGGCCTCCATCACCTCCCTCAACGCTGCAACACCAGCATCCAACTCTTCCGTGGACCAACAGTTCCGTGGCCGTGTGCTTGCCCTCTACCTCGCCTTCTTCCAGGGCGGGACCGCCTTCGGGGCGACGCTGATGTGATGGGTCGGAACGGAATTCGGCGTCCGCGGGGCCGTCGCCGTCGGCGGCACCGCCGTCTTGCTGACAGGCATCCTCTCCGTAATCGCAATCAGCCGGAATAGCCCGCTGACCTTCCGCACGCAGCTTAGGAGCGCGTTATCCAGCAAGACTGCAGCCCGCACCTCCTGACGGGATAGCGCATCCTCAGGTCTCAATAGTGGCGCCGCCCGGACTGTCTCCCCGCGCCTCTGAGGATTTTATTACGCCGATAACCGTGATTATGTAAGGTATTGATATATCACGATATATCGGTTGAGTATATTGGGCCGCCCTACCCCAGCGGCTCAGGCTGCCGGACGGTGAGCTGATCGTTCCGGTGGCCAAGGTATGGCTTAGCAAGCCTTTAGAAGCGCACTATTGCACTAATGTGATGCTTTGTGTACCGTAAACGTGGCGCGCCGCCCCGGGGCATTTCGGTAACGAATCGGAACAATACTTTGCCCCTAAGAAAAGCAGTAAACGCGAGCTCGCTGGTTCAGCGAGGCATTCAGACAAAGAGGTCATATTATGAAGAAGCGCTTTCCTCTAGCTGCCGCTGCGGTGGTTCCAAGCGCACTCAACGCGTGCCCAGTGCGAACTGTCTCCGTGAAAAACGGCCAAGAGCTCCTGGCCGGATTGAAGCTCCGCATGCAAGGTGTCACTCGATGAGTCTGGTCGACCTTTCAGAGCCGGATGTTACATCCAACTCTCCCGGTAAGTCCCGCGGTAGGATTTTCGCGCGGCGCCAACGGAGCCGCACTGCCTCCGTGCTCATCGTGGTGCTGCTCGCGATCATGGTGTTCTTTACGGTGATTCCTGTGCTCCTCGTCATCGGCATGAGTCTTGAGGGCGAGGGTGGTTTCACGCTCGAAAATTGGCAACGCACTTTCGCCCGTCCGGGATTTGGAGAGGCTCTCTGGAACACGTTCACGCTGTCCTTCGTCCGCCAGCTGATCGGAACGGTGCTGGGAATCGGTATCGCGTGGCTGTTGGCGCGAACAAACATTCCGGGTGCGCAGGTGCTGGAGTACGGTTTCTGGATTGCGGTCTTCCTACCCAGTCTCACGGTCACGTTGTCGTGGATTCTCGTCTTTGATCCGAAAACCGGGTTCGCTAACTCGTTCTGGACCGCCCTTGGACTCGGGGAAGGACCGTTCAACATTTACTCGTGGTGGGGCATCGTCTGGGTGCAGCTGCTCTCAAGCACATTGCCCATTAAGGTGATGCTGTTGACGCCCTTGCTCCGGAACCTCGACTCAACCTATGAGGAAGCATCCCGGTCCACGGGTGCATCCGACCTACGAACGATGTGGAAGATCACCGCCCGCCTCATAGCGCCTACAGTGCTCGTGACGGTGGTACTCGGCCTCATTCGTGGTCTCGAGGCCTTCGAAGTCGAGTTGATCCTGGGCCTGCCGGCGCGCATCGACGTTATCAGCACCATGCTCTATCGCACGGTACGCTCCAACCCGCCCGATTACGGCGGAGCAGCAGTGATTGCCGTCTTCGCCCTGCTCGTCATGATTCCGGTCGTTCTCATGCAGCGGTGGTACAGCGAGAAGAACAGCTTCGCGACGGTGAGCGGGAAGTTCCGTAGCGACATCCGGCCGCTCGGGAGAGCAAAATGGCCAGCGTTCGTGATCGTCTGCGCAATCGTGCTCACCATGACCGTTTTGCCGATCGCGATGCTTGTCATGGGAAGCTTCATGAAATTTTTCGGCTTCTTCGGAATCGCTGATCCTTGGACGCTTGACCACTGGACGAAGGTCGTCACGGGGCCGACGTTCGGCCCTGCATTCTTCAACTCCATGGTCATCTCGGTGGGCACTGCCATCCTGGCGATGGTGGTCTTCTCGGCAATCGCGTACCTGCTGGTTCGGCAGCGATTCCGCGGCCGCGCCGGTCTGGACTTTATGGTCTGGTTGCCGTCCCTGCTTCCAGGCGTAGTTCTCGGACTCGCCTACGTCGTGTTCTTCTTACGTGTACCATTCCTTCGGCCCCTGTACGGCACGCTCACGCTCCTGCTCGTCGTCACCGCGCTGGGGGTGATGACGCTCTCGGTGCAGATGCTCAAGGGCAGCATTACGCAGATCGGCACTGAGTTGGAGGAGGCGTCCAGCAGCGTTGGTGCTGGCTGGCTGTATACGTTCCGAAAGGTCGTGCTACCAATCGTGGGCCCATCGGTCATCGTCGTCGGTGTGCTGGCCTTCACTGCAGCGGCCCGGACTACCGGGTTGCTGGTGCTGCTCTCGACTGGGAAGAACCAGCCACTTTCTGTGCTGCAGTTGAGCCAGATGGCCGATGGCAATCTCTCCGGCGCCGCCGTCGTCGGCGTGTTCCTCCTACTGATGAGCGTAGGGGTGGCGGCCATTGCCCGCATGTTCGGTTACCAAGCGAAAGGAATGTGATGAGCGTCAACGCCATAAGCACTGAGGACGGCCGGAGCATCCCTGCTGCTGGCACGTCCGCGGCACTCCAGCGGGATACGGAAGCGGTCCTGACCGTGAGCGGACTCCGAAGGACTTACGGGGATACCGTAGTGGCCGTCGACGGCGTCGACTTTTCCATCCATCCTGGTGAAATCGTCACGCTACTGGGGCCAAGCGGGTGTGGGAAGAGCACCACCCTGCGCACAGTCATGGGCCTTGAACGAGCCAATGGCGGAACCATTACTTACCAGGGTCGCGTCGTCGAATCAGAGACGGTAAGTGTGCCGTCCAACAAGCGCGATATGGGAATGGTTTTCCAGAGCTATGCCGTGTGGCCGCATATGACGGTGGCAGAAAACGTCAGCTATCCGCTGCATCTGCGCAAATGGAAGAAACCCCGCATCGCTGAGGCCGTGGACGAAGTCCTCGCCCTCGTGGGGCTGGAAGACTTCCACGACCGTCCCTCAACCAAGCTAAGCGGTGGACAGCAGCAGCGTGTCGCCTTGGCACGAGCGCTCGTCTACCGCCCGGGACTGCTCCTCCTCGACGAGCCCTTCAGCAACCTCGATGCGCGTCTTCGCGACGAGATGCGTAGCGAGGTAAAGGCCATCCAGCGCGAGATTGGGATCGCTGTGCTCTTCGTTACCCATGACCAGCAGGAAGCATTGAGCATGTCGGACCGCATTGTCCTGATGCGTCAAGGACGTGTGCTCCAGTCCGCAGGGCCAGAAGAGCTCTACAACCACCCGTCAAGCCCTGCTGCCCGAGATTTCCTGGGGCAGACGCTCGTGTTCCGCGGCGAAGTTGTCGAGAAAACCGGCAATCGTACGAGTTGCCGCCTCACCGAAGCCGGCACCATCATCCACGGCATCGAGGAGGGTTCCGGGCGCCCTCTCAACATCGGTGACGCCTGCGAGATTTCCATCCGGCCAGAACAGGCGGCCGTCACACGCGAGCCAGCCGATCGCCTCAATGAACCGCTGGCCGTCAACCAAATCCGGGTAAAGGTCACCGCCGCACTTTTCCTCGGCGACCGGCGAGAACTCCAAATAGTCACCGCCCGTGGCCAAAAGGCCCGGGTGTTCGCACCGCTGGAGGAACGCCACGTCGAAGGCGACCGGATTGTTATCGAATTACCCGAAGTACACGTGAGAGTCTGGCCGGCCGATGCTACAAAGACGTCATCGGCCCCAAAGGCAACCATCACAAGAGAAGAGAGCTAAGCCATGAGAACCAAGATTTCCACAATCATAGGAGCCGCCGCCGGCCTAGCGCTCGTCCTTTCCGGGTGCGGCGGTGGATTGACCGCTAACCCCGGGGGGGCCTCAGCCGGTGACCCCCCCGCTGTGGGAGCCACGTGGGAGGAGATCGAAAAGCTCGCCGCTGAGGAAGGAACGCTCACGTTGAGCGTGATGTCGATCCCCGGATTCGCAGCATGGGCCGAGTACGCGAACAAGCAGCTCCCGACCATTGACCTCCAAGTCACGTCAATTTCCCCTGATTCGTTCGTGCCACGAGTTGTGACAGAACAGGACAACGGTGCCTACTTGTGGGATGCGATGGTGGGTCCGCTTACCAACACCTACGCCGGGCTCCACCCCGACAGGCTCGCACCGGCGGACGAAATCTTCGCAGACCTTCCGGCCGATTTGACTGCAGACGCTCGGTGGGCAGGAGGGTTCAGCCATTTTTCAGATCCCAACGATCACCGCTCCTTCATCAACGAATATCTCCTCGGCACGGCGATCTATGTCAATCGTGACGAAATCCCGGAAAAAGACATTAGCTCGCCGGCAGATCTTCTCGACGCGAAGTGGCGCGGGAAGATCTGTGTCAACGATCCCCGCATGCCCAACCAGGCGACGATGGGCCTGGCCTGGTTCCTCGAATCAGAGAAATACGGAGAAAAGTTCGTTACCGACCTGCTGAAAAACCAGAAAGTCCTGCTGACCGACAGCATCGCGACAACGTCGGAGTGGTTTGCCACCGGCCGGTGCTCAATCGCGATCGGCCCTGACGCACGCACGATCAACGAGCTCAAGAAGACTGGCGTGAAGATCGACTACGAAGTACTCGACGACTACGGTAACTACCTTCTGTCCTGGGGCACGAGCATTCTCAAGAACGCGCCTCACCCGAACGCGACCAGAGTGTTCCTGGCTTGGTTCCTGAGCGAAGACGGCCAAAAGAGTTACGTCGACATGGTGCGCGCTGACGCGACCACTCGTTTGCTTGGAGTCGAGCCCGGTCCCGCCGGCGCACCGACCGTCGACTTCGAGAATCTGGATAGCTATCCGGTGCGTGCTGGGACGTCGGCCGGAGCTGCCGCAGTGAAGCGGATGACCACGCTGGCTGAGAAACTGCTTAGCTAGCCTCTGGCTCCGGTCGCAGGCGAGGATCTCCGGACGTGGAGTGGAACCGTGAAAGGCTTTCCGCTTTCTCGTTAGGAGGTCCTCGCCATTCCTCGTCCCACGTGGTTACGGACTTTCCTGTGGGCCGACCCGCCCTGCCCCGCAAGTCCGATGCACATGTGCTCGGAGCAGCCTGGAAGTCTGCCCTAAGCGGCGTTTGTGTCGCACAAAACGTGAGTCATGCCGCACCTTCTGTGAGAAGGATAGTGATTATGCTCAAGCAGTTTCTGCCCGAAGTCCGTGACCGTGCAGTACGCATGAGCTTGGATCGGTTGTCCCAATATCCGTCTGTTTATACCGCTTGCAAGGCGCGGGCGCCGAAGCTCGGGGTCGGTCCTGAATCGCTGCGACGCTGGGTTGTCGGGGCTCAGGTCGATGCCGGTGAGAAGGCCAGATCGAGCAGTGACGAGCTGGAGGAGATCGACCGGCTCCGGGCTGAGGTGCGGGACGTGACGGCGTCCAACGAGATCCTCAAGCAGGCTTCGATTTTCTTCGCGAGGGAGATCGACCCTCGCCGCCGCTGATCTGTCGTTTCATCGACGAAATGCAGGCTGAGGGTTATGCGCTCGAGTCGATCTGTGCCGTCCTGCGGGGGCAGGGCGTGCAGGTCGCCGCACGAACCACCAGGCGTGGAATCGGGACTTCACCGCCCCGGCCCCGAACCAGATCTGGGTGACTGATTTCACCTACGTCCCGGTCTATTCCGGATTCGTCTACGTCGCCCTGGTCATCGACCCTGTACTCCCGGGCGATCGTCGGCTGGGAAATCTCCACCGTCACGGCAACGCGTTCGTCGACCACTGCCTGAGAATGGCCCTGTGGTGGTGCGAACACACTGGCCGACCGGCACCGGCGCGACTGATTCACCATTCAGATGCGCTGGAAGCCAGTACACCTCGATCCGATACACCGACACCCTGGCCCTGGAGGGACTGCAGCCGTCCGTGGCAGCGTGGGTGATGCTTATGACAATGCAGCCGCTGAGACCGTGATGGGGATGTTCAAGAACGAGGCCGTCGCGAAGGATTCACCGGTCCGCGCCGCCCTGTGCTGAAGACCGAAACGGACATGATGGAGATCGTCTTCGAATGGGTTCACTGGTACAACAACGAACGCTTGCATTCCGCCCTGGATCACCAGACGCCAGAGGAACAGAGCAAACATATTATGATCTACAAACCGGCCCGCTAGCCCGATGACGCCGCCAACAAACAGGCGGCATGATTCCCGGGACGATGCAGGATTCGACCTGGGTTGCCTCAAAGATCCGTTTTCATAAAACTGAGGACTCAGTGAGTCGCCGCCGTTTCCTTGGTTTTGGCATGTCGGAACGTCGGCTGTACCTGCTCCAGCAGTTGATGGCTGTGGTGCAGCAAGAACTCGTGCCTGTAGTAAATGCCAATCCAGGGGGATGCTGCGAGCTCGTCAATGTTGAATAGGTGTCGGGTATCCGGTGCTTCTTCCGTACAGTGGATCGGATTGATTAATTGTGATCGGAAAACCTTCAGAGCAGGACTATTGGCAGGAACTCGGCGTTTGAACATTGTCTTTCTCCTTTGCTGTTCACACTGCACGCTCAATGTGTTTGGGGTTAAAAGGCTTTGATGATGTCTTCGACGCGTACCTCCGTCAGTCCAATGATGGTGGCCTCAACATCTTCCAGGCGAGGGCGGCCAGGTCATCGGAGCTTCGGGCCGGGTCACTCGATGACGCCTCCAGGTGCAACCCGGCGACTGATCATGACGGCAAGTTGGAGCATCTCTGTCTGGCTCCTTTTGTGAGACTCGTCCCGCGATGAGTGCGCGAACGGTTCTTTTCCAGCGCCTCCGTAGGTGGCGGTGTCCGTGAGGGCCAGGCCGGATGACGTGGTGGTCATAGATCTGTCCTTCAGGTTGTTCAATGTCTTGGTCCTTTTGGAAGTGCTTTCAGTACGTCAAGAGGGAGTCTGGGATGGACTCCTCCCCCTGCAATGTCAAGATTCCTTTAACTGGATGTTGTCGGGCTGGTTTGTGTCTAGGACCCCGGCCTCGGCACTATCCTCCCCGACGGTACCGAAGTCCGCGGCCATCGCCTCAGCGAATACCGGGCTGAGCCGCGAACGGGTCGCCACCGCGATAAGCCACGCGACCATCGCGCTGATCAGCATCGTAATCCCCATCGTGACGCCCCCGACGCCGATGAGCGAGACCAGCGGTGGCACGAGGGCGCCGACAGTGAACTGGCACGCTCCGAGCAGTGCTGCGGCGGACCCAGCAATATGGCCGTATGGCGCAAGTCCCAGGGCGGTGATGTTGGAGTTCGATGCCCCCGTGGTCAGCGTGATCAGCAGCATCGTGCCGATCACCACCGGAAGTGGGGCAGCTAGCAAGGTCGCCCCGAGGAAGGCCGCGGCACCGACGCTCGACATCAATAGCAGCAGCCGAAGCAGTGTGTCCGGCGGCCATCGCCGGAGCAACAGCACATTCAACTGGTTACCGATCACCATGCTGAGCGCGGCTCCCGCGAACAGCACGGCGAACATCTGCGCGTTGAACCCGTAATCCCCATAGAACACGAACGGGCTCATGATCAGGAAGGTGAAGTACGTCGCCGACTGTACGATGCCCAGCGCAAGGAAGGTGCGGAAGAATGGAGCGCTGAGCAACCCCGTCAGCATTCGCACCCGACCGACCGCTCCGGCCCGGTGACGACGTTCGGGCGGCAGCGTCTCGCGCATGAACGCGAACGCGAGGACCGCGACCGACCCGCCGAGGACAGCCAGGGTAAAGAGCAGGCCCCGCCAGTCGGTGAAGAGGAGGATTTGTCCCGCGATCACCGGCGCGATGACGGGAGCGACTCCTGTGATCATCGCGAGCTGCGAGAATGCCCGCGCCGTTGCGCGCGCGTGGAAGACGTCGCGAACGATGGCGCGGGCGATGACCCACACCGACCCCCCGGTTGCGCCCTGCAGGAAGCGACCCACGATCAGGATCGTGATATCCGGTGCAAACGCGCATAGCAGCGTGGTCGCGACGTACAGCAGCAGGCCAACGGTCATAAGGACGCGGCGCCCATAGGCGTCACTCAGCGGTCCTGCCACCAGCAGGCCCACCGCGAGCCCGGCGAACCCGACAGAGAGCGCGAACTGCGCCGCGGCGAGGCTCGTGCCGAGGTCCGCGGCAATCTCCGGCAGTCCGGGCAGGATGAAGACATTCGTAAGGGGCGAGAGCGCGGTCATGGCGGCGAGGAGGGCGTACCCTCCACGCCCCAAACCGTGACTCTCGCCCCTCTGCCTACGAGCCATCGTCGTGCTCAGGCCACGAAGCGGTGTCATCAGGCCTGGTCAGCCTCATGCACTCGCGGGCGCCTTGACCGAGACCGGAAGTGACAGCGAGGCGCGGAACGGCCAGTGCTCGTTCGGGATCTCCTCGACTGGGATCGTCAGCTCGAACCCGCCGGTTCCAGTGATCAGCTCCTCGATCGCCACCGCAACCAAACCCTTAGCGATACCCTTCCCGGGGCAGCCGTGGACGCCGTGACTGAACGCGAGGTGCGGGTTGGGCGAGCGACCGATCTTAAAGGTCTCTGGGTCCTCGAACGCCTCGGGGTCCCGGTTCGCCGCCGGGAACACGAGCGCGACCGGGGAGCCGGCGGGGATCGTGCGCCCGCCGAACTCGAGATCGACGGTCGATGACCGGGCGAAACCGATCTGCGGCTGGTCCATCCGGAGAAACTCATCCACCGAAGTTTCGACGAGCTCGGGGTTAGCGCGGAGGGTCTGATGCAGGCCGTGGTCGGTGAGCAGACGACGGAAGATGTTACTCAAGGTGTGCGAGGTCGCGAGCCACACTACAACCAGCGGCTGGCGCTGCGCGCCCATGATCTTCTCCTCCTCGACCAGGATTCCGGCACCCTGTGCCTGCACCAGCGCCGTGGCCAAGTCCGTGGCCGGGTCGCGCGGGTTCTCCCGCCGATCGGCCAGCAGGTTCCAAGCGATTCCTTCGAGCTTCGCGCTTGCAGCCTGCATCTTCTCGGCCTCGCGCACCTGACCACCGATGACGTAATCGCGGATGATCAGGTCCATTTCGTCACCGGTGACCTCATCGATGTTGAAGATCGAGGTGATGGCGAAACCCATCAGCGGATCATCGAAGTCGGTCACGAGATCGCCCGAGCCGCGCTCGACCATCGCGGCAATAAGCTCCTTGGCGCGGTTCCGGACCTCTCCAACAACACGATCGCGCAGGTCGTCGTTGCCCAGCACCTTCTGGATCACGTCCTTATAGAGCGTGTGCTCCGGTTCATCCGAGTGCATGAGCGGGCGGGAGTTACCGGCAAGGCCAGCGGGGATGACATGCAGCACCGAGTTGATGAGCTCTCCATGGTTGCGCGCCGCCTGGACGACGTCAGCACGTCGGAACAGCGACCAGAAGCCGCCGAACTGTGAAGAATACGCCACAGGGTTATTCTCGCGCAGCTCCTTCAGCGCCTTGTGCTGGTCAGCCGTGAATTCCGGAGCCATCGGGTCGAACTCGGATTCGAGCGTTACTGTTTCTTGGATTGTCATCGGTATGCCTCCGCAGGCTTTTGTTGGGTGAGAAGGAACTTTCAAGATGGAGGATTGGGCCTCTGAGATCAGAGCACCCGGATGGCTCAGGAGCGTGTTCAGAGCGCCTTGCCCTTACGCTTCACGAACCCCTCGAGGTAGGTGCGAGAAGCACGGCAGCGCCGGCTGCGACTGTGGACGGTAGTCTTGTCATTTTCGACCTCTTTGTCTGCGTTCAGACAAACCAATCGCCGCCCAGCACCGGGCTAGAGTAAACCCGTCGCCATTCCTCGACGTAGCAGACCTACTCGAGGGTTCCCACGCTACCTGCGATTACCAAGTAGCGCAACAATGCGCTTCATGATAGCGCGGAGCAAAATATACTCGAGCTATTTAGACAACCGGACGATGACATTTTTGAGTCCGTTCGACTGCAATGATCGCTCCGGGACAGGGGTCGAAATCACCTCAGACTCCGGGAATCGGCTGAGTAGCTGCTGAAATAAGATCCAGATCTCCCGTCGAGCGAGAGCCGAACCCATGCAGAAGTGGGGACCGCCTCCACCAAAGCTCATGTGAGGGTTAGGATCACGCGTCACGTCAAAGGTAAACGGATCCTGAAAGAGTCGGGGATCGCGATTTACCGAGATGTACCAATACGCGACCTTATCTCCCACTTTCATCTGCACGCCCCGGAGTTCGGTGTCACGCTGAACGACCCGACTCATGTGCTTGATCGGGCTAGCCCACCTGACGACCTCGTCAGGCATGGTGGTCGCCCAGCCAACCGGATCCTCAAGGAAGATTCGGCGCTGCTCGGGGAACCTGGAGAATGCCAGCATCCCGTGCGCGATCGCTGCCTTCGTTGTTCCGCTTCCCGCACTGATCATCTGCGCGAAGTAGCCGGCAACTTCCTCATCCGATAAGTATTCGCCGTCGTCGCCGCGCGAGTTCGCTATGATCGACATTAGATCGTCCTCGGGGTGAGCCCGCTTATACGCAGCCAACTCCACCCCATACCGACGCAGGTCCAGGATGGCCGATTCGACGGCCTCTGGGCTGCTTGCAAGCTCAGGGTCGTGTTCAGCGCGACCAACATTCGCCAACTCAACGAGCCAAGAGCGATCTTTTTGCGAGACTCCCAGTAGATCTGAGACCATCTCCACAGGCAAGACCTGCGCAACCTCTTTCAGGAAATCGATTTCGTCTCCATCGCTGAAGCGATGAAGGATCTGCTGCACTTTTTCTTCAAGGAGACCTTCAAGCTTTCGCACCTGCCGAGGCATGAAGCCAGGGTTGACTCGACGACGGTTTGCAGTGTGCTCGGGCGGATCCAGTTCGATCAGCGCACCAGTACCTGTGCGCAGCCGGGATCCTGGATCGTGATAGACCTTTGCGCCGTACTTGCTCGAGAATGACTGCCAATTGCTGCTTGCCGCTGCGATATCCTCATAGTCAAGGAGAGACCAGAACCCTGCTCCTGCCTCAGAATGCTGATGCCAAGATATCGGGGACGCTTCTCGCAACTCCGCAAGCTTTTCATGGAAGTCTTCTTGGAGCCAGAAATCAGGGTCTCCGAGATTGACCTCACTGGTCGATTTTTTTCCGTCGACTGTCACGCTTTGATTCACAGCCATTCCTCTCCTTCGAGGTACGAGCACTTACTAGCATTTACGGCACTGCACATGCGACTTGAGCATATTGCATGTATGCGCTACTTGTCCATGGTTTAGTGCATGTGTGCACTACTTATTCCGGGGTTACAAATCGCCGGCTTCGCGAGGCACGCTGAGCACCAGCCGGCGCGCGCCCCGCCCAGGCGCGCGAACAAGCTCGTCGCCGTATGCCCACAGAGCCTCAGTTGGCGACAAACTACGCGATCCGCTGTTCCTTGAGACATAGTTCAGCCGTTCAGCGGCCGTGATTTCCCGTGCCCCGGCGCCCGCATCGATGATTCCAGCGAATAAACGAGGACCTGCATGGCGGCGCCGGTTACGGCAACGACCAAGTCGGTCACCGATGGTTCTTCACCTCGCCAGGACTGGACGTGTTTCCGGTCCGGGCGCTTCGCGGTTCACTGGAATGGAGGAACCCGGATGCATAACGGATCCATCACGGTGCCTTCGGAATAGTTCGAGCCGAAGAAGCGCGATCCTGGCTCGTTCAAAGTTACGGCCGCGTCGCGCCACAGCACACCCGCGTCTGAAACCTCGGGGTTGGCGAGGTCTACCTCGCCGATCGGAAAATACGAGCCACTCTCCTGCTCGGCGCACAGGGTCGCACCGTCCTCTGTGACTCGGATTGCGAGGTTAAGCAATGGGACACTGAGCATACCGAAGTGCCCCTGGAACAGCACCCCGCCGGAGCAGCGGATCCACCGCTCATTATTGCGCTCACCCGCGGACAGCGCAGCGAACGGGAAATGGATCGCGCCGTTAGAGTCGAAGTTTGCCCCGTCGCTGAACCGGATGGACCCGTCGCCGAGTCCCTGAATGTAGGCGATGAAGCTCCCTCGCACACCCCAGGTGATTCCGTAGCCGCCGGGACCGGTATCGTCGCTTGAGTGGCTCGGAGTTGGGTCGGGGTTCATGGCGCTCCTAAACTGATTGTGAGGATGGTATTCGAAGCCTGATGACCCTGGATTGTGACCGGTGACCCGGGTGTGACCCAAGGTCTAACTGGCTTGCTTGGTGCCTTAAGGCGATTTTCCGTCTGGACTTGCAAGCCAAAGGCCTAGGCTTGACTGGGCCTGAAACTTGGCCGCCGGCGCTGCCGTGCCTTCGTGTGCTGTCGCAGTCCACGGTTGTCATACTCAAAGCTCGATCAGCTGCGCACCGCGGGGCCCGTGCCGGCTCCAGACAAGGCCCCGATGCCGGTTGCCTGTCGCCCGTAGGCGACGGACGCCAGATCCCAGGTGAATGCCACGTGGGATGCCGCAGCGTTCACATCCCGCCACCACCGTTGTATGGCTGCCGACGTGTAGACGCCGCTTCCGCCGGCGGATTCATACAAATCATTGACGGACGCTCGCAACTGCTGGGCAGCGAAGGCGAGGTTCCGGCTGCGCCGCGCCTTATCCAGCGGGGTATACACGGTTCCTTCAGACGCGTTGTCGGACTGGAGCGCATCACTGCGCAGCAGACCAGCCATGGCGTCGATTTGTGCGGCGGCCTTCGCCAGGCGCGCAAGAGCTGGGCCGTTGGAGGCCTGCAGGAGTGGAGGCAGCGACTCAAGACGTCGTGAGGTGGCTGCGGTGAACTCTTCCAGCGCGCCACGGGCGGCACCGATGACGGCCCCCGCGAGCGAGAGTGGCCACACCGAATCGTACGCTAGGCGGTACAGTCCGCCCATGTGCAGTTCGGCACCCGGGGCCCGGCCTGCGCCGAGGTCGGCGAAACGGACCGCGCGGTGCTCGGGGATGAAAGCATCCTTGATGACGATCGACTTGCTTCCAGTGCCCTTCAGGCCTACCGCGTGCCAGTCGTCGACGATCTCAACCTCGGACCGATGCACGAGGAGATACCACTGCTCCGCGGTGCCGTCGTCTTCGGTGACAGTGCCGCCCAGCAGAACCCACTGCGAGTGGTCGATGCCGCTGCAAAAGCGTCCTCGACCGCCACGCCAGCGGAAGCCGCCCTCCACCCGCTCAGGGGCTTCGCCCCCGAATCGGATGAGCGATGCGACGAGCGCCCTCGGATCTGCGAACACCTCGGCCTGCGCCTTCTCCGAGAACAATGCCACCAGCCAGGTGTGTCCGGCCAGAACCCCGTACACCCACCCCGTGGACGCGCATGCGCTGGCGATCTCGGACTGTACCTCCAGCAGCGTGGCGAAGCCGAGTTCGGAACCGCCCCCCATCCGCGGGGTGACGATGCCGAACAGACCGGCATCGGTCAGCTCACGAATCGTCTCCTCCGGAACCGATCGATTCTTTTCCGTCTGCTCCGCCCGCGCTGCGATCCTCTCACACAGAGCCGCTACGGCGGCCAGTGCCTCTTCGCGACTGGCCAGCACTCGGGGGATCTCCTGTCCAACAATGGTGTTGACCGTGTCAGTTTTGATGCTCATTATTCGCGTTCTCCTCAATGAACTTGCGGGCTCTGCCAAGCGGCCGAGTCGTGGAGCCGACGGAATGGCCGTCAGGCCGGGGGTCCTGTGTTCTTGGGGCGATGCGTCCCGCATGCCGGGTCATCGGTTGGTCATCGCCACTACGCCGGCGCCGGTGCTGGAGACCGGGACATGGTAGCCGCTGAGCACCTCGTCCACGTCGGAGTTCATGATCCCGCGCATCACCAGCCACATCACGAGTTCCGCACCCTCCGACCCTGCGAGGTGGACATACTCGGCGTTCGTGAGGTCGGCAAGCTCCTCGGGTGCCTCGACGATGCGCGACAGAAAACTGCGGTCGAACTCTTCGTTGATGTAGCCCGCCCGCGGCCCCTGAAGCTGGTGGGACATCCCCCCCGTTCCGATGACAGCGATGCGGGTGTCTTCGGGATAGGAGCGAAGGGCCTGCCCTATGGCCTGCCCCAGCTCGAAGCAGCGCCGGGCGGTCGGCGTCGGCTGCTGGACGACGTTGACTACGACCGGGACCACTTTGACAGGCCATTGCTCCCGATGCCCGCCGAAGAGCGCGCGCATCGGGGTCCAAAGACCGTGGTCCACCGCCATCTTCTGCCCGACGGCGAGGTCGAAACCTGCGGGTACGACGTTGTCGATGATGTGCCACGAGAGATCCGGGTCACCCGGGAACTCCGGGATACTGGAATCGATCCCGTTACCTTCGTCCGCCGGAGGGTACTCCTCAGCGGCTCCGACGAGGAAGGTGGGAACGAGCGCAAGCGACATCTCAGCGCCGTGATCGTTGTAGATCAGGACCGCTACATCGGGATTCTGCTCGCGCAGCCATTCGCCGGCGTCGAAGAAAGCCTGCACCCCACTGCCCCGCTCCTCCGGCGTGAGCTGCTCCTGGGTTACCAGGAACGGCGTCAGTGCCGGCACGTGCGAGATTCCGATACCTGCAACAATCTCAGCCATTTGGCTTCCTCCCACCCTCTTGCATCATCGCCTTGTACTCCTCGACGCTCTGGCCGGTCATTGCTGCCACGACCTCCGGTACGTGTCGGCCGTCTGCCACGGCTATCTTTACGACGAAATAGATGTTCCCGCCGAGCTCGACCATGCGCCGCCAGTCGCGCCGACGCACTGCGTCCCTGTGGTCCTCTGAGAGACGGAACTGCTCCATGAAGGCTTCCTCATCCGTGCGGAACTTTTCCCGCTCGGATGCATCGTTGAGGGCTGCGGACATCAGGTTGAGAGCAAGCCCCTTCCTCGATCGTCGACCGTCGAAGACGTAGGTCCCTGGAATTTCTGAGAAGTCGATACGCTCGTTCGCTGCCATCAGGACCCCAGACCAGCACCGTCCAGCGATGCCACCGGATCATCTAACGAAGGGATCCATTCGGCACGGCCCGCGCGTTCGAGCATCTCCTCTGCGTTCAGGTCGGTCACAACGGCCCGGTGCCGCGGGCGGGGAACCGGCTTCCCGCTCGCGATGCGGTCGACCAGGTACTCAGTCAGGAACCGCTCAAGGCCGAGAATCGCGTCCCATGCGCGGGGTGCCAGGACAAAGCATCCATCGAGCTCTGGACAACTTGCCTTCCGAACCCATACGCCGTCTTCATTTGGGACAGCCTCGACGTATGTGATGTACGGGGTCGTGAGGAGCTCGCGAAGCGAGAACTTGGCCTGCTCGGCCGCCTCAGGCGTTGACACCGGGAACATTTTCATCCTCCAAAACGGGCATGACCGTCGCCCACTCGACGTCTCGCGACCACTCCTCCTCGGCATCCATGGCGCGCCGGGCGCCGACATCGAACGGCACGTCCTTATCCACGAGCAGCGCGGGCGACCGCATGAAGAAGATCTCGCCGTCCATGTGCGCATCGATCTCCCCACCCGACTCCAGGTGCTTCGCCAGGCGCATCATCACACGGCGCGCACGGATGACGCCCATATCGCTCGTCCCGAGCTGTTCGGTGCTGCGATCTGAGATCAGCCCCATGCTGGAGGTGACCGCATAGTCTTGCTCCACGATGCCCCGGATGCCCGAGTACGTGCCGGACTTCTGCAGCGCGCGGTCAATGAGGAAGTCGTTGCTCAGGTCTCGCACCGGACGGGAGGTGCCGGGCTTGAGCTCGGGGTGGATCGTGCCGTGCTCGAAATCGTAGCGCTCTTCCGGTGTAAGCGGACGCTGAGGGATGTAGTCGATCCGGTAGAACTGGTGGTCCGTATCGCCCATGGGAACGCGGAAGTTGCAGCGCTGCGTGCCGCCCACCTCACCTGGGATCATCGAGACTGAAGGGATGACCCATTGCGTGATGCGCCAGTAGTAGTGATCGCGACCGCCATCACGGCGCGCACCGATGGTAAGGCCGTGGGGAGTTTCGACGACGAAGAATTTCGGGGCCTTGTCGCGCGACCACAGGTAGCGCAGTGCCTTGTTCGAGTCGAAGAACTTGCTGGAGACCTCGAGATCGTTTTTGCCGACTTGACCGTGCAGGAACGCAGTGTGGCTCGAGTCGATGTCACCCTCGACCGACTGCAGGTAGTTGGAGTCCAACGTAACCTTCGTCATGTGGCGGTGGCTCTCGGGCACCTGCGCCCACTCGAACTTCGGGAGCTCGGGCTGGTGTTCGGCATCACCAAGGTAGGCCCAGACGATTCCACCCATCTCCTTGGTCGGATATACGACGGCCTTGACCTTTTGGAAAAAGTCGCTTTCCGCGGGTTCGTTGGGCATATCCACACATTGGCCGTCAGTGCCGAACTTCCAGCCGTGGTAGACACAGCGGATGCCCTGTTCCTCGTTGCGGCCGAAGAACAGGCTTGCACCGCGATGCGGGCACCGCTCCTGGATGAGCGCCGTGGTGCCATCAGTGGCGCGGATCGCGACCAGGTTCTCCCCAAGGATCTTCACGCGCACCGGTGCGGAGTCGGGAGCGGGGATCTCTTGTGAGAGCAGCGCAGGCTGCCAGTAACGCCGGAACAGATTGCCCATCGGCGTGCCCGGGCCAGTCTGCGTCAGATAGTTTGTGTCTTCCTTCGTCAGCATGTTGTCATTCCCTTCTGCTGCCAGCCATCATTGGCTGAAACTTTTTCGTCAAGTGAAGAATCGCACTCAGCGGTTTCGGATTGTGTTGCGCAGTCGACCGAGACCTTCGATTTCGGCGACGACGACCTCGCCGTCCTTCAGGAAGCGGCCGCGGGGGTTGCCGACTCCGGCCGGTGTGCCCGTGGCAATGATGTCCCCCGGGCGAAGCGTCAGCGACCTGGAGAGAAAGCTGACCTGCTCGGCGATGTCGTAATACATCCACTTCGTCGAGGAGTTCTGCATCAGCTCCTCACCGACCCAAAGCTTGAGGTCGAGATCCATGGGGTCCTCGACGGCATCTGCCGGGGTCAGCCAGGGCCCCATCGGCAGCGATGTGTCGAAGCTCTTCGAGGAGAGCGTGTCGACGTTGAATGGCATGAAGACGCCCATGCGGCTCAGGTCTCGTGCCGAGAGGTCGTTGAGGATCACGTAGCCAGCGATGTGCTTGTACGCATCCTCCGGAGCGATCCCACTGCCCCCTGGGCCGATCACGACGCCAAGCTCGATTTCCCAGTCGAGCTGCTCTGAATTCACCGGCGGGCGGACGTCTGTGTCCGGGTCCATGACCGAGTGCGGCGTCTTAAGGAAGACGTACGGCCCCCAGGTGGTGGACTTGTCGACCAGTGTTTTCGCGCTCATCTCCGCAACGTGGTCGCCGTAGTTAGAGGATGCGCAGAAAATCGCGCTGGGCTTGGGCACCGGTGCGTGCAGGGTCACGTCATCCACGGCCGGCGCGTCGGCGGGGATGCTCTCGGCGAGACGGTCAAGGGTTGAACGGAGTGCGGTCCAGTTTTCGAGAACATCCATGGTGGATGCGGCGTTGGCCTCCGTGCCGCGCCCGATGTCGAGGACTTGGCCATTGACGAGAAGGCCGGGGCGGGGAGCATTCCCGTCCACGGAGTACGAGAGTAGTCGCCAGTTTACAGTGTTGGTCATGACCATGGCCCCATGAATACCTCGCCGTTGAATACAGATCCGTCTTCTTCAATGCTTTCCGGCCAGGTGGCGGGGTCAGAGGTGACTGTCACTTGACGCTTCTCATTCGGCGCGCCGTCCCAGCCGACCTGCTCCATGCCGAAGTAGAGCTGGATAACATGGCCATCCGGGTCCTTCACGTGGGTCGCGTAAGACATCCCCGGGAACAACTCACCGGGGAGTTCGACGAACTCAACGTCTTTCCCGCGCAGGTACTCCGCCGCGTCGCGCAACTGGCGGTAGCTGGCAACCTTCATGCCGAAGCTCACCAATGAGGTGTCTTCGCGCAGACCGAGCAGGGAGCGCAGCCCGATGTCGTAAACTGCCATGCTGTGGTGCTCGGTGTTCACCCGGAGGAATACCGCCCGGTGACCCTGGTACTCGATCTCTTCGGTGACCTTCATACCCATGACATCCCGGTAGTAGCCGACCATGGCATCGACATCTGCGGTGAAAAGGCGAACTGGACCAATACCGGTGACACGGAACGGCCGCTGCAGATACACACCGTCAACGACAAATGTTTCGTCGTACGCGTCAATCGATCGGTGGCCGCTGCTGATATCAATGCCGGCTTCGATGGCCTCGTCGACTTCCTGCTGCTCTGACTGCTGGGGCAGTTCGGGAACGACGTGGAAGCCGCGCTCTCGCATAGGACCGGGCTTGGACTGACCACTCCAGCCGACCTGCTCGATTCCGTAATAGAGCTCGTTGACATGCCAATCGGTGTCAAAAAGATATACGTGCCAGTTGGACCCGGGCATGTCACGGCCGGCGCGGATGATCTCCTGCTTGTTCTCTTTGAACCAGGAGTGTCCGTCGACGACCTCCTGCAGGCTGCCGACCTGCCAGGTGATCTGGTTTGTGGTGATGCCCTCAGGGGTCGCGGCGCTACCACCCATCTTGTCGCGCACCTTCTTTGGGAAGAGGACAAGCGAGTGATGGTCGCTGCCGTAGCGGAGAAAGTACCCTGTGCCACCCGGACCCTCGGCGATGTGCTTCTTCTCCGGCGGCAGGATCTTGGCGAACGGCAACTCATCAGAGAGTTTGAACCCAAGAAGCCGAGTATAGAAGTTGTACGCCTCCTCGATGTTGTAACAGTTCACACCAAAGTGACCAAGGCGGCGGATTCGAAACGGCCTCTCCAGGAGGACGCCTCCGACGTCATGCTTCATTCCACGCATCCCTTCTGCTGATGTAACCACGACGCGCGTTCAATTCCACCGCACTCATGCGGGATGCACGAGCCGTGAGCGTCGCTGCCTCACGGAACCCATAGTAGTGCACAACTGCACTTCATATCAATCAACTTAATTTGTTTGTTCATCCGACACTGCGGAGCTGATCCGGCGTCGGAAGATCGTAAATTTCGAGCGTCGACTCTCCAGCACGAAGCCTGGCGAAGTATTCAGCCTCTGCGGCCTCGCGCCGCGTACCCAGCGCGATCACGTCATCGGCATTATCGGCGGTGATAACCACGACACCGTCCCCGTCCCCGACCACCAGGTCGCCTCGCTCGATCTGCACATCACCGATCGTCAGCGGCACACCAAGAGAGCCAGACTTGCGTTGGTCCTTGATTGTCCCGCGAATACACCGGCGGTCGGCGAAGACGGGAAGGCTGAGCCCGATCATCTGCGTGGCATCCCGCACGCCGCCGTCAATTACGAGCCCGGCAAGACCTCGCGCAAGAGCCGCCACGGCCATGACCTCGCCAAAGTAGCCGAACTCCCTGGCTCCGCCAGTGGAGACGACGAGCACATCTCCAGGCTCCGCGGTGAGGATCGCATGATGCAGCCAAAGATTGTCTCCCGGCGGCACGACGACGGGAAACGCCGGCCCCGCCATCAGTAATGTGGGTGACAGCGCCTGGATGCCCGATGGCAGCGACCCCACGCGCCCCGCCGCCTCGTGAAGCGTCGCCGCTCCGAGTGTGCGCGCCCGTCCATAGCGCTCATGGTGGAGCCCTCTATCACTAGTGCTCATCCCGACTCCTCCATCCGGTGCCGCATAAATGCGACAACTTCTTGCGACAACTCTTCGAAATCGCTACAGTAGCGCATAAGTTCATTTCTGAATATTTCCACCTGTGTGGATTGCGAATGAGTTTATGCCCGTTTTTCACACATCAAAGGAGCAGTGTGATGGTCCACGAATCATACGAATGGCTCGCGCAGCTGCGTGAGCTCGACACCTGCGTGATCTCCGACGCACTGGATGCGCTGGGTCTTCCCGGCGCGGTAGCCGAGCTGATTCCGCTGAGCGGAAACGCCCCCATTGTCGGCCGCGCAGTCACCGTCGAACTGGTTTCCGCCGACACCCCCGGAGCGGCACCGAGCGCGCGACACCTCGCCACCGCAGCGGTCGCGACCTCCGGGCCGGAAGAGGTCATCGTCGTTGCACACCCGGGCGTACCCTGCGCCGGATGGGGCGGCCTATTGACCAAGGCGTGCTCGCTCCGCGGTATCGCGGGCACTCTCGTCGACGGGCCAGTGCGCGATGTCGACGAAAGCCGTGCGCTCAACTATCCGATCCACGGCCGAAGTGCGACCCCGATCACTGCCCGCGGTCGCCTTGTGGAGGAAAGCTGGGGTGAGACCGTCCGCTTTGCCAACGTATCTGTCAGTACCGGGGACCTCGTCCGCGCCGACGGCAGCGGTATCGTCTTCATCCCGTTCGACCGCGCGGCAGATGTCCTCGACCGTGCGCGCCGCTTCGCGGACCGGGAAGCCGCGATGGCGGCCGCTCTCGATGAGGGTGATCCCATCACTTCAGTTATGGGCCGCTCCTATGAGGAGCTCACCGGAAAAGGAATCCACTCGTGAGTAACACACTGATCAAACGCCTGAGAGCACTGGAAACCCCCTGCGTCAGCGACGCTCTCGACCGCCTCAACATCAAGGGGCAGTGCGCCGGCATTATGCCCCTCGACAACCGGTTCCGGCTGGCCGGTCCTGCGTTCACTGTGAAGTACGTTCCCGCCGACGAGCATGGACGCAGCGTGGGTGACTTCATTGATGACGTTGCCCATGGTGCTGTGCCGGTGATCGATAACGGGGCGCGCCTTGATGCGACGGTTTGGGGCGACCTGATGACCACGATCGCGTCCCAGCGTGAACTCGGAGGCACCGTTATCGATGGCGTCTGCCGCGACCTGGACCGTGCCTTGGAGCTGGACTACCCATTGTTCACCCAGGGCCGCTGGATGCGCACGGGCAAGGACCGCGTGCGCATCGAGGGCATTCAGGTGCCCGTGAGCATCGGCGGTATTATCGTCAACCCGGGCGACCTGCTCCTCGGTGACATCAACGGCCTCGTCGCGCTTCCCGCTGATCGCGCCGAGGAGATCATTGAAGCATCGGAAATGATCGCCGATGCCGAGGAATCCATTCGTAACGAGATCCTGGCCGGCTCCACACTGCGTGATGCACGTGCCCGAGCGGGTTACCACCAGCTCCAGACCCGGAGGTAGAAATGGACAACACCAAACCCTTGTCCCTGCTTGTTCGTGAGGTCCGCCACGAAGCCGAAGGCGTGGTCTCCGTCGCTTTCGTCGACTCGACCGGCGCCGACCTCCCCAAATGGCATCCCGGTGCACACCTCGAGATCACCCTGCCCTCAGGTCTGGTCCGCCAGTACTCGCTGTGGAGCAACCCGGACGACCCGCAGCATTATCGGGTCGGCGTTCTGCGTGAGGACCTTGGCCGTGGTGGTTCGAAGGAGATTCACGACACCGGGCTCGTCGGACGCACCCTCACCGTCACGGGCCCGCGGAACCGGTTCGAACTGGTGGATGCACCGCGATACATTTTCATCGCTGGCGGGATCGGTGTGACACCGCTCGTTCCGATGCTGCACAGGGTCGCGCGAAGGTCCCCCGCACCCGACTGGTCGTTCCACTACGGTGGACGCTCGCGCAAGTCGATGGCCTTCATCGGCGTCGTCGACCGCCTCGCGCAGACCGCAGACGACTCTCGCGTCTCGTTCGTCGCCGAAGACGACGACGGCATACTGGACCTTCGTGGCATCCTCAGCGATGCCGATGAACAGACTGCCATTTACTGCTGTGGCCCCAACGGACTCATTTCCGCTGTCGAGAAGCTTTGCGAGGAGCTCGGGCTGCCGGGTTTGCACGTCGAGCGGTTCGGCGCAGCGCCGGTGGACGAGTCCGTGGTGTCTGCCGAGAACACCCAGTTCGAAGTAGAACTGGCCAAGACTGGCACAACGGTCTCCGTCGGTTCCGACGAGAGCATCCTCGAGAGCGTCCGCACGGTCGTGGCCGGCGTAATTCCGGCGTCGTGTGAGGAAGGCTTCTGCGGCACCTGCGAAGTGCGCATCCTCGCCGGCAAGGCGGATCACCGAGACCAAATCCTCACCCAGGCCGAGCAGGATGCGAACGAGAGCATGTTCATCTGCGTCTCCCGTGCGAAAAGCCCTCGCATCGTCCTCGACCTCTGACCCCCAAACGACGGAGACACCCTGTGATCATCGACATCCACGGCCACGTGAGCTCGCCCGCCGAGCTGTACGCGTATCGCTCGATCCTGACCGCCAGCCGCGGCGCCCACGGCCGCGAAGGCGTGAAGCTGAATCCCGATCAGGTGCTGCGCGGTGCTGAGCGGCACGTCGGACTGCTCGATCGCGTCGGCACCGACGTTCAGTTCATCTCACCCCGCCCGTTCCAGCTGATGCATGCCGAGAACCCGTCGGAGATCGTGTTCTGGTGGACCCGTGCCGCCAATGACGCCGTCGCGGCGCAGGTTGCGGCGTTCCCGGAGCGGTTCCGCGGCATCGCCGCGCTTCCGCAGGCTGTCGGCACCGAACCCTCGCAGTGGCTGGACGAGCTTGAGCGGACGGTCCTGGAGCTCGGCTTCATCGGCGTGCTCATCAACCCCGACCCAGCTGAGGGACAGAATCTCGGCATCCCCCGCATCGGCGACGAATGGTGGTATCCGCTTTTCGCCAAGCTCGAGGAGCTCGGCATTCCCGCGCTCATTCACGCGGCCGGCTGCCGCGATCCACGCGAGAACTACAGCGAACACATGATCACCGAGGCGAGCCGCACGACCATCTCGCTGGCGAACAGCCGCGTCTTCGAACACTTCCCAAACCTGTCGCTCATCGTCTCTCACGGCGGCGGCTCGGTGCCATATCAGATCGGACGCTGGCGCGCCGCCCGATACCTGGAGTACACGCAGGTCGAGTCATACGACAACAAGGACAGCAGCGCCCCTCCCGAGATCGTCTCGTTCGACGAGAGCCTGCGCCAGATGTACTTCGACTCCCTCGTGCACGACCGCAACGCACTCGCGCTCCTGGTTCAGACGGTGGGGGCCGACAGGGTAATGCTAGGCACCGAAGTTCCCGGCAGCGGATCGCCCATCGATCCGCTCACGGGCTTCCAGTACGACGACATCACCCGTGCGATCAACAGTTACGAATGGCTCGGCGATGATGACCGTACGCTGATTCTCAAGGGAACGGCACGACGCCTCTACACCCGTTTCTGAAAGTCCGATCGGGTAGGTCACGACCATGCCCTGCCCGTCCCACAACGAAGGAGCACCCATGGCCGACGGCCGTACACAGAAGGGAACCGAGCCGCCTGCGCACGGCGTCCCTCAGCACTGGGACGAGGAAGCAGACCTCCTAATCATCGGTTACGGGGGCGCCGGGGCCACCTGCGCCGCCGTCGCGGCCGAGACAGGTGCCGATGTGCTCGTCCTTGAGAAGGGCGAGATCGGCGGGGGCAATTCGGCCTGCATCGCGGGATCGCTGATCTTGCACGCCGACGATGACGAACGTGCGCTCGAGTACCTGGACTGGATGTGTGGCGGCCAGACCGAAACCGAGGTGCTTCAGGCATACATCGACGGGCTGGCGGACATCCCCGAATTCCAGTCCCAGCTTGGCTTCCCGGTGAAGGAGGACCCGAAGCCTTTCCGTGCCGACGGCTTCTATCCCGAGTACCCAGGTGCTCCGGGCGCCGGCGGGATCCTCGGCAATAGCGTCATCGCCGCCCCTGGCGGAGACGCACTGTGGACGGCGATTGCTAAGCTCGCGGAGTCACGCGGTGCGCGCATCCGCCTGCAGACTCCGGCGGAGCGTCTGGTGCAGGACCCCGATAGCGGGGAGATCCTCGGCGTCGTCGCACGCACGGCAGAGGGCCGCAGAATCGCGGTGCGCGGAAGACGAGGCACCGTCCTCGCCACCGGCGGTTTCGAGTTCAACGAGGAGATGCGGCGGCAGTTCCTCACACATGCACCGGTTCACTTCATCGGCTCGCCCCTGCTCACCGGCGACGGCATTACGATGGCCCAGCAGGCTGGCGCAAAGCTCTGGCACATGAACTCGGTCTCGGGTCCCCTCTATTGGGGCATAGAGACTGGCGGCGGACGGGTGTATGTCACGTACGACTTCATGCGGCTTGCACGGTTCGGATACTCGTCTCCCGTATTCCAGGAAGCTGGCAGCCTGATCTGGGTGAACAAGTCCGGTCGTCGGTTCCACAACGAGACCCTCGAGATCGGGACGCTGCGTCATGGTTTTGCGAACCGCGCTGACTGGTTTTCCCTCGATCCGGATGCAGCGGAATTCACGAACATCCCTGCGTTCCAGATCTTCGACGAGAAGGTGCGGCGCGCCGGTGCGGCGATGACCACGCTGAATTCGCGGACACCCGCCTGGAGCGGCGATAACCTCGCTGAGCTCGAGAAGGGCTGGATCATCAAGGCCGCCACTATCGAAGAGCTTGCCGAGAAGTGCGTTTTCGCGGGTGAGTCCGGTGCCTACCGCGGAGGGCATATCGATCCGGAAGTGCTCGTCCAGACGGTGCGCGAGTGGAACGATGCGTGCCGGGCCGGCATCGACTCAGAGCACGGCCGGGAGGACTTTCTCGCGCCGCTGGATGAGCCGCCGTTCTATGCGGTCGGCCCGATGCTCCCCACGTTTATCAACACCCACGGCGGCCCGAAGCATGATGCCCAGCAGCGGGTGCTCGACAAGGATGACGGACCCATACCCCGCCTGTACGCCATCGGCGAGTGCGGGTCTCTCTGGGGTCCGTATTACAACTCCATGGGTGATGTCACTGAGTTCCTCATCTCGGGCGGAATCGCCGCGCGCAGCGCGCTTGCCCTAGAGTCGCTTCCCTGACCGTCGAGAGCGGACAGCTCGGGCCCCCGCAGTGCAGTTGCGGGGGCCCGATTCATGTTCAGGGACCGCCTCTGTGAGGCATCCGTCGAAACACGCCGTCAGGGGAGGACGAGCAAATCCACCAGAGACGAGACGTTCGGCAGCGACTGCAGCTCGTCAACCGCGCTGCGCAGCTGCTCCGCTCGTTCATCACCGAGCACTGGGGCTGCGAGACCGGTGTACTTCTCATTGATCTCGGCTTTGGACAGCTGGTTCGTACCCTTTCCCCGTGCGTGCTGCACGAACGTGGTTTGACGCTCGCCGTCTGCGAGAACCATGCTCACATCGGCGCTGAAGCGCGACGCCAGTGTGATGTTCGAATCCCGCTCCACCGAGACCTTACCCATGAGCGACTGGAACTCAGGGTCAGCAAGCCGAGTGGGGATGATGGTCTCGTCGGTGTCCTTCATCGTGATCACCCCGCCCGACTGCAGCGCGCTGGCGATGAGGTAGCGAAGATTGAACTTCGCCGCATTGCTCGTAGTGATACCCTCCGCAGGCCCCCCGACCGTCTGCGCACCGAACGGGAACAGGCGCACCTCGATCCGATCGATCTGATCGAGTGAGGACGACGATACATTCGCGTGCGAGAGCTCGAGGACACCGTCCAGGGCCGCATGCGAAAACCCACAGGATGCATGCCGCTTCCGATCGGGTCGCTGCAGCTCCCACCGGGAACCAAGGTCACGCGTAAATTCGTCAGTGTTCCACGACTGCGCGGCGCCATGAAGCCAGCCGCCCGACGGGCTCTCCAGCGAGTCCACGGCCGCGGTCAATCCCTGCGAGGCATACACCGCGGCAGTGTATCCGGCCGATGCCGGCCACCCACCAAATAACATCGGCTTCAGCATGCTGCCGGTGAGGACGGAGGTCTCCAGGGCCGAGGCGATCAGGTTGAGGGCCACGTTCGCCGTGTCGAACATCCCACCCGGACCAGCGCCGAGAAGCCTGGCAGCGGTGAAACTGCTGCCAAACGTATTCAACGCTGAGGGCACACCGATCGGGAAGTCGCGCTCAGACTTTTTCGTGTCGTAGTACACGTCATGGAGCCGACGCGCGACCTCGGCACCCACGACAACCGCGACAAGCAGATCTTCACCGGCCGTGCCATGGTGTTCACCGTGTGCGATCGCCAGCGGGATGTTCGACTCGTTCGCGTGCACGGCGACGTTATCGGCGAGCTCAGTCAAGCTCGCCGCGAAAGCATTGATCCGCGCAGCGACAGGAACCGAGAAGCGTTCTCCGCGAATGAGGACCCGCGCCTGCGCCGAGTCGTCGAGCTTCCGCTCCGCCGCAATGAGCCGGGTGATAGCTTCATCCCCGGCCGCGGCCACGGAGACACCCATGAGGTCAAGGACGCACCACTTCGCCTGGGTCACAACCTCGTCTGGAATATCGCCGATGGTCAGTGTGGCTGCCCACTCCGAAAGCTCCCTCAGCGGTGTCGACACCGTATTCATTCTCTCTCCTCACTACGAAGCAAACGGTGACCGCGCCCCGACGGGCACGGTCACCGTTACTCATGGAAGCGTCCGTGACGCTATTGCAGCAGTTCCTTGGCAGGATCGGTCATTCGCACAATCATGTCTTAAGGCCGCGATCGATGGCGGCGTTACGCAGGGACAGCACGCTTTGGAAACCCAAAGACGTGACGCTGCTCGACCGTCACCCACACATCTGAGTCCAGGACCGCCTCGAAGTCCGCGTCGGCCCGGGCCTGGTAGATCTCGTGCTCGTGGGTGAGAAGAATCTCAGCGTGAGTACCGGAGTGCATGATCTTACGCAGGAGCATCGGCCATGCGTTCGTCGAGGACGGCCGCTCCTGGTGGATGCGCACGTGCTGCGGACGGAACATCACCTCAACTTCCTGCCCGGCGACCAGACCGGGGTTCGGGCGTGCCTTGATCAGACCCATCGTGCTGTCCAGGACGACTTCGGTCGAGGTGACCTCGCGCACCGTGCCCGACATCGAGTTGCTCGAGCCGACAAAGCCTGCGACGTAGCTGCTCACCGGGTTCTCGTAGATTTCCTGCGGCGCACCGACCTGGGCGATCCGGCCGCCTTCGAGGACGACGATGCGGTCCGCCAGCTCCATGGCGTCTTCCTGGTCATGCGTGACGTACACCGCGGCGAAGCCCAGCTTGGCCTGCAGGGCAGCCAGCTCGATGCGAAGATCCCTGCGTACCTTTGCATCGACGTTCGACAGCGGCTCGTCAAAAAGCACCAGAGCGTTGCCGTCAACGAGCGCGCGTGCCAGAGCCACACGCTGCTGCTGGCCACCGCTGATGTGGTGCGGATACTGGGTGTGCAAGTCGGAGATTCCGACGACGCGGGTGATCTCTTCGACCGCCTCGCGGATCTCGGACTTACTCATGCCACGCCGCCGGCTCTTCAGCGGGAAAGCGATATTCTCGAAGACCGTCATGTTAGGCCACAGCGCATACGACTGGAACACCATGCTGATGCCGCGTCGACGCGTCGGCACATCGGTGCCGAGCTCAGCGCTGAACATGGCGCGACCGTTGATCGTGATCGTGCCCTCGCTGGCCGTCTCAAGCCCGCCGATGCAACGCAGCAAGGTGGTCTTACCGCAGCCAGATGGGCCGAGCAGCACGATGAACTCACCAGGTGCGATCGACAGGGTGATGTCGTCGACTGCAGTCACCAGGTGGCCGTTCGCGCGGGTGAACTGCTTGCGCAGGTCCCTGATGGCCAGCAACGGTTGCTGCGCAGCAAGGTCGGTCGCCACGGCATCCTCTTTCTTCAGCGTGTTGGTATTCATGAAAGCACTGCTCCTTTGGCTAACGCTTGCGGGTACGGGCGGAGACGCCCTGGGTCCAACGACTACTCCAGCGGCCGAACCAGACGGCACCGAGCACGGTGATAGTGGAGACTACGGCCAGCGTGAACGACAAGGTCGCAGTCGTCGCGTACGATCCGTAACGGCTCTGCTCCAGGATCTGGAACCCGATGACCGGGTTGTTCGCGCCGGACAGCATCGATGAGGCGGTCAGATCGCCGAAAGCACGGACGAAGACCGAAGCCCAGGCGCCCACGAGGCCGGGAATGAGCAACGGGAGGATTACCTTGACGAACGTGCGGCTCTCGCTCGCCCCCGACATGCGGGCGGCCTCGCTGAGCGAATTGCTCACGCCGGCTGCCGCCGCATCCGCAGAAACAGAGGCGTTGGGCAGGCTGATCACCGCGTACGCGATGAGCAGGATGAGCAGCGTCCCACCGAGGTAGAACGGCGCACCGGTAAACAACAGCACCATGCCAACTACCAGAATGAGCGTACCGAGTGTCGCCGGGAGCTTGATGCCGGCGTCCACGAGTCGGCCTGTCAGCGAGCCGGCGCGGGAGACGTACAGCGCGATGATCGCCGCGATGATCACGACGATTGTCGCCGTCACGATGCCGAGGCCGAAGCTGTTTCGCAGACCCTCCAGGGTATAGACGTTGGTGAACATCTTTCCGAACTCTGCGAATCCAAGTCCCTCCAGCGAGATCCCGGCTCTCCACGTTCCGGCGAGTGCGACGTAAAGCAGGGCGAGTGCCGGAAGGAGAATCGTCACCGTAGAGTACGCGACGACGAGGATGCGAGCCGGCGTACGCCAGCGACCGAGGTTCACCGGGGTAGTCTTAGCCCCCTTGCCTCCCACTGTCGCGTGCTTGCCTGCGCGCAGGATCCGCGACTGGATGAACCAGGCCACCAGCACCACGAAGGTGATGATGAGGCTGAGGCTGACAGCGCCGGTCCGGTCGGCGGGATATGAGAACGCGAGCAGCTGCACGATGCGCGACGAGAGGACATCGATCTGCGCGCTGGTTCCGATCATCAGCGGGATATCGACCATCGAGAAGGATATCCAGATCCACAGGAACGCGCCTGCCCCCATCGCCGGCATCACCGCAGGCAGCGTGACGCGGAACATGGTACGCAGCGGACCGGCGCCGGACATGCGCGCCGCCTCCTCAAGGCCGGAGTCCATCATCCGCAGTGCGGGCGCGATCATCATGTAGGTGAAGGGGACGCCATAAACCGAGAACACGATGATCAATCCGGACCAGCTGTAGATGTCGAGGAGAGGCCCGGCATCGACCACACCGAACACGGAGAGGAGAGCACGCCAGGCCTGGTTGACGTAGCCGGCGTTGGGTGCGAAAAGGAAGATGTAGCCGAGCGAGCCAGCCACAGGCGGGAGAAGGAAACTCATGAGGGGAAGGAGGTCCGAGAACACTCCCATTCGTGAGTCCGTGCGTTCGTTCAGCCAGGCCAACCCGCCGCCGATCAGGGTCGCGATGATCGTGCTCGAACCGGTGATGATTGCGGTGGCCCTGACGAGCTCCCACGTGCTCGGGGCCGTCAGCACGGAGATCGTCGGGGCGAGCGAGAAGCCCTTGTCCGAAACGAACAGACTCACGAGCACCGTTCCGACCGATGAGAGCGTGATGGCCATCATGATGAGCGCCAGCAGCAGCGAGAGTGCCGTGAACGGCGTCGGCGGACGGAACTTACGCAGTCGCGTCGGCTGGATCACCGCGGCGGCCATCGTGGTCGCGTCAAGCTGCGGTTCCGCCTCGGCTTCGCGCTTCGCGGGATCGGGAAGCATCGTTTTCATCAGTGACCTCTTTGTCTTGGTGAAAGAATTTCAGGTAGAACATCCCTAGCTAGCAGCGGTTGTCCTCGACTCCTGGGAATAAAGCTATAGATTCATTCCCAAGTAACGCAATAGTGTACTATTCGAGGGATTAAGCAGGCGGATGCACCCTGCGTTCGCCGGGTTACCACCATCCACCTTCCACGTTCCACCGGGCGGTCCACTCTTCGACGTTGGACAGTGCGTGATACGCCCCGCTGTGGAAGATCAGCGGATCACCGGTCACGTGGTCGGCCGTCGTGACCTCCCCGACGAAGAGCACGTGGTCGCCGACGACATGCCGGTCGACGACCTTCACTGCGATGTGAGCGATAGCGCCAACGATCATCGGGATCCCGTCCACCTCGATGAAGGGCTCCTCTAGGCCCTCCACCGGCCGGCCGGCGAAGTGCTTGCTCAGGAACGCCTGCTCGAACGCGAGCACGCTTACTCCGTACGCACCAGCGGCGTCGATCGAGCCGATCATCTTCGACTCGCAACGCACTGAAATTACGACCAGCGGAGGCTCAAGAGAGACGGACATGAAGCCGTTCGCCGTCATCCCGTTGGTTCTACCCTCGGACTCGGCGGTGATCACCGTCACGCCCGTAGCGAACCGCCCCATGACGTCGCGAAAACGTCGTTTGGTCTGCTCCGCGTCTTCGGTGGTGGCCACGGCGTTCACTCCCGCGTCCGTCTCCGCCCGCATCAGTAGCTCATGTTCTGGGGAGCACGCCCCATTCCGAGCGCGAGCCGCCCATAGTGGTCGTAGTTCGTCTCGGGGTTGAGGGAGATGTGCGTGCTCGCGAAATGGATGTCCCGCCACGCCCGCTGGATCGGATGGGTCGAACCGAAGACGCCCGAGCCGCTGATCGCGACGAGCGAATCCACCGCCTCGACCGCCAGCTCGACCGCGCGAGAGTAGTCCCGCATTGCACGGGCGCGATCGTCCGCGGTCGGCCGGACGGGGCCGGACGCCGTCGCAACGATGCGCCGAAGCAGCATATCCGCGGCATCGATGCTCGCCGCTACGCGCGACAGCTTCACCCGCACGCTCGTGAAATCGCGCACGGCCGCGCCGCTGCCTGCCGCACGTTCAGCGGTCCACGCCACGAACCTTTCGTACACGCCCTTTGCACCACCGACGACGGGTGCCGCGAAGGTGAGTGATGAGTATGACTTGAAAGGGAGCGCGTACATCGGGTTCGGGTGCACCACCGCCCCGGGCGAGACGCCCTCGATGAGGTCCTTGTAGCGCAGCACGCGATGCTCGGGCACGAACACATCCTCGGTTACCACCGTGTTGCTGCCGGTGCCGCGCATGCCGATCACATCCCAGGTGTCCACGACGGTGTAGTCGCTGGCTGGAATAAGGAAGAAGCGCCAGTCCGGCTCTGGACCAGCCCCCGGCACGAAGCCGCTGACCATCACCCAGGTGCTGTTGTTGATGCCGCTGGTGAACGGGGAGCGGCCAGAGATGCGATATCCGCCTTCGACGGCCTGGACCTTGCACGTGGGAGCGATCGACGCCGAGATGACGACGTCCGGGCCACTCTTCCACACCTCCTCCTGCGCGGCTTCCGGATACTGGGCCACGTAGTGCGGATGGTGCATCGCGAGACTTGCCAGCCACGCGGTGGCCATGTCCACCTGCGCGATCTCGTAGATGACCTTGTACCAGACGTCGAGACCGAACTCGGAACCGCCGAATCTGCGCGGTACGAGCACACGCGCGACCCCTGCGTCGACGAGTTCCGCGATCACGTCTGCTGGGACGCTTCGCTCACGGTCTCCGTCTGCGGCTCGCTCGGCGATCAGGGGAAGCAGTTCCCGGATGCGACTGAAAAGCACTTCCGCATCGATGTCTATCTGTGCACCTGTAGTACTCACTGTGCTCCTTGCCGGTTCTTGTTCGGATGAAGGCTGGGCGGTGGCCCATCGAGGCCACCGCGCTGAGTTGAGAAGTCGATTGTGAGGCTGACGCGGCCCTGGTTGAGAACCCACTCGTCGACGGTGAATTCCCGAATGCCGTGCCGGTGCAGCGGCTCGTCCGACGCGATCGAGCGGGCTTCGTCGAGACTGCCGGCCCGCAGGATGTACATGGCGCGTGCGGTGGCTTTTCCATTCTCAAGGAAGGGCCCGGCGGCAAAGAGGATTCCTTGCTGCTCCCAGTTCATGAGATGGCGCAGGTGCTCCGCAAAATGCGCGGCACCCCGCTCTGGCTCAACGCCGGCAACGGGACCGCTGTAGATCACGAACAGCGTGCGCCGCAGCATGCCTGCCAGCAGTTCTGTCGCTTCCATAACCCTCCGTCGTCGAGATAGCAGCGTGTGAGCCAACGGAAGTGACCCTGGCCCATAACAGTAGCGCACTTTATCGTTTCTTGCAAAGATTTAGCCCCTCGCAATCGGGCGGATGGACCAAAGGGACGCAGCTCAGGCGTTGAGCCCGAACTGCGTCCCTTGTGAATCTCCACTAGAGAAGTACTGCGATAGTTACCCGGTCAGCGTCCCAAAAGCTTCAGGAGCTCCGGCGTGTCGGCGCGGACCTTTTCGAGGTCGCTGGGCGCCGGGACCCAGAAATCGGCGGGGTATTCCGCGCTGTCCCACGGTCCGTACGAGCCGTTAGCCGGGTCGTTCATAAGACGGCTCCCCTCCGGGGAAAGGATGAAGTGAAGGAACAGTCGCGCCGCATTGGGGTGCTCAGCGTTAGCCGCAACTGCCGCCGAGACGACCGGGAAGAGCGCGGATGGTTGCGACGCGAATTCGACCGGCGCCCCGTTCTTCTGCCCTGTACGAACGAACAACTCGGCGCTGTTCACTCCGAGCTGGCACTCGCCGGAGGCCACAGCTTCGGTCAAAGCGATAACGTTGGGGTACCAGCGCCCAATGTTCGCACCAAAGTCGGAGAGGGCCTGATCACCTTCTTTTTCACGTAGCGTCCACATGAAGCTCGCCACGCTGGCGGACGCGCCAGGATCTGCCGCACAGTACTTTCGGGCCCAACGCGAGCCGGACAGTTCCGACCAGGACTTCGGAAGCTCCTTGGCTTCGACCATCTTTGTGTTGTAGATGAAGCCCGTGTCGACGATATTCAGGACGGGGGACTTGTAATCCTCCAGCATCGCCTTGGTGGGGAAGCCATCCAGGAGCTTCGCGACGCCTGAGTCGGTGAAGCTGACCAGGTCACCGCGATCTGTGGCTTTTTTGATGAACTCGAGATCGGTCGCAGTCAGCACCTCGCCGGTGGCGGTTCTCGCCTGGGTTTCGGCGTCGAACCGCGATGCGAGCGTGTTGCCGCCCAGGCGCAGCGCATTGACCTTAATACCGTATTTCTTCTGGAATGCCTCCGCGAAGGCCGTCATCGAGTCCTCCGGGATTTGGCCGTACACGCGGAGTGAGCCCTCGGCCTGCGCCGCTGCGATCAGCGAGTCAAGATCGGTGGCTTCCACGGCCGAAGATGCGTTGGGTGCGGCCCCTGACGGTCCGCCACATGCTGTCAGCGCAAGCATGCCGATGAGACCGGCACCGATGATCGGCAGGATCTTTTTTTTCACTATGACCTCATTGTCTGTACTGCATTATGAGTGTACTCAGCCCTGAGTCGATGGGAAACGGTTCGGGTTCAGTTCAGGGTTGAACGTGCTACCCGCCGCTGAACGACAATATACTCCGATTGCGCTAAGTAGCGCAATGGTGCGTTTCCTTGGCACTTCATTAAGTCTTGATCACACTGCAGGCGGGCCCGGTAAAGCCATACAACAGGTGCATGCCGCCCTATTGCCCGAACCCACTGAACTTGCGTCCGCCGAACGGCAGGATATTCGCGACGGCGGCGGCCGCATCCGCGTAGAACCGGGGAGACGTCGGGGCACCCGCCGCCGACTGTAGCCATGGCGCCGTCGTATTGCGCGGATGCGATGTAACCTTCGTTGCGGTCAGGCTGCTGGGCGCTGCCGGTCCGCCATCCGTCGTCGAGTCGCTGCTCGGCCGATCCTGAGGACCTCTGCGAGCTTCTTCATGCAGGCGACGAGCTCGTCGCCTGCCGACTCTTACACGATGGTAGAGGTCGGCGCAACGCAGACCATTCCGCTGTGCGCACGCCAAGGTCACTGCGAGGATGTTCGCACCGATGTCGAAATCCGCCTCGTCAAGCACGATGCAGGCACCCTTGCCGCCGAGCTCGAGTTGCTCGGCGACGACTTGGCGATCTCGACGCCCACTTTCGGACCGCGGGTGAACCCGACCGCGTGCACCCCGGGCCCCGAAACTAACTAGTTGAGTACTTTTTCCTCGACCCGCGCCCGAGTCTCCAGCACCTTAAGGGCTCGGTCGACCCACTTCAGCCGAGCCTTCGTCATCGCAATGTTGAGCTCGATGCCCAGCTGCCGCCCGAAGATCGCGTCGGGCGACCCGTCGTCGACCTCTCCGTAGGAATCATTCAGCGTGCGCAGTGCCGCCTGTTCGTGCTGCAACGCGCTGCGCCACTCGTGCTGGGCCCGCAACAGGAAGTCCACCGCCTCCCCGGGGGGGAACAGCTCAAGGGTCCACACCCGAAGCAGGAATTCGTCCTTGGTCTTGGTGAAATCCAGGGGTGTCGATAGCCACGCCTGCAGCGCCTGGAGACCCTGCGGTGTAATCGTGTAGAGCTTGCGCTGAGGGCCGGACCGGCCCTTGACGACCTCGCCCGTGGTGTATCCGACGGCTTCAAGTCGCTTCAGCTCACGGTAGATCTGCGTGTCGTACGCGTGCCAGCCACGGCCCAGTGACGACTGGAAACGCTCCTTGAGATCGTAGCCGCTAGCAGGCATCCGCGAGAAAAGTTGCAGAATGGCGAAGCCCAGCACGCTCGGCATGTTTTCGGCGGTGTCCGTTGTCATGGTGTGTTAGCCCCCAAGTGGCAGCAGATGTTCGATGGTTGACGCTTAAGGTAAGACTATTGCACCTGTGTGTATCAGGCCACGCAGCAATGCATCAGAGCTCCGGCGCCTGCGACCCGCGCCAGCCGGCATCAGTCCCGTGCGAGGACGATGTCCCCGATGGGAAGTCGCGTACGTGGCGCAGTCTCGCGGACGGCGAGCTCGCCGTGGAGCAGACTTGCATGCGCCTGGCGCCCGATCGCGGCGACGATGAACGGCTCGAGCGGTGCACCGAGTCCAAGTGCGCCACTTAATGCCGCGCGATCGAAACCGCCAATCTGTCGCATCCGCAAGCCCATCTCCTCCGCCTGAAGGCCGATATGCGCAATCGCCTGCCCGAGGTCGTACTCAGCGAACGACTCCACGCGCCCAGCCTCATCCTTGCGCACGAGCACGCCGACCAGCAGGAGTGCCGCCTGAGGGGCCCACGTCGCGTTGTTGGCCGCGAGTGTTTCGCTGATCTGTCCGAAGAGCACGCCTCCCCGCCGACCGATGACGAAGCGGCGCGCCTGTCCGTTTCTCGACGATGGCGCCCAGCGGCCAGCTTCAAGCAGGAGGGCGAGCTCGGCGTCTGCAATGACGTGTTCTGCATCAAACGAACGCGGGCTCCATCGCTGCGCGAGCAAATCGGCCAGGACAGGCTCGGGTCGATCCGCCTGGGTCGCAGGAACACGCAGATCGTTCGCTGTCATATCGAACAGGGTCCTGTTCTCCACCGTTACCGAAACCATGGCACCTCCCGTTGTCGGCGATGCGTCCAGCATAACTTATGTAACACACTTTTGCACTACTCGGTTTGTGCCAACGCTTCATCCACCCTCTGCCTGCCGGCCGAGGCGCCGAGTTCGCGAAAACGACGTCGCCATCTGACCGGTTACGCACGACGTTTCCTTCGACGCCGGCGGACCGCCCGGCATCGGGGTCTTCCTGATCACGGGACTGGCTGGCCCTCCCACACGCGATCACACGCGCCTAAGGTCGCTCAGGCAATCTTCAGCGCCGTCGAGAGCTCCTCAATCTCCGTGACGTGCTCAAGATCCTGAACGAGGGCAATTACGTGCTCTGCGCGTCCTCGCCCGAGCGAAGGCGCAGCGAGGTCACGGAACTTCGCGAGCACCTCGTCTTCGAGGAGCGGCCTCTGTGCCGTGCCACGTGCGTGGCTAACATAGGTCTCGAACACATGGCCGTCTGTGAGCTTCACCCGCACTTCGGACGGAGCATCGCCCTCCAGTGCAGACTGGGGAGTGGTGCGCTCGTATGTGACCTTGTCGACGACGTTCAGGAGGTCCTCGTCGTCCAGCACGGCGTCAAGGTAGTCCCGGGGACCGTTCCCGCCCTTCACCAACCTGAGCGCGATACCGAAGGCACCGCTGAACTGCGATGAGATCACATCTGCCGGCCGCCGGATCTGGCCGACCGAATCGAACTCCCGAGGATTCTGCCGCACGTGCACGTTTGATACATCCAGGGCCGTGAAGGCGTGCTCGCTCTGCAGATCGCTCACTGCATCGAGGACCGAGTGCTGCGCGGCGCAGCATGAGTGTGGTTTAAATCCGGTACCGAGCAAGAGAAAATCGCTTCCGAGGCCGGCGGTGACGGCATTCGGGTCCGGGGTGTCGGTGATCGCCCGATAGAGCCCCCTCCGCCCCTCCAACGCCTGACGGGGGGCGGTGGCCCCTGCCGATGCCAGACCAGCAGCCTCGACACCGGCCTGGGCGGCGAACCCCGCGTGCAGGCGTTTCACCGATCCACCCGAAATCGTGTACTCGGCGATGCCGGCCGCACGACTTGCGCAGATGCCGAGTGCGTGGGCGGTCTTGTCTGAGTCGAGGCGCATCAGAGAAGCTGCTGCGGCTGCGGCCCCGAAGGAACCTGCCATGGCTGTCGACTGAAAGCCTCGAGCTGTCATCCCGACTCCCCCGACCCCGACGCGGATCATGGTTTCGTAGCCGACAGCCACCGCCGCGAGCAGTTGCGCACCGGTCGCCCCGAGGTGCTCGGCCATCGACAGCGCGGCGGGGACGACGACGACCCCGGGATGGCTCGCAGTCCTCATCTCTGTGTCATCCAGCTCGAAGCCGTGAGCAAAGGAAGCGTTCGCCAACGCCGCGGTCTCCGGCTGCATCCGTACGCCATAGAAAAGGACGCTCGCGGATCCGCCGGCACCTCGGGAGCGCACGTAGTCCCAGACGTTGCGCGACCACGGGAGGTCCGCGAACGCGAGAGCGCAGCCCAGGGTGTCGAGGATGTGCAGCTTCAGCCTGGTTGTGACGCTGGTGGGCAGCGATTCCATGCTCGCATTGGAGATAAAGGCGGCGAGCTGCGCTGTGATCTCCGAACGGTGCTCTGTCATGAGGGGATCCTTTCAATCGCGGTGGCCGCGTCCATCACTCGGGCCCGTTTCTATTGCATAAGTGTGCTGCCGAGTGTTGCATTGCGCTCACTCAGGGATGCTCGTCGGCCGGCCTCGTGCCAAACCGGACGTGCCACCCGTCGCGGGTGGTTCGCAGGAGGTCGTCGCCCAGCGACAGGAGGCTCTGCGCACGAGTCGTCACGTGCGCAGTCAGGTCATTCGAAGGCACCAGTTCTCCGACGAGTCCTGCTGCGACAGCCTCGGATGCGGACAGCGCCTCCGCTGTGAGCAGCAGCTTCATCGTCCGACGCGGTCCGATGATGCGTGCCAGCTCGGCCGCAACGGGTCGAGGATAGATCCCGTCGCGCAGCTCGGGCACGCGGAATCGCGCGTTGGGCCCCGCAATCACATCCACGCAGGTCGACATGAGATGGATTCCCGCCCCAATCACCGGGGCATCCACCGCGGCAACCCATGACACAGGTGACTGCTCGAACTCGCCGATAAGCACGGCACCCGCCGGGGGGACACCCGGTACCCGCACCACTTCCGGATCGCGACCTGAGCAGAACGCGGGGCCCTCTGAATTGAGAACCGCAACACGCACACCACGCTCAATGAACTCGCGATGGGCGGCCTGCGCCTGCTCGACGAGCCCGGGGGAAAGGACGTTCCCGCGCTTCTCGTCGGCGAGGGTCAGTATTCCAATACCGTCCTCGATCCTTGACTTCACCAAGACAACCATGTCTCCTCCTTCGACGAACCCATTGTTACACACAAGCTAATAAGTGCGTTAGTGGCATGGCGCAGAGCAGGTAATCGATACGCCCCGCCCCGCGGGGGAAAATAAGCGCCGTCGCAGTTGAGGTGCGCGCTGTGCTACTGGCTTCACAAAAGGACACCATGCAGGGGTATTCGGTGGCCTCGTGCGCGCCGCCAATTGCGCCCGGACCGTCACCGGGCTGGCAGACGGCCACCAGACCGGCACTGGAAATCGGCTCACGGGCGCGGCGTTCGTCCAGTTGGTGCACACCTAAACCTGATGTCAGGAAGCCCCTCAAGCACCGTCAGGATAGGGTCCAGAAGCCGTTCCTGCAGCCTTCTGTTGAACGGTGTCAGATTCCAAGCTGACAGATGGCCCGCGGAAACTCCGCTTGGAGCGGTTACACCCTCCCCCGTTGTATGGCTTTGGTTAGCAGGACAAAGCCTTTTGACGGACGCGGTCGCCGATAAACGGAAATGGCCGAATGAACAAGGCCACCCTGAACGCCCTTGCACAGGTCATGACGTCCGCAGCCGCATGTCTGGAAACCAACCTAATGGTGCTCGTTTTGGTTCCAGGTAGGCGGGGTCGCGGTGTCCGGACTTATCGCAGTTGTAGAACGGGCCGTTGGGGTCGAGGAGGACGCGCATGTGGTCGGCGTGGTCGCGCCACCACACGCTGATGCCGGTGGCGCCGTCGAGGCGCAGATGCTCCCAGGCCCGCCATAGTGCTTCTACGCGGGAGACGGCCTCGGGGTGGAAGTACCATTCCATGCACCATTTGGCGCTGCGGTTATCGACGTCGCGGACGTAGGTGGGCAGGAGCTGTTCGTGCAGAAACTCCTCGGCCGAGCCGAACACCAGCTGAGGCTTTGCGGGCTCGACGTCAGTCTCCGTCTGGGTGTGGTCCATGTGTTCATCGGTTTCGGCGAATAGCCCGATTTCCTCTGCCATGTCGTACTCCTACTTGGTGGTGACCCAGGGATTGACTGTCGCAAGTTCACCGGCGGGTACTGGAACGGCATAGTCGCGGCGGGGGCTGTTTGCCTCGATGGATGCTTCGACGGCTTCCTTGTGGGGTCCGGTGTACCAGGGCAGTGTGCGGACGAGGGTGGCCGGTGCGCCGGAGGCGAGGACGACGGCGCGGCCGCGGTCCAGTTCGGCGAGGTTGGAGACGTCGAAGATGCGTTCCTTGCCCTCTTGGCGGGAGCGGCTGCGCCCGGATTTGCCGGAGGATACGGAGACGTTGGTGTAGCTGTAGTCCCCGATTAGGTCCGAGAGGGCGCGGAGGAAGCCGTCTTCGGCTACTCCCCCGCCGTAGACCTTAACGTTCGCGGCCGACCAGATTTTCCGCATGTTCGCCTCCCCCCACAATTCCACGCCCTGGGACCAGGACTGCAGGATCGCCATGACGATCAGGCCCTTGGAGCCGTAGTGGCTGAACTGGTCCGGCAGCGACGCCCAGCGGACCACGTTGGCCAGCTCATCCAGGGCGAACAATGCCGGCAGGGCCAGTCGGCCGCCCTGACGCTCGGCCCGTTCCTCCATGGCCTCGGCAATGGCCACGGTGAGGGCGGTGGTCAAGGGCGCGGTCGATCCGGCGCCTTCCTTGGAGAGGATGTAGATCGTCTCGCGTGACTGTGCGAAGTCTCGGGGGTTGAACTGCCGGCGGGAGGCCGTGGCGACGGTCGCCCCGGCCTCGGGTGCGACCCAACGCAGGGTGTTCCTGCTCTTGAGGCACTGGACCATCTTCTCGGCGTGTCGAAAATACCGTCCCGCTGTTTATCGGCCAGCTTCAGCGTCGATTCCAGTCCCTTGTACTGCAGCTCGTAGCCGTGCTCTTTCAGGATTTCGATGGGGGCCCGGCTGACCTGCTCCGTCACCCACAGATACACCTGCGTGATGGGCAGCTCCCCCAGTGCGGCGGCCAGGAAGTAGGAGGAGAGAATGTCCTCAGCCTTCGGATCGAAGTACGCATCCGGTTTCGACCCGGGGGTCCGCGAGCCGACGGCGAAGTGCTGGGTGAGCTTGTACGCCTTCTCTTCGTCCGTGACATAGGACAGCGGGTTCCACCACCAATCAGGTTCCTCCTGGGCGACCTTCTGCGGATCAAACACCCACACCGGTGCGGTTTGCGCCCGGACGCTACGGGTGCCGTCCACGACGTCGCGCTTGTTCGAGGTGGAAACGACCGCCCCCGGTGCGTCCAGGATGGCCGGTATGACACGGGAGGTGGACTTACCGGTCCGGGGTCCCCAGATGTCGATGCTGAGATCTTCCCACGGTTGGATGAACTTCTGCCCGGTGGAGACCACCCGGCCGACTGTAATACCGGGCGTGTCTTTGATGCCCAGGCGTTCGGCGGTGGCCATGGCACCCTTCTCGGAGAACGCGGTCAGTGATTTGCCGCGGCCGAGGTAGCGTGCGGCTTTGTCCACCCGGGCCCGTTTCCCCGCACCCTTGGCCCAGGCGACGAGGACCAGGACGGCGCCGACCACCAATAGTGCCGCCATGACGGCGGCAATGACCGTCGACTGGACCGGCCACGGCACCCGGCCCTTGACCAGTCCGGCGATCAGGTCAATCGGGTGGGCCGGGGGCGCTTTGATGCCGGCCGACCAGGATCCGAGGTGGGCTGCGACCCAGCTGCCGCCCCCGATGACGGCAGCTGGGCCGATGGCCAGCCAGATTTCCAGCCCGTCGCCGAGGCCGGTGCCTTTGCGGTTCGGGGCACTCATGCCGCACCTTCTTCACGGGCCGGAGCGGTCGCTTCCATCAGGGTTTCCGCCAGAGCGTGCCAGCGCTTGTTGGTGTCGTTCAACGAGGCTTCGATGGAGGTGAGGCCGATCTGGACGGGGATGCCGGGGCGGCCGCCGACCTTGATCAGGAATTTCCCGCGTCCGGGTGGTTCGATGTCGCCGCCGCGGGAGTCCCAGGCGGGCGGGTCCTGCCAGGAGATGAGCTTCTGCTGTTCCTGCCGCGAGAGCGGGATCGCTGCGGTCAGTAGCGGCATTTCGGAGGCGGGGAGGCCGCCGCAGATGACCATGCCGGAGCGTCGGATGAAGGCCGCGGGCCTTCATCCGGTCTTCTTCTGCCGGGAGAGCGAGCAGGTCGGACATGGTGTGGGAGATCATGACTTGCCCGACACCTACCGAGCGGTTGAGGCGGGTCAGGGCGTCGACCCGGTCCACCATGCCCTTGCCGGCGCGCAGTGCCCGCCAGAGCTCATCCAGGACGACGAAGTAGTTCCGGCGCGGTTCCAGACCGACGTCGGCGAGGGCGTTGGCGACGTTGACTGTGCCGAAGCCGTAGGACCAGCACGCGAGCAGCACGGCGGCCTGCAGGTCCGTTTCTGTCTCATCGATGCTGGAGACGTCGAAGACGACGGCCCGGTCGCGCCGCATCGGGTTCGTGGTGTGCCGGGAGAAGATCTCGCCGAGTTTCCCGCCGCCGGTCAGGCCCAGCAGGGTGGCTTCCAGGGCCCGGGTTTCCTGCAGGTAGACGGTCACGTCGCCGCGGTCCAGCGCGACCTGGCGCAGCTCGTCCGGGGCGGCGGTGATGACGTCGAGGAGGTCTTTCAGGACCGGAACACCGTCAAAGGTCTCGTCGAGGACGCGCAGGGCACGGTCCAGGATGGTCTGTTCCTGATCTGTGGGCGGGTTGTTCCGGCTGATCGTGATGAGGGAGACGACCATGTTCAGCCGGCGGCCGTGGGCGTCGGCCCGCACCCGCACGGCTGCGTCGTGGCGGCCCTGTTCCTCGAGGAGCCCGGCGACCTCCACGGCCTGTCCCGGGTCAAGGATGTTCAGATACCCGCGACCCCGGCCCAGTTCGATGACCTGCCCGCCGAGCGCGGCGACGGCGTCGACATGCTCACCCTTCAAGTCGCCCAGGACGAGCGGGTGGACGCCCTGGCCGGAAAGCCCGAGCATCATGCGGCGCACGAGCGTGGATTTGCCGAGGCCGGGTTTGCCGAGGATGAACGCGGAGGGGTTGGAAATCAGGTGCGCGCGCTGGAACCAGCTGATCGGGTCACAGCAGACCGTGGCCTGGGTTTCCTCGTGCCAGCCCAAAGGGACACCGATCATGGGCGAGGACGTGCCCGAACTGAACGGCCACAGCCCGCAGACCTGCACCGTCGTCCCACGGTACTCGCGCACGGCCGGGACCAGGGCGGCAGCCCCTCCCCCGCGGCCGCCCCAGCCCCGGGAACCGGGGACACGCAACCGTGCCAGCCGTGCAGCTGCTCTACGACGGCCGCGGGCTTCGGATTCCACGCCGTCAAGGAGCGCGTTCTTCTTTTCCCGGCGAAAGAGCTGCTGCATTACAGGGCCTCCCTGATTTCGGTGGGCAGCAGGACGTGCCGGGGCAGGACGAGCCCGAGCGGCAGGCACGCGGCGAAGGCGGTGTCCTGGGAACCGTAGGCCCGGCGCAGCAACACCCGGGCGGTGCCCGAGGTCTGTTCCACGGCAGCGACCGCGTCGGGGAGCCGGTCCGGGTCGGTGACGGTGGCGGTGACGACCAGGCCGAAGTTCACCAGCCCGGCGCCTTGGGCTTCTTCGGCGGCGGTTTGCGCGGCGGAGCGGGCATCGACCAGGGCTCGGGCGGAGGGACGATTCCCGGAGCTGATGCGGACGTTGGCGTTGTTCTGGTCCCGTTCGACCACAGCGGCGGCCCGGGCCGAATCCATCGGACGGTAGAGCAGGGAGCGCATTCCGCATCGGAGCTTACGGAAAATCAAATCTTCCAGCCTCGGGGCCGCCGATGGCGCGACTCATGTAGCCCCGGACGGCTGCCGCACCACCGGAGAGGTAGGCTTTCGGCTCGGTTCGTCACGGCTTGAGATTTGTGCGGCGCGACACGCGGGGCCGTTTTCTGTAAACAAATCCCCGGATACCCTCCTAGGCAGTGCTATTTTCGACACAGTCGATAGCTGTAAACAGAAACCTCCTATGGATCGACTGCAAGTAGCACCAGCGATGAAACAGCCACAACCGCAGGTTGTGCGAGATTCGAAGGACATGACCATGAGCGCAGTAATCAATCGTGGAGGCGGACGGCCCAGCAAGGGCCTCCGCAAATACATTGGCTTCCGCACGCAAGCCAAGACTGCGGAGGACGTTCAAATGATCGCTGCCGCTAAGGGCATGACTGTCACTGACTACGTTTCGTCTGCCGTCGACCGGTCGCTGCGCGAAGACCTAGCGTTGCTAGGACACTTCGCGCACCAGGAGGAACTGCCCATCCGCATAGCCTCATAAACAGAAGAAGGCCCGCACTAGGCGGGCCTTCGAAGCTGAAGATCCACGATCCGCGAAGCTTGCCGGCGAACAGATCGTAAATCGGATGGAAGTCCTTCTCAGGGCTTCTATTGTGTTGCAAAACCGATCCTGCAAGATCGGCCCTCAGTCATTCCCTCGACAGGAACAGCATCATCGTACAACAGCACGCCCGCGTGCTGCCAGCCGTATATAGCGCTGGCGTGTCGCACGGGCCATCCTCTTCCTCCAGCCCCGCACAGGCGTGGGCTGCGTTGGCGCCTCTTCTCGCAGGTCAGCTCCGGGTCAGGCTCTCTCGTGACGCAGGCAAGACGTACCCGCAGAAACATGAACGGGCTCTGACGGAGGCGCTTCCTTCTTTCCCGGCTGCGGTCCGGATCTTCGGTAAGGACGGTACCTGCGCGGCGATCTTCCTCGATTTCGACTCGTCTGTCGCCGGCGTTGAGTGGGTGGAGGCGGACGTTCGGGCAATCCAGGCGTGGTTGCATTCGGTGGGGGCCCGCTGGATTGAGGACTTTTCCCCCAACGGCGGCCGCCACGTTTATGTCCCGCTCGCGCAGCGGGTGACTTTCTCTGAAGCGCGTGATCTTGTCGAGGCGCTGGGCACCCGGTACCGGACCCTGGACAAGACCCCGCACCAGAACCTCCTGCATGGCTGCATGCGGACACCCGGTTCCCCTCATAAGAGGGGTGGCTACCAGGAACTCGCGATGAGCCTGTCGATGGCCTACGACGTTGCCCGCCGGCCCAACTCCGCCACCATCTGGGCTGCCATGAATGCTGACCTGGCGGGGGAGATCGGTGCCGTCCGGGCACTCCGCCTCGAACAGGCTTTCCCGACGGCGGCCGACGAGGCGCCGAAACTCCAGCACCCGGCCGGCCGGATGTCCCGGGTAATGCAGCTGATGGCACAGACCGGGCTCTACGACTCGAACCGGTACGCCTCCGACTCGGATGCCCGCCAGGCCATCATCACCGGGGCCGCGGCCGCCGGCATGGAACTGACCGATGTGGAACGCCGAATGATGCAGGGAACCTGGCCAGGGCTGGCCTCCTTCTACGCCCGCTATGCCGCCCGGCACCGGGTCCCGGCCCTGCGCCGGGACTGGCTGAACGCCGTCAAGTACCTCAGTAAAAACCCGCGATCCGGGGACGGAAAGAACAATGCCCGTATATCCCCCACAAGCCAGCCAAATACACAGCCCCCAGTGCTAAAGGGAAATCTGGTCTCGACGAATCCCGATACCGAGCACCGGCTCATCCGGACCTGGCGAAATGCCCTCCGGCTGAAGGAGCACACCTACACAGGTACAAGGACCGGGCTGGCGAGAAGGATGGTCCTGAGGTCCCTGGGCGAAGCTGCCCATATGACGGCCTCCCGGTTCGTTGAATTCGGGGCCAGGTCCATCGCGGTGGCCACCGGGTTGGACCACACGACCGTCGGGGCGCATCTGAGGGCGCTGCGCAGCGAACGTGACCCGCTGGTGACCTTGGTGGAACAGGGGCGCGGCACCAAGGGGGACCTCTACATGCTGACCGTCCCGGAGGAGATGAAGGCAGCCGCTGAAGACCTGACCTGGCGGAAAGGAAAGATTCACGCCCTGCGCCCGGTGTTCCGGGAACTCGGCCTGCCGGCCGCCTTCATTTACGAGGCGCTGGAACACTCCCCCGGCCTGACGACGGCGGAGATCGTGAAGCTGACCCGGCTCTCCCGGACAGCAGTCAGCGAAGCACTCGAGGTGATGGCCGCCTGGAACATGATCTCCCGCGACACCACACGGACCTGGTCCGTGGTGGCCACAACGTCACTGAAGGAACTCGCCGAACACTTCGGCGTGCTGGCAGCCGTCGCGGCGCAGCTGCAGCGCTACCGGATCGAACGGATCCTCTGGAAGGAATGGCTGTCTAAAAACGTCAACACCGTCGCGGAACTCCTCTCCCCCGGTGAAGACTACCCGTGGGAGGCATTTGAGGGCCCACCGGATGAATGGGCCCTCTCCGACATGGCGTTCAAGCGGGTCGGCTGAGTTTTCGTTGACGGATCGCGTTCGGATGCGGTTCCTTGTAGCCGTTTCCCCACCCTTCCTGTGGGACCAATTAGCCGACCGGGTTCCCGCCGCGCCCAGGCCTACCCCACTCCCCCGCTCCTCTGAGTAGCGCCGGATTTTGCGCAAAGGGTTCCATTTGCGCAACGTGCATGACGGCTACCCGCAGCTCCGCTCCACCGCCGGGTGCTCGGGCTTACAGGAACCGCAACGCCGCGCCTTACGACGCGATTTCGGTTCGGTACCGTCGCCTTGGTCGGCTGAGTTTTCGTTGACGGATCGCGTTCGGATGCGGTTCCTTGTAGCCGTTTCCC